>JAKJJU010000015.1 GCA_021713295.1 Thiotrichales bacterium 19S3-11
CAAAATCGTTTAGCAGTTGAAGATATTGTTAAATTCTCTTGTTGTTTTACTTCTAAAACTTTGTCCCTAAAATCTTGTGAGTATGCCATTAAAAATAATTCAAAACCAGATAGTTAAACAATTAAAGTAGTTATAACTCATTTAGAGGCTAATTTAAACTGTGTTAGCTATATGATGATGGTTACTGATTTAATAGCAGGCGTATTAACATTTGCACTTTTTTTAACAAGCAATATGGCGTTAGCATTAGTCCTAATTTTTATTAGAGCATCCGTTGTTTGTTTTAATGTTCCTGCACAGCAAGCCTACATTAAACATGTTGTCTCTGAAGCGCAGTTATTAAAAGCGTCAAGTTATACAACGGTTGTATTTCAAATGTGTAAAGTTTTAGGCCCTATGCTTGGGGCTTTGGTCTTAGTGATTGCTTCAGCTAGAATCTGCTTAGCGATTAATGCGTTTAGCTTTATTCTCTCAGCACTTATATTATTTGGGCTTCCACTTGATAAGGTATTAGATGATCAGAGGCAACTACAAAAAAATAGCTGGTTAGACGATTTTGTTTCTGGATTAAAATTAATTTTTCAAAACCGATTACTTAAAATAGTAATTCTATTAGCTATGGTATGGTTTTTTTGTTCTCTGGTTCGACTAACACAATTGGCAATTTTTCTTCATCATGTATTACCCAAAGAGCCACAGGCTTTGGGTATTTTTGTTGGGCTTGATGGTTTTGGTGCGGTAATAACAAGTGTATTAATGAGCAGGAAAAAAGATATTGTTAATTATTGGGCATATTTTAGTGTGGGATTTATTATTCTAGCAATAGGTGTTTTATTATTAAGTTTATATCAACTCGCTTGGCCTTCTTGGTTATTGTATCTATTTGCATTTATTATTGGTTTAGGAACAGGTATTCAATTAGTTACTTATGGATATTTAATCAAAAAAGAAACGGATCAAAAACAGATGGGACGTGTCTCAGGTGCGGCCTTAGCGATGCAAAATTTAGCTTTAGCAATTGGCACACTATCAAGTGGTTTTTTAGTGATGCATTTAGGTATACGCGAGGTATATTTCATGTTATCTATCATCTTATTTGGTCTATCAATTTGTGCGTATTTATTCCTTAAACGCTTTAGAGGCATTTGATATAATTTAGAGCATTTCATTATCAATACTATCAAAGACACGGTTAGAATTTAGATAGGTTTGCGGATAAAAAACCTGTGGTGGATTCATCCTGTTTTGATCTCTGAAATTGCGGCAAGTGATCATATCAACTTCATTAACATGAAATAATGGGAATAATTTTTCATCAAGTTGTTTGAGGTTAAATTGGCCTGATGCTTTATCATTACAGTAGATTAAAGCGCTGATATATTTTGCTGGCTGATTGTGCATATACTTAAAGAGGACTGGTAAGGTAGCTTGTGCCTGCATTTTATCCATTGGTATAATACGATAATTTGAAAATTGACTACTTTGCGTAGTAAAGGAATCCAGTGTAATAAATTGATCTGTAGCAGCTATTTGCTTAAGCGTTAGCATATCATTTGGTTGTGTCATAAAATGATAAGTATTTGATAGACGTGTGAATTGATCTTTTTTTGGATGCCAGTCACAATGTGCAGAGAATAACAAACGATGGTAGGATGCCTTTGGGTCAAAGCAATACAGTAGGTAGGTATTATAACCTAATTGGAGCTCATTTAGTTGATAAATTTTATTATGATAATGAACCATAGTAATATGAAAAAATGGATCTTCAGTCATCAAAACATTTCCTTAGTATCAAGATAGCTGGTTTATGATTACTATTGTTTGATCATAGAAATAAATGCTTGAATAAGTTAGATCGAGTTATACGCTGGTTTGTTTTTATTGAAATATAATGCTCAGATAATAAGCGTTTTTATTAGGCTTGAGATAGTTGATTAAGTGTTAGAATATTTTGATTATTTAAAATGGGTAAGATAATTTTTTCTCTGTAATTAATAACTTGTGGATCTTCACTTTGAGGTTGGAATATAGCCTTTAGTAAATAGCTTAGGCGTACGCCGTTTAAATACACTTGTTGGTTAATATCTTTATCATATTGATTTAGCAGTAATAAGTTATAGTCTACAATAATCGACTTTTCATTTGAGCTTAATTGATAATGAAACGTATCGTCATCGCTAATTAGCATTTTGCAGGCAAGCTTGGAGGTGCCTAATGCCCAACTAATGACATTAAGCTCTGTTTTATCATCATAGGTTCCAGTACGTGTTGCCAAATAATTTAAGTAGTCAAGGTATTGATCTTTGTTTTGACTCCATAATTCAAAACCATTCGGTGAATAACTTGAGTCAATCGTTTCTTGAAGCTGATTAAATTCGGCAAGTTCGCTATCAAAATAAGCATGTAAATTAGCAATTGATTGTGGAGTATAATCATCAAAAGGATTGCTACCGGTAACTTGTTGATAGTATGGATTTTCATTAGCTTGAAAATACATTTTATTACCACCATAGGTATCAAGTCCGTCAAGTACTGGGTCGCTGGCATGTAAAGGTTGTGCGAGATCACCCATGAAGTGGATTAGATATCGTAAGGCCGTTGCTTTTTCACTATTGGATGTATTATTTAGAGCAAGTGTTTTAATGGCACTTTCTATAGCCGTGACTATATTTTCTTTATTTTCATTGATTGTTTGATTGATGTAAGCGTTGTTAAGCGTATTGCTGCAGTATTGGCTATCACCTTGTTTGGATAAATCTAAGCGAATATCAATAAAATGCATACTTGAGAAATTATTTTTTTGATTAAAGTTGACCCAATAATAGCGTTTGATATCATCTGGCCAGCTGGCAGCACCTTGCATGTAGTTGTAGGTTTGGTATAAAACTTCTGGCGTAGGGCTAGGTTGCTTGCCATCACCAATTTGTGGTACATCCGGCTGGGTATTTAATAATTGATCAACTTTTGTTAAGGTTGTATGATCAAGCTGCTCATAGGCAATTTCTGCAACTAGCGCATGGCCTGTGCTCCATAGAGCATTTGCATTATGAGTTAAAAGCCCGAAAGTTAGAATAAATATTACTATTTTTTTCACGTCTATATCCTTATATCTTATATTCAAGGTAGGTATTTAGTAATTTATTTCATATAAATTGTTAAGAAATTATACATGGATTGATAACTAAAAAACTAGGAAAAATAGATAATTAAATAATTTTGCAAATTAATAAATTACCACACTTAACTAAAATATACGCTTTAAAATGGGTGATTTACAAATAATATAACCCAATATAAATGAAAATATGACAGAAGGAATCGCAATAATTACAAAGTTGACTAATGGTATTTCAGTCATAAATAATCGTAGTATACTTATAAAGATTACTAAAGGAATGACTTGAATAACGTAAGCCGCATAGCTAGATCTGGCTAAAATTTCTGTCATTTTATTCGTTGTATTAAACAGGACTTTAAACGAGTAAATAATAAATAAGCATAAGCCAAAAACGGTGAATCCTCTTGATAGAACATAGCCATTTAAATGATAGCCTGATAGTATTTTTATTAAAAAGGCATAGGCAATTAACCACATTAAAATACCGGCAAATGCATGTTTAAAGCTAATTTGATCGAGCCACTGGTATTGGTAAGCCTTAACACCCAAATAAAACATAACAAGATACATAGGAAAATATTTTAAATCGTGAAACCCAAGAAAATCCTCACCGAGTAGATTTTGTAGGTATAAACCGATGGCATTAAAAATGATCATAACAGTTGCAAGTAGAAGAATTAAAAAGATAGTTGGAATTTGTTTTTGCTTCGTTTTTTGTGATTGATTTTTTGATGTAACCAACGAGTGACCAATAAGAAATAAAAGATTAAATACAATTAATGTCCAGCAAAACCAAGTGACGCCTAACTGCATATTTGCAAACTTTAATAAGCTTACATAAAAGGTAAGTACTTCAATATAACTTGCATGTTTTGGCCCAAGATAGGCAACAATTGGCGTAATAATAAAGACAGTGATTAATACTGGAATACCCAAACGCTTTAACTTATCTAAAATAAAGCGACTACTACCTTTTTTTAATAGCGATGGGTAGCTAAAATAGGCTGAAATAAAGAAAAACAAACTCATAAAAAAGGATTGGTTAATCCCTTGTAAATTGCTTAAGATGTCATATTGCCATTGATTTTCTGTAATTACCTGAGGCAGGTTAAAGCCAACGGGATCTAAGCCAGCTGCTCCAGCAGCATGGTGAATAATCACCAAAATAGCCAAAACCCATTTGATATTATCCAAATAATGATATCGCTTACGTTCCATCGTAATACACTTATCCTAGAGGCGGTGATAATAACCACCGCTTAAATTAAATTTTATATCAGGATAAATGATTGGAAGAAAAAATAAAAGATTAGCTGCGCTCAGTAATTTCAACTAAGTGATAGCCAAACTGTGTTTTAACTGGGCCATGAACTTTACCAACTTCTTCATTAAAAACAACTTGGTCAAATTCAGGAACCATTTGGCCTTGGCTAAACGTTCCTAATTCACCACCACGTTGGCCAGATGGGCAAAGTGAGTGAGCCTTTGCAGCTTCTTCAAAAGTAACAGCACCATTTTCAATTTGACCTTTTAAGTCATTACATTGTGCTTCAGTTTCTACTAAAATGTGGCGCGCGCTTGCAGTTGTCATTGTCTCTAGTCCTTATATTATTTAGGTTTTAAAGTTCACTACTATAACGTAGTTTAGGCGAAGATACAAAGGGGAACGATAAAACTAACTAAAGACAAAAAAAACTTGTAACTGCCTCCATCCAAAGTTAATGACAATGACCGTCATTTAACTTTGCTATTTCAGCTTTAGTTTGAGAGAGCAAGTCTCTAGAGGTGGTCGTAAATAGGTTTGGTGGGTTGGTTCTTTCAAATAACAAATTTTGTAATATAAAATATTATTTAAAGATGATTTATTTATATATATCATATAACTATATGCTTAATTTTATGAATTAATTGTTGATTATGAAAATTTAATGGTTGACAGATATTCTGATTGCTGAGACATTGATTATATGAGGTCATTTATTTAATTACTTTATGGGGGGTAGTTTTCATCAATAGTTAACATGCTTTTAGTACTAATTTTTTTAAAGCACATTTTAATTTTCATTTAATCATTTGGTGTAACTCTATATTGAGGGGTAGGGGTATGACATTTATTTTAAAAAATCAGTTAGATATAATTGATCAGTTTAAATCTGTTAGAGATAAAGAAATAAACCTTATTGAAGGTGAAATATCAGAACTCACTGAGCTGTTAAAAAAAGAAACTTGGTCTGAAGAAGACAGTGAGAATTTGGTTGGGCGTGATAGTAACAGTAAGCAGATTAAGGAAGAAAATTTAAACTTAATACGTCGAAGAGATGAATTAGTAAAAGATAGTTCTGAGAGAAAAAACAATATAGAAAAGTTGCTTAGTCCGAAAGCAACACAGGCGGTTACTAATATTGATGAGACACAAATAACAAAGCTTATACAATTAAAAAATAATTATCAGTTAGCTGATATATTCGCAGGTAAAAATAATGAAGCGATTAAAGACTTGCTAAATTTTACCAGTAGATATGAACAATTAACCAAAGGAATTGATAGCTTAGAAGAGAAGGAAAAAACAAATATAGATAGTCTCAAAACGTTAAAAGCTAAAAAAGAAGCGCTTAAACCTGTTGTTGAGCGTTATATTATATTGAAAACACTTATTAAGTCTGTCAAAAAAGATTATAAACAACATTTGATGCGCAAAGATAAACTCTCTGATGGAAATGCAGATAAACGTATTGCAGAAAAGTTTTTATTATGGGATAAGATTAACCTTTTAGAGATGAATTATAATACATTAGCTGATGCATTACTTGAAACCCATCAAGGGTTAAAATCTCGAGAACCATTTTTCAGAATTTCTGATAGTCGTAGAATATTTCTTCAACATCTAAGTCAACTTGGTATTGGTGAAAACTTAATTACTAACAGATCAGATTTATCTGAATTTATAGAAACTGGCTTATGGAGTTCTCAGAATTCGCAATACTTGCTAGATGTTGCTTCTAGTTCAGATAGCTATTTAGATAAAGAGTTGGGGATTACATTACAAAGTAATCATCTTGCTGTGCAAGAATTTAAAAAAAAACATGAAACCGATCAGAAAAGCGAGTTAATAAACTCCAGCTCGACTAAAAATGTAATTAACGCAATAGACCTTTACGCTTTAGAAGAAGAATTAAAATCATATCACGCGACTATGCAAGATCTTGATTGGGTTAACCGCACTATTGATGCTAATAATCAAAAGCTTGAAAATCGTAAAGATGAAATAGTACATGATCCGAAGGCTTATATTAATAATAAAATAAGGGGTTTTGAGTCTGATAAGGAAGAGAGACAGAAGCTAATTTTAGCAGACATTAAAGAATGTTTAAATAATAGGGGAGCTATTATAGATGATAGTAAAAAATATCTACAACAAGATAATATTAATTATTTTTTATCTTTAAAAGTAAATGATATATATTTCAATGATATTAAAAAGACGTTTGAAAGCTTACAGGTTAAGATTAATGATACTCTTATTAAATTAGATGAATTGCTTACTAGCTTAGATGATATTACCTACCCTGACGTACTTAGTGTTTATACTAAATTAAAGGTATGTCTAGGTGAAATTGAAACCTTGAAGCAGAAGGTTGAAATAGAAAGTGCTCGGTTAGTCTATTTTTTACTGACAAATAGTAGCACAGAGATAAAGGTACCAAGTGATCTTAATATTAACTTTAGTGGTTATGATCTGAGGGCGGTAGATTTAAGTAGAGTTAAATACACGGATGGTACTGATTATGATTTCTCAAAGGCTAAGTTTAATAAGGCTATATTAGGTTCAGTCTCAGTAGAGGAGTTACGAAATAACTGCGTTGAATTTCAAACGAAGTTAGGTCTTGAGGAATTAAGAAGTGGTACAATTATTGATATTCTGAAGACGAAAGATAAAGGTGAGGTTATTGATGCATGGAATCAATGTTTTCCATTTTATCCAATTAATCCATCAAATGAACGCTATCAAAGTGCTATTGAACAAAATCTACTAAAAATAGAGAAAGATCTAGAAAAAAATATAGCGTTACAAACAGTTTTTCCAACGAAGTTTAACGACTGTGATCTATCACAAGCTAGATTTATTGGTGATATTCATGGAGTGTTTCATAAGATTGCAATGCCTAAAGATTTAAAAGATGTAAATCTTAGAAATTGCAGAATAACCGAGGCAAATTTTGATGAAGTTAGGGTTAATGAAAATACACGTTTGCCTCTAAATATAACTGTAAACTTAAAAAATATTATTAATGATGCATCCGTAGGTAAAACCTTAAATTTGGGGCATGCAAACATTATAGGTAAAAATGGTGCTAGATTACCTCAAAATTTGAAGCGGGTTAATTTAGATGGGGCTAATGTATCAAATCTTGAGTTAGATGGTGGGCTAATTGATGAAACAACGGTATTAAATAATGTCACCTTTGAAAATGTTACTTTTAAAAATTTGAAGTCAAACAATGGAGTATTTAAGAACTGTATATTTAAAAACTGTACTTTTGAAACTATTGGAGAGAATGAACGTCAAAAGGTTAAATTCGAAAACTGTACTTTCGAGGATAAAACCATTATTAAAGGTAAGATGTTTAATTCAGTTTATTTTACTAATGTTAGTTTTCAGCAATTGCATATAGATAAAGATACAGAATTAAAGGAGATACAAATTGGAGGAACGTATAAGCTTGATGCATTAGGGGGGGATAACTCTCATGCAAGCACTATATTTATTAAGAGAAGCACTGAAAATAACCAGCCCCATACTAAAGCTGGCAAACTCTTAAATATATTAAGCTCTAATGGTGTAAACAAAAACTCAACGTTAGAAGTTGACGAGTTATCTGCAAACCAATTTTTGTCCATTTTGGAGGGAAATTTAAATAAACATATTAATCGAACAAAAAATACAATTGATAATACAGATGATATGAGAAATGAGGCTTTCCATTTGGTTAAAAATAATATAGCAAAAATAAAATCTTTGGAAGAATGTAATCGTATCCAACAGGCATTTAAAAATTGGCAAGCGTCAGAAAATGGTAAGGAAGATCATGGTGATGTTAAATGGCGTTTATTTAACTCATATGGAAAGTTTACTAAAAAAACAGAGCCATCTGCTGCAGGGGTTGCAATTTTAAAATTAGTTGATATCGAGATAAGAAAAAGAACCACAGAGGCAGAAAGAATACAAAGAGAGCAAAATAGTAGTGCGCAACTTCCCGTTGAATATAAGTGTTTGCATAAAGCGTTTAACCACTTTAATGCTGTAGATTATCGATTTACTGATGTAGAGCGCAATTTTATTGATAATATCAAGGAAAATCAGTATGTTAAGCCTATAGCGAGTTTTGGAGAAGAATGGAAGTCATACATTCAGAAATTTTCTGAGATTAAAGGCAGAGCTAATGCAAGTGAAATGATTTCAGAATCATCACAGTTTGTGAAGCGTTACCTCAACACACATATTAATTTTGACAATATATTAAATTATGTAAATCAGTTATATCAAACAAATCCAGAGAAAATTGATTCATTCATTGATGAATTAGACTTGTTGGAATTACAAGGGTTATCAATTTTTATCGACTATGATATAAAAACACACACTAATACCATTAAGGCGATTAATGATGAGTATGATAAAATTTCATTGGATATCATAAATATTTTTGTAAACACAGTAAATGAAATTATAAGTGGGGATAAGTTAAATAATAATGAGAAAGAATGCTTTCTTATGGCAATAGCAGAAACACCGTTTTCTAAACAGTCTTTTTTGGATGTAAATCAGATAAAAGCATTAATGAAAGGTAAAGAAGGGGTTGACTTATTTTCTTGTAACGTATTAAAACCTCATCAGCAATTGGAATTTTTTAATGAGTTATTAATGCTGTTTGATGAGTCATTCTATTTTGATAGTTTGAACCAAAAAGAGAGTTTTTGTAAGATAAAAAAAGCATTTTTTACTTGCTTTAAAGATCAATTAGATCGTAGCAAAAACCAAGTAGTTACTTTAGGTAGTGAAGAAAAATTAAAAATGAATTCTATTGAGTTAAGTAATCAAAGTAGGGGGCATTTGAGCGATATTAAAAATGATATAAAAGGCGCATTGAAATGTAAAGCATTTGACTATCAAGTTGAAGTGTTTGCAAAAAAAGTTACTCATCAGTTAGTTGCTGGAAATCAAAACCGTCAAGATATAAATACGTTATTAAGTCCTATAGCTAATATAAAGGAAAATAAATTATATTTTAATACGAAAAACCACTCATTAGAAACTATAGTTGATATGCTTAATCAAGTGATTAAAGAGTTTGAAAAGGCTGGGCTTCTAACAGAAACTACTAAAAAGGAAATCATGAGGCTATCCAAAGATGAAACTATATTTAAATCAATACCTAACCTAGAAAAAATGATGGTGATGAATACTAATTCTAATCAATTTTGTGTTGCAGAAATTAGCAGAGTGAAAAATCAGCCGGTGCAGCTATTTGCTTCGTCTAAAAATATGCCAGGATCAAAAGTTGAGTTGAGTTCACATGGGTTTTAAATGGCTCATAGATGATAAGAGGATACGCACAAATATCAATAGAATAAGTGGGTGGATTATCAATAATACTAAGAACTTAAAAGAGCTATTAATCTAAAACAGTGATCGACATTTCTCTTAAACAATCACATAGGCGTATTAAGGGTAGTCCGATTAATGTATTCGGGTCATCTCCATCAAGTTTCTTAAAAAGGCTAATACCAAGTCCTTCAGATTTAAAGCTACCTGCACAATTAAAAGGTTGTTCTTTATCAATGTAATTGATAATCTCCGATGCGCTTAATTTCCTAAAATAAACATTAAATGGCTCAACTAGGGCTATGGTTTGTTTTGTTTGTGTATTTAGCACGCATAAACTGGTATAAAAGCTAACGCATTGTTCACTAAAACTGGTTAGTTGTTTGATTGCATTTTCTTTTGTATGGGGCTTGCCTAAAATTTGATGGTTAAAGGTTGCTACCTGATCAGATGCAATGATAATACATTCTTCTGAGGTGGTGGTTTCTGAAACGGTATAAGCTTTTTGTATTGCTAAGCGTTTGACCAATTGCGTGGGGGGTTCATTAGGTAGTGGGCTTTCATCAATATCTGGAGAAATACAGCGAAACGTAAGCTGTAACTTTTCAAGTAAAGCTTTGCGATAAGGTGAAGATGAGGCAAGAATAAAATTAATGCTTTGCATAGTTTAGATTATGTTACGAATTATTTACAAAAGGTTGTTTATTATAACCGATTTTTGAACAATAATTATAGATATACATAAAATTATCAAAATAGGAAATTGAAAGTAAGATGTCACACTCGCATCATGATGTGATTTTTTCAAAATCTGAAGAGAAGATGAATACACTAACGCATTTATTGGGTGTGATAATTGGCGTGGTATCTTTAGTCTTACTAATGATAAAGTCCTATGATTCAGGCTATGCTGTTAATATAATAAGTTGCGTTATTTTTGCGGTGAGTATTATTATTTTATATTCATCAAGCAGTCTTTACCATCTGCTAAATGAAGGTAAGGCCAAACGTTTTTTTAGAGCCTTGGATCATTTAAGTATTTATCTGCTAATTGCAGGAACTTATACACCGGTTGCTTTGGTTATGGTTAAATCACCTTATAGTTGGATTATTTTTGGCATCTTATGGGGGTTAGTTGGATTAGGGTTTGCTTATAAGCTTATCTTTTTTCATTCAGGGTGGTTATCAACGTTTATCTATATTATGATGGGCTGGACAGCCTTAGGCTTTGTTGTACAAGTGATTGAGGCATTACCTTTAGGCGCTTTAATGTTGATATTATTAGGGGGGGTGATTTATACATCGGGTACGGTTTTCTATATGCTAGATGAACAGATAAAATATGCGCATGCATTGTGGCATTTATTTGTATTGGCAGGTACAGTATGTCATGTCTTGGCTGTATATTTATACATTGCAGGTATGAAACATTAATATAAAAACGAAAGGAATAATAGCGATCAATGAAAGCGATGATTTTAGCTGCAGGGCGTGGTCGAAGAATGAGGCATTTAACAAAGGATAAGCCAAAGCCACTATTATCAGTTAGAGGTAAAAGTCTACTTGAAGCACAGATTGATCGTTTGGTTAAAGCTGGCATTGATGAAATTATTATAAATGTTGCCTATTTGGGTGATCAAATTATAAAAGCAATTGGCTTTGGTGAACGTTGGGCAGTAAAAATAAGCTATTCCTGTGAGCCTGAACCATTAGAGACCGGCGGGGGTATTTGTCGAGCTTTAGCTTTTTTATCCGATACATTTATTGTTGTTAATGCTGATATTGTTACCGATTATAATTATGCTCAATTGTTAAATTTGCAATTAGATCCTAACCATCAAGCTCACTTGATTTTAGTTGAAAATCCACCGCATCATCTAAAGGGTGATTTTTCAGTTAAAGATAATATTCCTAGCACTAAGCTAAATGCGAAAACGTATACTTTTTCAGGAATGGGCCTGTATCATAAAAGTTTATTTGATGGCTATTATCCTGGTTGTAACCTAAGGTTGCCAGATATATGGCGAATGCCAATGACCCAACATAAAGTAACAGCTGAAATATATGATGGTGTTTGGGCGGATATAGGCACACCTGAGCGTTTGAGTGTTTATAATTAGTACACAGATGCGCTTGTGAAGAAATTTCCTTAACATTGCTGCTTAAAGCGCTTATGATAT
Organism: Thiotrichales bacterium 19S3-11; assembly: GCA_021713295.1. Taxonomy (GTDB): domain Bacteria; phylum Pseudomonadota; class Gammaproteobacteria; order Francisellales; family Francisellaceae; genus M0027. The sequence continues at coordinate 11,903 of JAKJJU010000015.1, forward strand.
CTGCAGTAACTTAAATCGTTTTTGATAGATCAATTTTAAGGAATAAAAACAATGTGGTTTAAAAATTTAATTATTTTTCAATTAACCGAATCATTTAAATTAACTTCAGAAGACTTAGAGAAAGCACTGAGCGAATTTCGCTTCCAACCTTGTCCATCATCAGAAGCATTATCATTAGGTTGGAGTTCGCCATCACAACAGGCTGAAGGAACCTTAGTTCATGCAGCAAATGGTTACTTAATGGTTGCACTAAAAATAGAAGAGAAAATAGTACCAGCTTCAGTTGTTAAAGAAATGTTGGATGAAAAGATAGAAGAAATTGAATTAAGAGAAAACAAAAAAGTTCGTAAAAAGGAAAAGGATGCGCTAAAAGATGAGATTTATCATAGTCTTTTACCAAAGGCTTTCTCGAAGCATTCATTTATTTATGGTTATATCGATACCAAGGCCAATCTGCTAGTTATTGATGCAGCGTCGATGAAAAAAGCTGAAACCTTAACAGTTCAATTAAGAAAAGCACTGGGCTCATTTAAAATTCAAACACCTGATATTGTGACAATTCCATTATTATTAACGAAATGGTTGACAGAAAATCAATACCCCAATGATTTGGTTATTGAAGATAACTGTGTTTTAAAAGACCCAGATGACAATAGTGGTACCATTCGTTGTCAAAGACAAAATTTACTCTCGGGTGAAATAGCACAATTAATTGAAAATGGTCGTGAAGTTATTCAACTGGGGTTAACTTGGAAGGAGCAAATATCATTTGTAGTTAAAGATGACTTTAGTATACGTTCGGTGAAATTTTTAGAAATTTTACAAGATCAGGCCAATGATATTTTCACAGAAACAGAATCACAAAAATTTGATGCTGATTTTACCATTATGACTGAAAATATGCATGAGTTTTTAATTGCAATGTTTGAGCTGTTTGCCAATGAGCCATTAAAAATCAAACAACAAAAAGATACAATAGAAGTAGCAGAAGATGTTACAGTTGATCAATTGATCCAACAAGCATCAAACGAGGAACAAATACAAAATACTCAGTCAAGTTAAATAGGATTCAATAGACATGAGAATTACAATATTTGGCTCAGGCTATGTAGGCCTAGTGACAGGAACTTGTTTTGCTGAAATGGGAAATCATGTGACTTGTGTTGATATAAATTCTGAGCGAGTTGATAAATTAAATCATGGTTTTTGCCCAATATTTGAACCAGGCTTAGAAACATTAATTAAAAAAAACTTAAAAGCTTGCCGCATTCGTTTTGAGTCTCAAGCAAAAGAAGCAATTGAACATGCTGAAGTTATCTTTATTGCCGTTGGTACACCGCCAGAAGAAGATGGTTCAGCTGATCTACAATATGTATTACAGGTCGCTAAAACAATTGGTAAGTATTTAAATGGTGAAAAGGTAATCGTTAATAAATCAACGGTACCAGTTGGAACAGCAGATCAAGTTAAAGCGACAATCGGCGCTGAATTAAGCCAACGTAATGCTCATATAGCATTTCATGTTGTTTCAAATCCTGAGTTTTTAAAAGAAGGTGATGCAGTTAATGATTGTATGAATCCAGATCGAGTAATTGTTGGGGTTGACTCTGACAAAGCAATGAATGTAATGCGACGTTTATATCAAGCATTTAATCGAAATCATAATAAAGTTATGTTTATGGATGTCCGCTCGGCTGAGTTAACAAAGTATGCAGCGAATGCGATGCTGGCTACAAAAATAAGCTTTATGAATGAAATGAGTCGTATTGCTGAAGCAGTTGGTGCGGATGTTGAACAAGTTCGTCTAGGGATTGGTTCGGATCGACGTATCGGCTATCATTTTATCTATCCCGGTTGTGGCTATGGTGGTTCATGTTTTCCGAAAGATGTTCAGGCGTTAAGGTATACCTCAGAACAGCACCAATATAAGGCAAGAATTTTAAATGCGGTACATGAGGTTAATCAGGATCAAAAACAATTCTTATTTGAAAAAATTGATGCTTATTTTAATGGTGAGCTTGAAGGTAAAACAATTGCTTTATGGGGGCTTGCGTTTAAACCAAATACCGATGATATACGCGAAGCGCCTGCTAGGGATTTAGTTGAAAAGTTATTCCAAAAAAAGGTGACGGTCAAAGCGTATGATCCTGAAGCAATGGATAACTTTAAAAAGGTTTATGCTAATGAATCAATTTCATATTACACAACACCGGAAGCTGTTTTAGATAATGCAGATGCCTTGGTTGTGGCGACTGAATGGCTGTGTTTTAGATCACCGGATTTTGATTTAATCAAAGCAAAGTTAAAGACGCCCGTCATTTTTGATGGTCGAAACTTGTATAGTCCAGAGTATTTAAAGCAGCTAGGGATTGATTATCTGTCAATTGGACGTGTTTTTAACTAAACAGGTTGAAATATATAGGTTAGAGAGTGATGAAACAACACTATTGGATTTGCCCATCAATTTTATCAGCAAATATAGCAAGATTGTATGAAGAAGTGACTAGTGTGATCGAAGCAGGCTGTGATCGTATTCATGTTGATGTTATGGATAATCATTATGTACCAAATTTAACATTTGGCCCAATGATTGTTGAAGCGTTAAGAAAAGAAGGAATTACAATGCCGTTGGATGTGCATTTAATGGTCGAATCGGTGGATGAATTAATTGAAAGTTTTGCTAAAGCAGGTGCTAGTAGTATTGTTTTTCATCCCGAAGCATCCAAACATGTTGATCGTAGCTTAATGCTAATTCGTCAGTTTGGTATTGAGGCAGGTTTAGTTTTAAATCCCTCAACTAACCCATCGGTATTAAATTATGTCAAAGAGCGTATATCTCGAGTATTGTTGATGTCTGTTAACCCTGGATTTGGCGGTCAATCATTTATTCCAGCAGTATTAGATAAAATTAAAAGCGTTCGTCAACTGATTGATAAAGATAACTTGTCAATTCGTCTTGAAGTTGATGGGGGTGTTAATGCTAATAATATAAAGTCAATTGCAGATGCTGGTGCTGATACTTTTGTCGCAGGTAATGCAATTTTTGGGCATAGCTCTTATAAAGAAGCAATCCAATCGTTAAGAAAGCGATTACAATAAAAATCATTCTGTTCAAAATTCACTCAGTTCTAAAATACACCCAATGTCTGATTATTTTTAATTTGTTGATATTCAATTAATAGAACCTCCTAAAGTTTGAAATATTTTATATTTGGTTATTTTGCAAAAATTTAACATAATCAAACTTCATAAACTTAGGAGGTTGAAAAATGACACGTGAAGTAACCAGAAAAAATGCTGGTATTGGCCAATTTGGTATAGTTAATCAAGTTAGAATGACGGATGAGATGGGTTTTAGAGATGGTCTCTATGCACAGAAAAATATAAAACCAAGTAAATTACATTTGGTTAATATTGCTGAGGAAACAAATCGATGGAATGAATTTTTTAGAGCCTGTAAAATGGATGACTTAGCTTGTGCTCAAGCAGAAGATGATACCATGTACACACCTTGGATTGAAGGTAGTGAACCATCTGCAGAAGAAGTTAAATTAGCAGTTATAACACTTTATAACATGGACTATTTTATGGCAGATCCAAAACCTGATAACTTTAAAAAACTTGCTGATGGACGCGTTATCCCTGTTGATTTTGGTCAGATTTTTCATAGAGATAGCAAGAAGATAACTGAACACTCAATTGCATTGATGCACAATGCACCATTCGAATATAGTCGATATTTTCCAGATGCTCGAGAAATTTCAGAGGCATATTGCAGTTATCAAAGTGAGCGTTTAGATAAGGTTTCAGCAATGGACCTGCATGAAGCAGAACATCAATCATATTTTGGTTTTGCTGAAGTACCTGTGTTAATGGCGCCACCACCCGGTGGGTTTGGCAGGCAACTACAATTAGCAAGGGAAGAAGCGCTAGCCCAAGAACAAGTAAAGGATGAAGTTCCTTTGCTATTTGTTGATGATGGTAAAGAAAAATCAAGTTCTTGTTGTTGGAATCCGTGTGTTATTTTATAGGGCTAACTAAAATAGAATCTAAATTGGGGGGATGATATTTATAATTTTTTGTTAAAAGCCCGTTATAATAAGCTTATATTTATTGGCTATAAAGGGTTAATGAAAATTTTCATGCTAAAAGTGAATTTTAAAAAGGTAGTGTGTATTCATTTATGATTTTGTTTCAGTTACAATCGTCCATAATTGAAAAAGTACTGATGTAAGAAATAGATGCATTATTATTTATTGGGTGATCAATGCCTTATTTTTTCTTTTGGTGATGTGATTTCTAAAGAGTTAAGTCATCAAGTCTTATGTAGTTATTATGCACTAGTAAATAATGAATCATTTTTAGATCAATTTCAGATCACCGATTTAGTGCCATCCTATAATGCGTTGGCATTTCACTTTTTAAATGACCGCAAAGATAAATATATTAAGCTAGTAGTTGAAGCTGAACAGTTAATTAAAACTGAGTTAAAAAGAAAAACTAAAACTTGGTTAAAAAATTCAAATCAATGGCAAGTTGATGTGAGCTATTGTGGGCATGATTTAGCTCGTGTTGCAAGTTATACTAAATTAACTGAAAAAGAAGTTATTGATCTGCATTGCTTAGAAACTTATCAAATAGCGATGTTGGGTTTTGTTCCGTTTTTTCCTTATTTAATAGGATTAAACCCAAAATTAGAAGTACCAAGACGTCAAAGGGCTAGAGTAAGAGTAAATAAAGGTAGTGTGGCACTAGCAGGAAAACAAACGGGCATTTATTCTCAATCATCACCTGGTGGTTGGAATATAATTGGCTCAACAGATTTTGATCTATTTGAAAGTTTAAAACCTGGTGATACACTTAAGTTTAATGAGATTTAGCTTATTAAAGATTAAAACAATGTTAAAGATAGTCAAAAAAAGGAATTTACATGTTAATTAATTGTGATATTGGTGAACGAGGAGAAACAAATCCCATCGATCAAGAGCTATTACAATATGTAGATATTGTAAATATAGCTTGTGGTGGTCATGCTGGAGATGAGACGAGCGTTTCGTATTTCTCACATGAGGCAAGACGTCGCGGTATTATGGTGACTGCCCATTTATCTTATCCTGATCGTGTCAATTTTGGTCGTAAGGAATTAGATATTTCTAATCAGGAGCTTGCTAAGCATTTAGATGAACAATTAGGTATGTTTTCCTTTATTCGAAGGGTTAAACTTCATGGTGCTTTATATCATAAAGCAAATACTAACCTTAAGCTTGCTTTGTTTTTAGCTAGGTGGTTAAGTACAAGAGGGATTGAACAAGTAGTAGCACCAGAAGGAAGTTTGTTAGCTTCTGCTTGTGCAAGGTTGGACATCCAGTGCCTTTATGAAGCATTTCTTGAACGGCGTTATTGCATGTCAAATGATCAGTTAACTTTAGTTGCTCGTAATAAAGCTTATGCTTGCATTGATGATCCGGAAGAAGCATTAGCTCAATATGAAGATATTTTAGCTGGTTATGTTAAGACATACGAAGAAAACCATTTGGGTAAATTAGTTTCTCAACGACGTCTAATTCGTGCAGATACTGTTTGTATTCACTCAGACTCACCAATAGCATTACAATTAATCTACCGTATTAAAGCGTTAGGCTCTTATGCTGAAAATATCTGAGCAAGGGTTGTGCTTTGATGCATTAATGCCAACTTATGGGCAGCAAGCTTTTGGTATTTCACCTAAAGGTGCATTAGATCAGTTATCTTACCAAGAGGCAAAAGTATTATTAGGCGAGCCGGAGTGTCATCAAGTTGTAGAAATAGTTTATCCACCAAAATTTGAATTTACACAAGATTCAATTTTTGTCCTAACAGGTGCACATTTTGATAATGCAGTATTGCTATATCGTGATCGACACAAATTAATAGCACATGCGACAGTTATATTTGCTCCAGCAAATAGTCAGTTAATTTTAAAAAAGAAAACGTATGGTTTTAGGGGCTATTTGGCAGTATCATCATTAACCGAGCAAAATAAAAAAAGAATTGGTTTGAGAAGGGGGCTATTTTCGAGATGGTTTCATTGGTATGAAATAAATCAACCAATTAGAGTGATGGAAGCTCCAGAAGTTGATATTTTAGATAATCAAAAGGATTTTTTAGGCCAACGATGGAAAATTTCGCCTCATTCAGATAATATGGGACTTCGCTTAATGAGTGAAGTGCCATTGAAATATGAGGCTAAGTCAATGATTTCAGAGGCTGTGACAGATGGTACGATTCAACTAACTCAAGATGGGCCCATTGTTTTATTAAGGCATCGCCAATGTACGGGGGGCTATCCTAGAATTTATAATGTCATTAGTGCTGATGTTGATATGCTGGCACAGTATATACCTGGGCAAACGTTACATTTTAGTAAGGTTACGCTTGATGAAGCATTGGAGTTGAAATATAAAAAAGAAACAGATTTTGAAGTGTTTAAAGCATTTTTCATGGATAATTAACGGTTACGCCTTTGAGTAAAGTATATCGAATGATTCAATATATTATTATCAATATAATTGGTATGGTAGATATCTCACAAAGAAAGGTGAGTTTATCTATATACCTAATACCAAGGCTATGTGAGAATATTATTGCAACCCCCTAGGAAAGAGCGAGGAATTCTTAAAGGATAAGAATACAATCAACAAGGAGGTTGATCGCTCTTACCATATTTTTTGCGATTATAATTCACATTTTTAAAATAATTACCACTGTTACAGTAATTAATTTTAGATTTAGTTCAAGTGATGGTTTTTCAGTTTTGTTTAGGAATAAAACTAGTAACTTTCCCAGTTTTTATCTTCCTGCGGTATAGAATATAATCAAACATTAATTTGTAGTTATAACTAGTGATTAGTTTTGGAGTAATTAAGCTAACCTAGGGGGTTTGAAAATGAAGTTGATAAGTTATTTAATCGCTATATTAGTTATATTACCAGCGATAACAATGGCTAATGGTCATGGTATGATTATTAACCATTCTAAATATAAATGGGAATTAGTTAAATGTGATGTTGGTTACGGAAACTTTTATATAGATGGAAATGCTAAAGACTGTAAACTAGACTCACCAGGTAATACTTGCACTATATTACCTGGTGAGAGCTATTCATGGACGATGACGCATACCGGTGGTCGCTATAAAGCTTGTATTAAATTCTATGAATATTTTAATAATCAAAAAATACAAGTTTGTGATGGCTTAGGTTCTTGTGAATATCATTATGATGACTCATCATCAAATGGCCCGCATCTAATTATCAGTGGTCATACTTTTACAATGCCAAATTACCCAGCACAAGGTGCTTTCCCTTTAAAGTTTCAAATAAAAGCCATTAAGGGGTTAGGTAGTATGCAAATGGCGGCCTGCGGAATGAAAGTTCAATATTGGCCAAACCTTAAACAATATTTTGCTTTTTGTATGAATTCACAAGAGGATAATGTCATTAATGTCAAATTTAGCAAGTCATCTTCACGTTGTTATATTATAGAAGATAGAAACTCAGAAATTAAACAAGTTAACTGTGATAATGCAATAGGCTATGCCTATCCAGATAACTATACAGGTGTTGTTTTTTACTGTCGGCAAACTAATAATCATGAAAGTACTTGCCCTTGGATTTTGAAAAATCACCTTAAAAGTACAATACCAACTATTACGCCAGTTAATACAGGTTAAAGCATTTTAAATAAATTTTGGATATTTTTTTCAATGACCATTTCTTTGATTTTTCCAGTTGTGAATTTCCATGCTGATATGAAATCAATTTCAGGAGGAATAATTAATTCATCCGGATTAACACAGACTTCTACAACAACAGGTTTAGTTTGCCCAAGAGCCTCTTTTAACGTTGATTCAAGTTCACTCGGTTTGGTTACTTTCATTCCAAGGCAACCACAAGCTTCGGCAACTTGTGAAAAATCAGGGTTGACAAGGTCAGTTGCAAATCTTGGGTAGCCTGCAGCTTCCATTTCTAACTCAACAAAGCCAAATTTATTATTGTTAAATACAATTGCAACAAGATTAAATTCATAACGTGCTGCAGTGACTAAATCAGCTAATAACATACCAAAAGCACCATCACCGCAAAGCGCAATTACTTGACGATTAGGATACTTTGCTTTTGCTCCAATTGCAGCAGGTAGGCCAACGCCTAAAGAACCATGATTATATGAACCAATTAACCTTTGAGTGCCTCTCATTTTTAAATATCGGGCAACCCATACGGTAACTTCTCCTACTTCACCAACAAAAATGGCATCATCTTCTGCTAGTTTGCTTACCTTAAGGAGTACCGTTTGTGGGTGGATAATAGTGCCGCTGTCTGTATCGTATTTTTCAATGGTATTTTTAAGCCACTTTTCTTTTTGTGCTTGCAGTTTTTTCAAATGACCATCAGATTGTCTCTGTTGTAACATGGGTAATAGGCGCGTTAAGGTTGCCTTGACATCGCCAACAAGTCCACAAGCAATACGGGTACGATGGCCAAGCTTTTGTGGGTTTAAGTCAATTTGAATAATATTTCCATGATTCGGTAAGAATGCACCATAAGGAAAGTCAGTGCCAAGCATAATTAATAAATCACATTCATCAACAACAGCCATACCATGCGGTGTGCCAACATGCCCAATACCACCAATTGAATAGTCATTATCATAAGCGAGTACTTCACTTCCTTTAAGGGAATGTGCAGCAGGCGCATTAAGTAGTTTTGCTAGTTGTTCAACTTCGTCAGATGCACCACGAGCACCGCAGCCAACCAACAATGAAGGTTTTTTACATTGATTAATTAACTCAATAGCCGCTTTTAAATCGTCATCATCTGGTATGACTGTATGATTTTTGCGGATGAACGTTTGAATAGGGCGGTTGGTCTTTTCAATTTTTAAAGTAGCCAGATCAGTTGGAATGGCAATATGAGCAACACCTCTTAGTGAGACGGCTGCTTCAATTGCTTGTTGAATAAGGCGTGGAATTTGTTTTTCACTTTGTATGGTTGCACTGAAAACACAAGGATCATCAAATGCCTTGCCTTGATCAAGCTCTTGAAAGTAATCACTTCTTGCCTCTTGACCAGGAACTTGTCCTGTAATAACTAGAACAGGTGATCTATCTCTTGTGGCATTATAAATCCCATTAACCAAATGAATAGCACCAGGGCCGATTGTGCCAACACAAACGGCCAATTCTTGTGATAGTTCAGCTTGAGCACTTACTGCAAAGGCTGCTGATTCCTCATGTCTTACTGTATACCATGTGATTCTGCCATCTTTTCTGATTGCATCGGTAAATGCATTCATGGCATCTCCAGTAATACCAAAAATTTGTTTGATACCATATTCAGCCAGTTGATAGACAAATTCTGCAGCAATTGAATGTTTTGCCATAAATTTAGCTCCCTGTGAGTTTTTCCATAAATACAGTTAGCTTTAGTATAAGAATTTCTTAGTAGTTATTAAAGGCTTGTTATGCTATGAGTGGGAAATTAGGTATGAAAGCTTCGCTTGGTTTATTCTAAAATCTACAACATTAATGCAGCCTCTCCAGCCTGCTTTGCAACACCCGATGAATCATTTGATATTGCCATATTTCGTTGAGAAGTTGATTGAGATATATCTTTTTGTCCTTGAATATAAGAAGATGTATACGATTTCTCAGCTTCAATACCTTGTGACATGGTTTGTCCGCCAGCTTGACCAGCACTTTGTGCATAGGATTGTGCAGCACCTTTGAATTCTTGAATTTCAGACTCTCCCGCACGTTCGCCACGCGTGTTACCAATCCACTGTAAGACTTTATCTGGGATAACATAGATCAGCGAGAAACACTTCATAAATGCCATCGATAAAAATGTTGCATACATAAATATTATCATACATGAAAATGTGCCTCTTGCGTATGTGGCAGCACTAGTGCCGTCTGATGCAGGCATTAAATTTAACAATGAATCGGCAATGGCATGGAAACCGTAGGCTGAATATTGAATGATCACATAGGTTAAACCAATACCAAAAATCATACCTAAAATCATAAATACAGGGCGTAAAACTAAGTTCATACAAATCTGAATACCAGGCTCTGCTTTACCGAAGACTTCATGACCTTCTGGGTAGACCAAGCCCAGTGAAACAAATGGAGCTGCGGCCATTGCTTCAATAACTAGTAATAACCATGCAGTCTTTCCTGCCCAGAATAAGATATACGGTGTTAATGGTATAACCAATGAGAAGGAAATCCCAATACTAAAGATACTACTTAATACAAAGATAATTAGTGGCAACCACATCAAGCTTAATGAGAATGTTGCTAATTGCATAGTCACATCATACATGGCCTTAACATATTCAAGATTACTTGCTGCTGAGAGTGAGTTTCCAGCTAAGCCAAGTGTGACACCATTAATAATAGAATAGGTTGTTGCATTACTTTTTGCGTGATTAAATTGTTGGTCAGCTGAATTTTGAATTTGCTGTAACTGATCTTTTGCATGAGAGAAAATTCCCACCATACTGTTTATAGTCCCTTCAATTAGTGACATGCCAACTGCTTGAACATTTTGAATCATGCTAAAATTCTGCGCGGCAAAATCTGTACCACCACTGGGGAGTTGATAGTTACTATCACCACTGCAGTCACCATTAACACAACCAATATTATAGATTTCTTGAAGTAGTCCGCCAGCCTCAGACGAGTTGGAATTTGTACCGATTTCATCAAAAATTTCACTTAGTAATTGTTGTGCAGGGTCTGTTATAGTTGCTGTATTAACTGGATTTTGACTGCCGCCAAATTCGATTCCATTAGTTGAGAAAAAATTAAATAAATTAATAACCGGTTGTACTACCATGTTAAATAACAGGTTAGCTTCATCCTTTTTCTGCCCCGAAGAATAACTAGAGTTTGGATTTTCGTAGGGGGAATAAATCGAGTTTGTCAAAGAGTACATAATGTAGATATATTGTGCATACTGAAACTGCATGCCATCAGCCAGTAAACTATTGACTTGCCCTGCAAAAAGTGATTTATCAGTTGCTGATAATCCAGAATCATTAATGATTTGATTAAATAGAGTTCTAACATTAGACATTGAAGTTGTAAATGTGCCTGATTTACTTAATTGATCTTTAAATGGAGTTAAATCAGCTTGTGCTTGAAACTGTTTGCTACTGGTAGTTAAAGGGTTAAATGAGACATTGGCACCATCATCTATTAAATCAGAGATACTATTTTTATTTTCAGTATAACTGATATTAATATGATCATAGTCAACAGGAATCGATGTTTGATTGGATACTTGGTTAGCAGCATTGGCAAATATGGCAAAGTTAGCATAGAGATTTTGCAAGTTTTGCGATAGTGCATTGTCAAAACTAAGATAGAGCGTATCAGCATTCCACCAGCCAAATTCTTTAGCTTGATAACATAAATTATTTGTATCTGATGAGCTGCAGCCTTGAGTAACAGCTGCAGAGTTTTTTTCTAACCAATTAATAATTTGGGTAGAAGTTGCATCCATAGCGGTTGGTGAATAGTTATTTTCACTTAATGGATTATGATTAGGGTTTAATTGAGTTGAATTATTCGGTAGGTTGACGGTTAAATAACCATAGTTACTTAAACCATATTGGTTGGCAATCTTTTTGATATTATCCTTTGATGGTTGATTGACCATCTGATTAACTTTCATGGTACCAACCCAGTTAGCAGTATTTAACTGGAATTGGACATATTTATCTTTATGAACTTGTGACCAAGTTGATAAGCCTTGCCCTAGGGCAGAAGCGTAGTCTTTAAATGGCGAAACACTATTATCTAAATTGCCATCTGAATTAAGTTCAACAGCAGCAGCTAATGGTTGTGAATATGACTGAACAAAACTATTGGTTACTGCAGTTGAAAAATTAATGTTGCATGAAATTGGGTAAACATCGACTTGTTTTGATACGTAATCTGTTCCAGCAACATTGCCACTGCCGTTATATGCAGATTTTTGACCATTACCATTAATAATATATGGATATGGCACTTGAATTTGAAGTGATTTTGCAGTAGTTGATTGTGTGCAAGGTTGATTACCAGAAGAGCCTTGTTGTTTAACAAATACTGAGCTATCTAATAAATCTTTTGTTAAATTGCTCATCATATACGTTGCAAAATAAGTATTAATATTATTTGATACTTGTGAGCTTACTACCGCAGGTACGTTATTTGAAACCACATCACCAACGACTTCTTTCCAGACATAGTCAGCAAAAGAGATACCAGCAGTAACCATGGCGAAAATTAAATATTGGGCAACACAATAACCTGTTGTTAATGGTACAGCACAGATAGTACCGAATACAATTCGTAATGAAATCCAATGGCCACTCCAGTTTTTACCTAAGAACTGACCATCTTTTGCTGTGTTGATTGTTCCAATAATTAAAATAAATGTATAAAGCACAAACGTGATAGCTAGGAGGCCTGTATTGAAATATTTAAAGGTAACGCTAAATAGTGTTTTATCAACACTAGTTAATAAAGTGCTTACATCACCACCAAATACGGTTTGTAAAATATTAACTGATGCATCGTGTTTTGCAACATCTGTTCCCCAAATTGTCGAATTCATAGTCTAACCCCTTTGTCTAAAATCTAATGGGTTAAACCACGGATCAATCCTAAAACTAGCTATTTTACAAGCCATATTGACGCCCCTCCCCAAAGTGTTCAAACTAATTATTATATTTTTTTATAATAATTTTAAATAAACTAACAATTCGGCATGTATGTCATGTGAACCGTTAAGTTAATAGTGCTGTGCAGGTGGAGTTTTTCGAACTTAGTACTTTCTAGAAGTGGCCACCTAAATACGAAAAATTAAATATTTTTATACTTACCTAACTCAAACTGCGCCCTATTTAAGAAGGTATCATAAACTTTTTTTAGAAAAAATTATAATTCTTTGAATGGATTGAAAGAAATCATTCTAAATAATCAAAGCTTCTATTTAAATACACTTTGCTGGTTTAGGAAGTCCTGCAATTTTTGCAGCTTGCAAAGCTGGGCTTTCAGGGAATAAGCTTTGCAGATATAAGCTATTTCCTTTTTGATCGCCAAATTTAAGTTTTAGCGCCTTTATAAGTGCTCTAATGGCAGGAGATGTCTGATGTTTTTGATAAAATGATCTTAAGAAATAAATAACTTCCCAATGTGCTTGAGATAGTTGAATATTTTCATTTTCAGCTGTTATTTGTGCAAATTTTTCATCCCAACATGATAAATCTAATAGGAATCCGTCATTATCAGTTGGGTAATTTGTTAGTATCATAGCCCTAAATCATTCCAAATTTGATCAATTTTATCTTGAACGCTTTTTGTCATGGTTATAACTTCTCCCCATTGGCGGTTAGTTTCGCCAGCTAACTTATTAGTCGCATCAAACCCTACTTTAGAACCAAGTCCAGAGATAGGGGATGCAAAATCAAGATAGTCAATTGGAGTATGATCGATCATGGTTGTATCACGAATTGGATCCATTCGGGTGGTCATAGCCCAGATAACATCATTCCAAGAGCGAACATTGATATCATCATCAACAACAATAACAAACTTGGTATACATAAATTGTCTTAGAAAAGACCAAAGTCCCATCATGATGCGTTTCGCATGTCCTGGATACTGTTTTTTAATGCTGATTACTGCCAAACGGTAAGAGCAACCTTCTGGAGGTAGATAAAAATCAACGATTTCAGGAAATTGTTTTTGTAATATTGGTACAAATACTTCATTTAATGCAACACCTAGAATTGCTGGTTCATCAGGCGGTCTGCCAGTATAAGTACTATGATAAATTGGATCAGTTCTCATCGTGATCGTTTCAACGGTAAAAACTGGGAAATTATCAACTTCATTATAGTAGCCTGTATGATCGCCATAAGGGCCTTCTGGTGCTACGTCATCTGGGTAAATGAAGCCTTCAAGTATGATTTCAGCATTTGCAGAGACTTCTAATTGATGACTCATGCACTTTACTAACTCTGTTTTATTTCCTCTTAATAATCCAGCAAAGGCATATTCTGACAATGTATCTGGAATAGGGGTAACTGCTGCTAGAATTGTAGCTGGGTCAGTTCCTAAAGTGACGGCAACTGGAAACGGTTTATTCGGGTATTTTTGAGTAAATTCTTTAAAATCAAGTGCGCCGCCTCGATGGGATAACCAGCGCATAATTAATTTATTTTTATCAAGTACCTGTTGGCGATAAATGCCTAAATTTTGGCGCTCTTTGGTAGGGCCTTTGGTCGTGACCAAGCCCCAAGTGATCAATGGTGCTGCATCTAAAGGCCAGCATAATTGAATAGGTAAATCCCATAGATTAATTTCACTGCCTTTTAGAATGATTTCTTGAGCTGGCGCTTTTTTTATCAATTTAGGGGAAAGGTTTAATACTTGTTTAAACACAGGCCATTTTTCAATAGCATCTTTAAAGCCCTTAGGTGGCTCAGGCTCTTTTAAATAGGCCAGTAACTTGCCAATATCTCGCAAGGAATCAACTGATTCTGCGCCCATGGCCATAGCAACACGCTCGGGTGTGCCAAATAAATTTGTTAATACCGGAATATTTGATTGATGTTGGGTATTTTCAAACAAAAGCGCCGGCCCATTATTTTTTAGCACTCGATCAGAAATTTCTGTCATTTCTAATACAGGGCTAACAGGATAGGTGATTTTTTTTAATTGATTTTTATTTTCTAAGTGGTTAAGAAACTCTCTTAAATCGTGATAGTGTGTCATGGCTATTAGCCACCGCGTTTCATAGCAGTAAAGAAGTCCTGATTGGTTTTGGTATTTCGCATGCGCTCGGTTAGGAATTCAATTGCTTGTATTTCATCCATGTTATGTAAAATTTTACGAAGAATCCACATATGTTGTAATTCTTCTTTTGGTGTTAATAACTCTTCACGACGAGTACCAGATTTAGCAAAATTAATTGCAGGATAGACCCGTTTTTCAGCAATACGGCGATCAAGATGTAATTCCATATTGCCGGTACCTTTAAACTCTTCAAAGATTACTTCATCCATTTTCGAACCTGTGTCAATGAGTGCAGTTGCTATGATAGTTAAGCTACCACCTTCGGCTGTATTACGCGCAGCACCAAAGAAGCGTTTTGGACGTTGTAATGCATTTGCTTCAACACCACCAGATAAAACCTTGCCAGAAGAAGGTGATACGGTGTTATACGCACGAGCAAGGCGAGTAATAGAGTCAAGTAAAATGACAACATCTTGTTTATGTTCAACCATACGTTTCGCTTTTTCTATGACAATTTCTGCTAATTGAACATGACGTGCAGCAGGCTCATCAAATGTACTTGCAACAACTTCCCCTTGAACAGAACGTTGCATTTCAGTTACCTCTTCAGGGCGTTCATCAATTAAAAGTACGATTAGGTAGCTTTCAGGGTAGCGTCGAGCGATAGATGAGGCAATATTTTGCATCATCATTGTCTTACCGGCTTTAGGTGGTGAGACAATTAAGCCACGTTGTCCTTTACCAAATGGTGAGGATAAGTCGATCACTCTTGCAGTAATATCTTCAGTTGTGCCGTTACCCATTTCCATACGCAGACGCTCTTCAGGAAACAGTGGCGTTAAGTTTTCAAATAAAATTTTAGTTCTAGCAACTTCAGGTGAGTCGAAGTTAACAGAATCAATGTGTTTGATTGCAAAATAGCGTTCATTGTCTTTAGGTGGACGAATTTTACCAACAATACTATCACCAGTTCTTAGATTTAATTTGCGAATAAAAGTAGGTGAGACATAAATATCATCAGGACTAGCAAAATAAGAGCTATCTGCAGAGCGTAAAAAACCATACCCATCTTGGAGTACTTCTAAGACACCTTCACCATAAATATCTTCACCACTATCTGCGTGACCTTTTAATATGGTAAAAATTAACTCTTGTTTACGTACGCGTCCGGTTGTTTCAAGTCCTAGTGATTGGGAAAGTTCCATCAATTCCGGAATAGACTTTTGTTTTAACTCAGTTAGATTCATTAGTGATGATCTCTTTGTTTATAGGTTGGGTTAAACATATTCTGCATTTGAAAAATATTCTAGATGTATTTTTTGAACTGACGATTTTTTAGTATCATAGCAGATAATAAGAAGAAAAAAAATTGATTATAGGTTACTTTCGATAAAAGCAATTAGTTGTTGTTTGCTCATCGCGCCAACTTTCGTTGCCTCAACGCCGCCATCTTTGAAAATCATTAAAGTTGGAATGCCACGAACACCATATTTTGTCGGTGATTCCGGGTTATCATCAACATTAATTTTAACGAACTTAATTTTATCGCTATGAGAGCCTGCAATTTCTTCAAATAATGGTCCAATCATTTTACAAGGCCCGCACCATGGTGCCCAATAATCAACAATAACAGGTAAGTCTGATTGAATTACTTCACTTTCAAAGTTTTGATCAGTTACATTAATAACACTCATTGATGTTCTCCTAAAACTATTCGATTAAGTATATCCTAAAAATATCAAGAAATCTTACGCTTTAAATTTTAAATACGTAGCTTTTTGCGTATTATGTTAGCTAATTTCTTCATGAAGTCAAAGGATTATTTGGGAGTTAATGATTTATGCATGAAAAAATAGTGGCAACAATAGATTTGGGCTCAAATAGCTTTCATATGCTAATCTCAAGTGTCAGTGGTATAAGTGGAAATTATCAGATTAAAACGTTATATCGAAATAAGTATAAGGTTCAGCTACGTTCAGGTTTGGACGCCAAAGGTAATCTATCTGAAAAAGTTCAACATAAGGCATTAGAGTGCTTGGCTAAATTCTCTGAGTCAATGTTAAAGTATAACGTAACCGATATAAAAGCATTGGGAACCTATACATTAAGAAAAGCTCAAGCATATAATCAAGAATTTTTAGCTGAAGCATCAAAGGTGTTAGGTCAAAAAATTGAGGTGATTTCAGGACTAGAAGAAGCAAGGCTTATTTATGTTGGTGCATCAAAAATGGCGAATCTAGAAACTGAGCAAGCATTAATTGTCGATATTGGTGGTGGTAGTACAGAGCTTGTTATTGGTAGAGGATGTGACATTCTAGAGCTTGAAAGTCTTGAAATGGGCTGTGTTAGTATTCAGGATCAATTTTTTTCTGATGGTAAACTATCATTAAGTAATTTCTCCAGTGCAATTGCATATGCGAAGGAGGTATTACAGCCAATTGTGAAACGCTATAATAGCATTGGTTGGCAACAAACATTAGGTGCTTCAGGGACTATTCGTTCAATTGCTTCAATTATGAAAGCAATGCATTGGAGTCAAGGGGAAATTTCACAATTGTTGTTAGATGGTGTCTGTACAAAGTTAATGGAACTTAAAGATGTTGATTCTATATCTTTGCCTGGCCTAAGAATAGATCGAGAAAATATATTACCAGGTGGTTTTTGCGTGCTATATGCAATTTTTGACCTAATGGATATTGATCTTATGCATCAATCTAACGGCGCTTTAAGAGAAGGAATGCTTTATGAAATTGTCGATGAGATCTTTTCTTAAATCTTACGATAATAGTTTGAATACTTAAGCGTAGCAATATAGAATAAGGTCGGTTAGGACATCATAATACATTAAGTATACTTCCAGTATGAAAATTGAAAGCTTGAAATCATTAAAGAAAAAAACACTGCTAGTTGAATCTAAAAAATTAATGTCAATTTCTATTTGGAGGCGACGTATTATTTTTTGGGGTGGTGGTATTTCAGTTGGTTTAGTGTGTGTATTATTTGCCTATTTATGTGACCATGTAAATAATTGGTTTTTGCGTTTTTCTGGAAATTACCCTTATTGGCCACTGGTCATTACGCCTGTCGGTTTTATGTTAATTGTTTATGTGATGCGCTATATGTTCGATGGGTCAGAGGGTAGTGGTATTCCACAAGTAATGACTGCACTGCAAGTCAAAAACTCTAAACGTAGAAGTCGACTAGTTTCAATTCGTATTGCATTAGGTAAATTTGGATTAACCATTGTTGGGTTTATGTGTGGTGCATCTATTGGGCGTGAAGGGCCAACGATTCAATTAAGTGCTTCTGTGATGAATTTTTTTGGGAAGTTAGATAAATTTAAGCGTGATGATGTTGAGCGTGGCTTATTATTAGCAGGAGGGGCTGCTGGAATTGCCGCAGCATTTAATGCGCCATTAGCTGGAATTATTTTTGCTATTGAAGAATTGGCAGGTTCTTATGAAAAAGGTGTTAGCGGTACTATTATTACAACCGTAGTTTTATCGGGTGTTGTTGCTTGGGCCTTTTTAGGAAACTATACCTATTTTGGATCATCAGGAGCAAGCCTAAATATATTTCAAGATGGTTGGTTTATTATACTCGTATGTGCTGTATTAGGTGGCTTGTTAGGTGGGTTATTTAGTTGGCTTTTGGTTTATATCTCAGGGCAAATGCTTAGTATTGTCAGACGCCATCCTTTATGGATTGCAGGTATTTTAGGATTGATTGTTGCTTTGATTGGTCTAATTTCAAATGGTGAAACTTACGGCAGTGGTTATGAGGCTGCAAAGGCTGTCATTACGGGTGATGGCCAGTCGACAAGTGTTTTATATGGTTTTTATAAAATGCTAGCAACATTGTTGACGTATTTAAGTGGTATTCCAGGAGGAATTTTTGCCCCATCGTTATCAGCAGGGGCAGGCTTTGGCAGCATGGTTGCACATTTCTTCTCTCCAGAGTTTGAAGGTGCAATTGTCTTATTAGTAATGGTTGCTTATTTTTCTGGTGTTGTACAGAGCCCAATAACCGCATTTATTATTGTTTCTGAGATGACTAATACAGCGACAAGTAATATGATTTTGCCTATTATGATTAGTTCAATTATTGCTACAACGGTTTCCCGAGCAATATGTCGAGAGCCCTTGTATCATTCATTGGCTAAGCGATATTTAGACAAAGTTAAAGCGAGCAAACAAAAAGATAAAATAAAATCATAGCCATTATGCCACCAATAGTAGACATCTGCATTTAAACCCTATAGACTTTCACATTTATGTATTTAAGTGGTATCAATTCGTTTTTGATTTAAATTGAACTTGAGGAAAAAATGACATGCAAGTAACAGTAGAAAAAAAAGAAGGTATTCAGTGTGATTTAGTCATTGAAGTCCCAGCTAATGAGATTGACCAAGAAGTGGCTAAACGATTAAAAGAAATATCTAAAAATGCCCGTATAGATGGTTTTAGACCTGGTAAAGTGCCAGTAAGATTTATCAAACAGCGTTATGGGGATCAGATTCGTTCTGAAGTTATTGGTGATGTGTTACCAAAAAGATCCTATGAGGCAATTGAGTCTGAAAAATTAAAAGCAGCAGGTATTACTGAGGTAAAAGTTACGCAAGATAAAGAAGGGCAAGCGCTTAAGTTTGTTGCACAAGTTGAGTTATATCCTGAATTTGAAGTCAAAGGAATAGAAGAAATTAAAGTAGAGAAGCCAATTGTTGAGTTAGGTGATGCTCAAGTTGATCAAATGATAGAAACATTAAGAAAACAGACTGCTGACTATCAAACGGTTGAGCGTGCTGCTAAGCTTGATGATAAAGTCAAAGTTGATTATGCCGGCAGTATTGACGGCGAAGAGTTTGAAGGTGGTTCGCAAGAAGATGCTGAGATTACGTTAGGATCAAAACAAATGATTCCTGGCTTTGAAGAAGGCATTGTTGGAATGACTAACGGCGAAGAAAAAGTGATTAAAGTTACTTTCCCAGATAGCTATCATAATAAAGATTTAGCTGCTAAAGAAGCTGAGTTTAAAATTACGTTAAAGTCAACACAAGAGCCAATTTTACCTGAGTTGGATGAAGCGTTCTTTAAGCGTTTTAATGTTGAAGGTGATTTTGAAGCATTTAAAAAAGAAATTACGAATAATATGACACGTGAACTTAAGGCTGCGATTAAAAAGAAAATTAAAGAGCAAGTGTTTGATGGTTTGAAAGCGCAAAATGAAATTGATGTGCCTAATAGTTTAGTTCAAAATGAAATTAATAAAGCGAAACAAGAATTAATTCAACGTTTTGGCGGTGAAAAAAGCGGCATTAAAGCTGAGAATATTCCAAACGAGATGTTTGAAAAGCCATCATACGATCGCGTAAAGCTTGGATTAATTGTTGGAAAATTATTTGAGCAAAGCGAATTTGAGCCAGATCAGGCGCGTATTGATCAAATGATTGATGAAGTTGTATCTGTTTATGAAGATGCTGATAATGTTAAAAAACATATTCTTGAAAACAAGCAAGAAATGGATAATATTAAACATGCAGTTTTAGAAGATCAGCTAGTTGACAGCTTGTTAGAGCGTGCACAAGTTACTGAAAAAGAAGCAGACTTTTTTGAGTTAGTGCGTTCTGTTATGAGTCAACAACAACGTTAATGACTGTTCGTTGTTAGTTGACCTTATAAATATAAGTGCTGTTTTTTTGGATGCTTAAAGAAGATTCAAACCTAATTTAAAGGTGTGATTTCGTATTAAGTTGAGTTCAATAGTTTATAATAAATTAAGAAATTTTGCATACAAAGAGGGGACGATTATGCACAATACGTTAGTTCCTATGGTAATTGAACAGACATCTCGTGGTGAACGTTCATTTGATATCTATTCGAGATTGTTGAAGGAGCGAATTATTTTTATGGTTGGTGAGGTGAATGATCACACCGCAAACTTGGTAATTGCTCAATTATTATTTTTAGAAAGTGAAAATCCTGATAAAGATATTCATTTGTATATAAATTCGCCAGGCGGCGTGGTTACAGCAGGTATGGCTATTTATGATACGATGCAATTGATTAAACCAGATGTTAGTACGATGTGTATCGGACAAGCAGCTAGCATGGGTGCTGTATTATTGGCATCAGGCAAAAAAGGTAAACGTTTTTGTTTGCCACACTCACAAGTTATGATTCATCAGCCACTGGGCGGTTTTCAAGGGCAAGCCAGTGATATTGAAATTCATGCTAAAAATACAATGCGAGTAAAGGAAACATTAAATCGTGTTTTAGCAAAGCATACGGGTAAAAAATATGATCAGCTTGTAGAAGATACCGATCGTGATTATTTTTTATCGGCTGAGGAAGCAATGCAGTATGGCCTTGTTGACGCAGTTATGGAGTCTAAAAGCGGCTCAAACAAATCAAAATAAATTATATTAAAAATTAAAATGCTCTAATTGCACTTGAAGTTTTGGAAAAAGCCTCCATTTTGATTTATTGTTAAAGTATAACTTCAAATTAGGATAATAAGATTATGCCTAGAAAGAAAAAATCAGGTGATGGTGCTGGCGGGAAGACACTTTATTGTTCTTTTTGCGGTAAAAGTCAGCACGAAGTAAAAAAATTAATTGCGGGGCCTTCCGTTTATATATGTGATGAATGTGTTGATTTATGTCGTGATATTATTATTGATCAAAGGCAGTCTACAACTGAGGAAGAAGAGGATAAAACGCTACCAAAGCCACATGAGATAAAGAAACATCTTGATCAGTATGTTATTGGTCAAGATTTTGCAAAAAAAGTACTATCGGTTGCTGTCTATAACCATTATAAGCGTATCTTTTCTAAAAAAGGTGCTAATGAGGGTGAAGATACAAGTGATATTGAGCTTAGCAAAAGTAATATACTTTTGATTGGCCCAACTGGAAATGGTAAAACATTACTAGCACAGACATTAGCAAAAATGCTTGATGTTCCATTTGCTATCGCAGATGCAACAACGCTAACTGAGGCAGGTTATGTTGGTGAAGATGTCGAGAATGTTATTCAGAAGCTACTTCAAAATGCTGATTATAAAGCAGAAAAAGCTGAAAGAGGCATTATTTATATCGATGAGATAGATAAAATTGCTCGAAAAAGTGAAAACCCATCAATTACACGAGATGTCTCCGGTGAAGGCGTTCAGCAGGCTTTATTGAAGCTGATTGAAGGCACCGTTGCATCAGTTCCACCAAAAGGTGGCCGTAAGCATCCGCAGCAAGAGTTTGAACAGGTTGATACAGCAAATATTTTATTTATTTGTGGTGGTTCATTTGCAGGTATTGAGAATGTTATTAGACAAAGAACGGAAAAGTCAGGTATTGGGTTTGGCGCTGAGGTTGTTAGTGAAACAGATCGACAAGCACATAATCAATTAATGAAAAAAACTGAACCTGAAGATTTGGTCAAGTTTGGCTTGATTCCTGAGTTTATTGGTCGTTTGCCTGTAATTGCAGTGTTAGAAGAGCTTGATGAAGCAGGCTTAGCTAGGATTTTAACGGAACCAAAAAATGCGTTATTAAAACAGTATCAGCATTTATTTAGTTTAGAAAATGTAGAGGTTGAATTTAAAGACTCTGCCGTTAAAGCAGCAGCTAAAAAGGCGCTGGATAGAAAAACAGGTGCACGTGGTTTAAGATCAATTCTGGAAAATGCGTTATTAGATGCTATGTTTGAAGTACCATCATTAGAAAATGTTAAAAAGGTAATTATTGATGATCGCGTAATTAGAGGAGAAAGCGCAGCTTTGGTTGTTTTAGAAAACGAAGAAGAGGTTAGGCTTTCATCTTCTGCATAAATTGAAAACAAATGTATTTAGCATAAAAGTTAGGGATTTCCAATGAGTCAAGAGGTAGAGAGAGTATCAGAACAACAAGTGAGTGCTTATCCTGTACTGGCGTTAAGGGATGTTGTTGTTTATCCTAATATGGTTGTACCATTATTTATTGGGCGTGAAAAATCAGTTCGCGCAATAGAAAAAGCAATGGCAACTAATCAAAAAATTGTACTGGTTGCACAAAAAGAAGCAAATGATAAAGATCCATTACCAGATTATTTATTTGAGCTTGGAACAATGGCTTCTATATTGCAATTACTAAAACTACCTGATGGAACACTTAAGGTTTTAGTTGAAGGAGAAAAAAGAGCACGCATTAGTCGTTATGCAACAGATTTTGCTTATTTGTCTGCCGAAGTGGAACTGGTTGAAGATAATGAGCCACCAGAAGATGTGACAGAACCAATTACTAGAACGTTAGTAACAGAATTTGATCAATATGTTAAGTTAAATAAAAAAATTCCTCCTGAAGTGATTAATTCAGTTTCAAGTACGCGTCAATTGGGTCGCTTGGTGGATACAATTGCGGCACATATGAGTCTTAAAATAGAAGATCGTCAGGCTCTTTTGGAAGCCTTGGATGTATGTAAACGTGCTGAAAAACTCATGGTCTTGATGGAAACAGAAATGGATATCCTTCAAGTTGAACGTACCATCATGAAGCGTGTTAAGCAACAAATGGAAAGAAACCAACGCGAATACTATCTTAACGAGCAAATGAAAGCCATACAAAAAGAGCTTGGTGAGATGGAAGATGGTCAAAATGAACTAGATGACATAGAGAATCGAATTAAAGAGGCGAAAATGTCTCAAGAAGCAGAAAAAAAAGGCATGCAAGAGCTTAAAAAGCTTAGAATGATGTCACCTGCTTCATCTGAAGCTACTGTCTCACGCAATTATATTGATACTTTAATTAATGTTCCTTGGTCTAAGCGGTCTCGCGTTAAAAAAGATCTAACGAAAGCAGAGGAAGTGCTTAACGTTGATCATTTTGGACTTGAAAAAGTAAAAGAGCGCATTTTAGAGTATTTGGCTGTCCAACAGAGAAAGCGTAAACTTAAAGGGCCTATTTTGTGTTTGGTTGGACCACCGGGTGTTGGTAAAACATCACTAGGTCAATCAATTGCTCGTGCAACTGGCCGTAATTATGTAAGAATGGCATTAGGTGGTGTGCGTGATGAAGCTGAGATTAGAGGTCATCGCCGAACTTATATTGGATCATTGCCTGGACAGATTATTCAAAAAATGACTAAGGCAGGTACCAGAAATCCTTTATTTTTACTTGATGAGATAGATAAAATGAGTATGGATTTTAGAGGTGATCCAGCTTCAGCTATGCTAGAAGTATTAGATCCAGAACAAAATCATGCATTTAATGATCATTATCTTGAAGTAGATTACGATTTATCAGATGTTATGTTTGTTGCAACGGCAAATTCGTTAAATATTCCTGAACCGCTGTTAGACCGTATGGAAGTAATTCGACTATCAGGTTATACCGAAGATGAAAAACTAAATATTGCTAATCGATATTTAGTGCCAAAACAAATCGAAGCAACCGGTCTTAAAAAAGGCGAAATTGAAATTTCTGATGAAATTATTACGGATGTTATTCGTTATTATACGCGAGAAGCGGGTGTTCGTGAATTAGAACGATATATTGCAACACTTTGTCGCAAATCAGTTAAATCATTATTACTCGATAAAAATCTTAAGCATATTAAAGTAACGCCTGAGACACTTGAAGACTACTTGGGTGTTAAAAAATATCGCTATGGTATTGCGGATGAAAATCCACTGATTGGTCAAGTAACTGGACTAGCTTGGACTCGAGTTGGAGGGGAGCTATTAAAAATTGAAGCGGTTGCAACACCCGGAAAAGGAAAAGTTGTCTCTACTGGTAAGCTTGGTGATGTTATGCAAGAATCAATTCAAGCAGCTGTTACTGTTGTACGAAGTCTTGCTGATAAATTAAACTTAAAAGAAGACTTTTATGAAAAGTATGACCTACACGTCCACTTACCTGAAGGTGCAACGCCAAAAGACGGCCCAAGCGCAGGTATTGCAATGTGTACTTCGTTAGTTTCGGTTTTAGCTGATGAACCGGTAAGAGCTGATATTGCTATGACTGGAGAGATTACGCTAAGAGGAGAGGTTCTACCAATTGGTGGCTTGAAAGAGAAGTTATTAGCGGCATTGCGTGGTGGTATTAAAACGGTATTAATTCCAGAAGAAAATAAACGTGAATTAGTTGAAATGCCTGATAATATTAAAAGCGGCTTAGAAATTATTCCAGTTCAATGGATTGATGAAGTATTAACTCATGCTTTGGTCAATGGAAAAAAATTGTTAAATAAATCAAAAAAATCAAGCTCATCAGCTCAAAAAACACAAAAAATAAAGAATAGTGTGAAAAAGAGCTAGATTTGAGTTGACTGACTGAAAAGGCCTTGCTATAACTAGCAATAATCCTGCGAAATAGCTGGTCTTCAGTAGGTTTTAGGGATAGTAAGTTTGTTAACAAGTAAGAGGATAGACCTGTGAATAAAAGTGAATTAGTCACCGCAATCTCAAAAGAAGCTGATGTAACAAAAGAAGTTGCTCAAAGAGTTTTAGATGCAACTATTACATCAATTACATCATCGCTTAAAAAAGGTGGTCAAGTTAGTCTTGTTGGTTTTGGATCTTTTCAAGTTCGTGAACGTGCAGAGCGCCAAGGACGTAATCCAAAAACAGGCGAGCCAATGACTATTGGTGCTTCTAAATCACCAGTGTTTAAAGCTGGTAAAGGCTTAAAGGATGCGGTTAATTGACATAAACCGTTTTCTTTAATTTTTATTAGAGCTTAAAGCTTATAAAAGGCATGCCGTTTTCGGGATGCCTTTTTTATTATGACTGTGCTAGAATGGCAAAAATTAGAAGAATTCAGGAATTATTAAGGAAGCTTTTGTTATGTTGCAATCATTGCATGATAAGCTTAAAGGGTGGGCTAGTGCTGTTATTATCGGTATAATTAGTGTGGTATTTGTATTGTGGGGCATTAGTTATTACTTTGAAGGTAATAACCAGCGTGGGCAGACTGTTGCAAAAGTAGGCAAAGTCAATATTACCGATTTTCAAGTTCAACAGCAGCTTAACCAAATTAGACAGGGCTTATCACAAGATGG
The DNA here is from genome assembly GCA_021713295.1 of Thiotrichales bacterium 19S3-11. Classification (GTDB taxonomy): domain Bacteria; phylum Pseudomonadota; class Gammaproteobacteria; order Francisellales; family Francisellaceae; genus M0027. The sequence goes on from JAKJJU010000015.1 coordinate 37,763, forward strand.
AGTTACGGACTTAAATAATCCAAAATATCAAAACTTGGCGTTATCTCAATTAATTAATCAGGAGTTACAAAAACAAGGTGCATTAGAGATGGGTGTTAAAGTCTCTCAAGCTTTGATAGATCAGCAAATTACGAAGATGCCATATTTTCAAGAAAATGGGCAGTTTTCTAAAGAAAAATATGAACAATTTTTAAGAGTTAGTGGTTATACGTTACCTATGCTAAGAAGTATGCTTGAGGATAATATGCTCTCTTCTCAGGTGACAGTTGGATTAATAGGTAGTGATTTTGTATTACCAAAAGAAGAAGACGATGCATTTAATTTATTATTTCAAAAGCGTCAGGTTAAATTTACAGAGATTCCTTATAGTGCAGTTAACCTAAGTAATCAAAAAGTTACCGATAATGAGATTAAAGCGTATTATCAATCGCATCAAGCGCAGTTTATACAGCCTGCTGAAGTTAAAGTGAAATATATTGAATTAACACTTGCTGATATTGAAAAACGAATTACAGTGACCGATAGTCAAATTCAAGCTTATTTTGATGCAAATAAATCTCAATTTAGTACAAAAAATGCCGATGCTAAAGAGACGGTTAAACCGTTATCGGAAGTTAAGCAGGCGATTAAACAAAAATTATCTAAACAGCAGGCTCAAATTCTATATTCCTCTATTGGTAATAAAATGGCTAATTTAGCTTATGAATATCCAGATAGTTTAGACAAAGCAGCGAAAGAGGCTAAAGTTACCGTTAAGCTAAGTGACTTTTTTACACAAACTTCAGGTAATGGAATCGCTACAAATAAAGACTTAAGAGAAATTGCTTTTAGTACAGATGTATTAAAGAATAAATATAATAGCGATGTTATTAATATTTCACCGACGGAGGCAGTTATCATCCGTTTAGATCAGTATAAACCTGAGCAAGAGAAACCACTATCAGTAGTTAGTGATCAAATTCGTACTATGTTAGTTCAGAAAAATAAGAAAGAAATGCTTTACAGAACAGCAAATAATGTAATTAAACAGTTAAATGATAAGAAAACTATTAATGAAATTGCAGGTGTTAATTTAGAGTGGAATCAAAAAACCATAACAAGAAGTGGTAATCAATTGCCTGAAAATATTACTAAATCTATAATGGCTATTGCTGTAAATGCACAGTCTCAGTCAAGTTATCAACTTGCTGAAGGAAATGATGCTTTATATATTTATAGAATAGAAAATGTAATACAACCCAGCAAATCTGATACTAATTATTACAGAATGCAAATGCAGAGCGAGTCAATGGCAAAAAATATGCAATTTTCACTGCAGTATCAAGCCTATCTAGACTATTTAAATAAAATAATTCCAGTTACGAAAGAAGCTTCAAATTAATTACGAAATCTACAAGAATACTAAGCATATGCCATGAAAAATAATTTTGTAATTAGCCTGATGGGGCCAACAGCCAGTGGTAAAACAAACTTGGCAATGCATTTGTATGATCAACTAAATGCAGAGATTATTAGTGTTGATTCAGCAATGATATATAAAGGGATGGACATAGGAACGGCAAAACCAACGTTAAGTGAACTAAAAGCTTACCCACATCATTTAATTGATATTGTTGATCCTAGCGAAACTTTTTCAGTTTCTGATTTTTTAAAAGCAATAAAACCTATTATAGATCAATGCCATAGAAATGGAAAAATACCAATATTAGTTGGCGGTACGATGATGTACTTTAATGCATTTATGCATGGCTTAACGGAGTTGCCTCAAGCAAGTGACGTTATAAGAGAACAATTAGTAAATGAAATAAATAAGCACGGCCTAACTTATTTACATCAAAAATTATCTGAAGTTGACCCAGTATCTGCAAAAACTATTAAACCAACTGATCCACAAAGAATTATTAGGGCGTTGGAGGTATATCAGTTAACAAATCAACCAATGAGCCAGTTATGGTTAAGTGCAAAAACTCATGCACTATCGTCGCAGTATACTATTATACAGCTTGCACTTTTACCTGATGATCGTAGCTTGCTGCATCAATTAATTGCCAAACGATTTCAGAATATGATTGAGCTTGGATTTATTGACGAAGTTAAACAACTATTTCAAAGGGAGGATCTTAATGACTTACTACCGTCGATCCGCTCTGTTGGCTATCGGCAAATGTGGGCGCATTTAACGGGTAAACTTAGTTATAGTGAGGCAATTGAAAAGTCAATAATAGCGACTAGGCAGTTAGCAAAACGTCAAATAACTTGGCTAAGGCATTGGCAAAGTGATTTTTTTGTACAAAACCCATTTGATGTCCAATTAAATTCTAAGGTAATGAACTATTTAGGTGAAAAAATAGTTATTTAATAGTAGCATTATAGGGCTATCCCTGTTAGAATCTATTTTACCCAATGGGTATAAATTATAACAATAAATAAATAGAGGACTGAAAATATGTCAAGAATATCATCTTTGCAAGACCCTTTTTTGAATGCGCTTCGCAGAGAAAAAATACCTGTGTCGATTTATTTGGTCAATGGGATTAAACTACAAGGTCAAATTGAAGCATTTGATCAGTTTTCGATTGTGTTGCGTAACAATGTAAATCAGATGGTTTATAAGCATGCAATTTCGACTGTAGTGCCATCGCGTCCAGTGCGTTTGTTATTTTCAAATCACTCGCAAACTCAGCATCATAATCAACAAGGTCAACAAGCAAATCACTCAGAAAATGCAGAAGATGATGCTTTAGTTGGTGATGACTTTATTGATGAATCATTTGAGCAAGATAAGTTTTCAACAATTGATGAACAACCAATAGAGTCATAATTAAGATTGTTGATTGGAACTTTTTGAACAAATAAAAAAAGGTGAGCGTAGCCTTTTGGTTGACGCTCAATTCTTCGATCCTAGTGATCAAACAGATTCAGATATAAATGAGTTAAAAGCTTTGGTAGCTGCTGCTGGATGGCAAGTAGTTACAACAATTCATACTAAAAGATCAAGACCTGACCCTAAGTATTTTGTAGGTTCTGGTAAAGTTGACGAAATTTCTTCTATTATTAAATCAGATGATATCCATTTGGTTATTTTTAACCATAATATTACACCAGCTCAGGAGCGTAATTTAACCAAAATGCTGCCAGAGTGTCGTATTGTTGATCGGACACGTGTTGTACTGGATATTTTTGCCTTACGGGCTAGAACCTACGAGGGACGCTTACAGGTAGAGTTAGCACAATTGAATTATCAGGCAACAAGACTTGTTCGGGCATGGACACACTTAGAGCGTCAAAAGGGGGGGATTGGTTTACGAGGAGGCCCTGGGGAAAAACAAATTGAGCTTGATAGACGAATGATTCGAAATAGAATCCGTACGTTAGAGGAAAAAATAGATAAAGTTAGGTCTCAGCGCGCCTTATCACGTTCAGTAAGAAAAAAATCTCATATACCAACGGTTTCATTGGTTGGTTATACCAATGCAGGTAAATCAACTTTGTTTAATGCAATAACTGGCGCTGACGCATTTGTCAAAGATCAATTATTCGCAACTCTGGATACGACGCTAAGAAAATCTAGTTTAGCATTTTATGGAGAAGTGATTTTTTCTGATACAGTAGGATTTATTCGTAATTTGCCACATGATTTGGTTGATGCTTTTCGAGCAACATTAGAAGAAACTGCTCAAGCAGATTTATTATTGCATGTTGTTGATCAATCGGATGAACATTACAGAAGCTATATTCATCAAGTTAAGCAAGTCCTAAAAGAAATTGATGCAGATCATGTTCCTATTTTAGAAGTGTATAATAAAATTGATCTAGCTGATGCAACTAAGGTAGTGCCACACGTTGATTATGATCAAGAGAAGCTAGTGCCAAGGAGAGTTTGGTGTTCTGCACAAAGTGGTCTTGGTATTGATTTATTAAAAGAAGCTATTTCGTTGTGTTTGAGCAAAGACGAAGTATCAGGTAAGATTGTAATCGAGGCGAAATATGCACGCTTACGAGCGCAATTGTATCAAATTGGAGCAGTTGTATCTGAAGATACGGATGAAAATGGAAATATAATGTTAAATATACGTTGTAGGTTTTACAAATTAAAGTCAATATGTGATGATAATGCACTTGAATTAGGTGATATATTTTACCAACATTAGAGTAAAGGAAAGTTTGTTGTTAAGGCTTAGCAAAAGGTGATATATGATTAAAAAGCTGTGGTGGCAAAACAAAAACAGGACGGTTCAGTTAAATCAGAATCAAGATGGACCTCCAGATTTTGAGGAAGTCATTAAAAATTTATTTTCTAGGAAAAAGCCAAATCCACAAAATGATAAGAAAGGATCTAATAAAGGCCCTACCCATATAAGGCCGCCTGGTGGTGGTAAGGGTGTCGCCTCAATGATTTTATTAGTTGTTGTTGTATTTGCAGTGATTTGGGGAGTTTCTGGTATTTTTATTGTTAAAGAAGGTGAGCAGGCTGCGGTTTTACGGTTTGGACGTTATGTTCAAACGGTTGGGCCAGGGTTTCATTGGTATCCTAGATTAATTGAAACTGTTTATGAGCAAAGTGTTGATCAGGTTAAGACTGTTTCATTATCAAGAGAAATGCTAACGTCAGAAGAAAATATTGCTTCAGTTGCCTTTACAGTAAACTACCGTATTTCTGATTTAAAAGATTATTTATTTAATGTTGTTAACTCACAGCAAATGTTAAATCAAGCACTTGATGCAGCGGTCCGCCAAGTTATTGGTCAAAGCACATTAGATAGTATTATCAGTGTCGATCGTCTGCAAATTACCAAAGAAGTGCAAACAGAGTTAGAGTATTTACTCAAAGATTATAAAACAGGTATTGCTATTGTATCGGTGAATATGCAGAAGGCGACTGCACCAGACCCAGTGAAAGCTGCATTTGATGATGTAATTAAAGCACGTGAAGATCGTAATCGCTCGATTAACAAAGCACAAAGTTATGCTAATAAAGTCATACCACAAGCTAATGGTCAATCTGCACGTATTCTTGATACGGCAAAAGCATACAAAGAGAAGCTTATTCTGCAAGCTCAAGCAGATGTAGCGCAGTTTAATGCAATTTTACCTGAGTATGTTAAAGCACCAAAGATAATTGAGAAGCAAATTTATTTAACCACCATGCAAAATGTATTAAGTAATAATCGCTTATATGTAGTCGATGGCTCAGGCAATAATAATTTATTTATGCCAGATGTAACAAGTGCTGCTCAGGCAGGTAGTTTGCATGCCCTTGCAAATTCATTACCAAATCAAACGAGTAGTGCAAAGCCGCTTAATACTACTTCAACTTCATCAACGCCTATGAATCAACAAATGTGGGTAAGATGGGCTGAAGCGAATAAATCTTCATCTAATGGAGGTAATTACTAATGAATAAAGCATTTGGATTATTATTTTTATTAATTGTTATCTTGATTGTTTTGTATGCATCCGTTTTTACGGTTACTGAATCTCATCGGGCGATTATTTTAAAGTTAGGCCAAATTGAAAAATTAGATAACGGCCAGACTAAAACATTTACGCCTGGGTTACATTTTAAATTACCGTTTATTGAAGATGTCAAAGAGTATGATATGCGCTATCGTACGTTACAGGTTGATTCGTCACGTATCGTTTCAAAAGAACAGAAAGATATTATGGTTGATGCTTATGTGATTTGGCAAATTACAGACTTAGATAAATTTTATCGTTCAACCTATGGTAGCGTTGTTACAGCGGAAAATTTATTAATGCAGTATACATCTTCTGCAATGCGTGATGAATTTGGTACAAGAACTATTCAAGAATTGGTTAATAACCGAGGCTCTAATTTAATGGCTGATTTAGATCAAGTTGTTTCTGAGAAAGCTAAAAACTTAGGTATTTCAATTAAAGATGTTAGAATTAAACAAATTGATTTACCTGAAACGGTTACGGAATCTATTTATCAGCGAATGAGTTCTGAGCGTGAAAAGGCTGCAGCAGGTATTAGAGCTGAAGGTAATGCAAAAGCTGAAGAAGTAAGAGCTAATGCAGATGCATCGGTCACAGTCATATTAGCCAAAGCTGAATCACAAGCTAAGCAGATACAAGCTCAAGGTGAGGCAGAGGCCTTGTCAATTTATGCAAAAAGCTATTCGAAAAATCAATCACTGTTTGAATTCTTAAAGAGTATGCAAACTTACGATAGTATTTTTGCGAATAAAGATAATACGCTTATTTTAAAACCTCAAGGTCAATTGTTTAAGTATTTTAATCCGACTAAAGAATAAGCTGAACTTATTTCTATCAAATTAATTTAATTCTAATCTACTCAATTAGATTACTCTAAGATCTGTATATATTCATGATAATAATATTTCTCATATTGTAATAAAATATTGAATAATAACGGAATTTATTGGCTATAAATCAATAATATAAAATTCTTGTTATGGTTACATTATAATTATACTTAATTTATATTAAATCAGCTATGCTTAAATCATAATCAGCTTATACAAATAATGTAATCAAGGAGGATACATTTATGGGCGGATGGTTTAGTAGTTTGTTTTATGTCGCTTCAAGTCAATCAAGCAATTATGTTAGGCATTTAGGATATCAAGAATTAGTCAAAGCAACTGCTAGAAGAAAAGTAACAAGAATTGTATTAAGTGGTGGTGGTGTCCGTGGTGGGGTTTATGTTGGTGCATTTAAGGCATTAGAAGAAGCTGGAGTTTATCAGCCATCACAATCAATCACGGGGTCATCTATTGGTGGAATGACAGCTGCTTTGATGGCAACTGGCATGAGTCCACGTAGATTACAAACTATATCGATGAATCAAAAATTTGAGCATTTGTTAGGAGATAAAACAAGTTGGTATGGCATTGAAAGAGACGGAATGCCAATGCTTAACTTTTTAGAAAATAATATTCGCAATAATGTTAAAGCGTTTTTTCAGGAAAAGTCGATTGATCAATTAGCAACAGCTGAGTCAGCAGAGTTTTTAAGACTAAAACAAATAGCTGATAACATGGAGGCTGGAGGTAATTTAACATTTAATGATTTAGCGATATTAAGACAATACGATACGATCAGATTTAAAGATTTAACACTCACTGCAGTAGAGCGAGTAACCGGTAAAGTACAATACTTTAATGCGTTATTAACACCAAATGTAAGTATTGCTGATGCAGCTAGAGCATCAGGTTCATTGCCAGTTATTTTAAAGCCTATGGTTATTAATGGAATTGAATATATAGATGGTGGATATTTTGAAAATATACCAACAGAAGCTGAAACTAGCATTTTATCTAATATATCATCATCGGATGAAGATAATACGCTTTGTGATGATGAAATTCAGCAGCAATATCGAAAAGAACGCCTTGTATTTGCCTTTAGCGAAACAGATGATGATCCAGTACATCGTGCACTGCATTCTGAGGCTAAAAATTTATATACACCTGGCTGGCTAGTGCGTTTTACATTAAATAGCATCGCAAGTTGGTTAGCTAATATACGGACAACAAAGTACTGCACAGTTGAGGCAGAAAAAGGTTATAAAAATATTCAGCAATATTATCAGTTACAAACAGTTCAAATGAAAACTGGTATTGAAGCAAGAGATTTTGATGAATTTTTTAAACGAAAAGAACATTTATATTATGAAGGTTATTTTTCAACAAAAGACTATTTAATTAATCATGATTTAGCGGATGAAAGCTTAGTATATGAATTTAGAAAGTTTGCATTTCATTTTTTTAAAAATTATGAACGAAAAGCCACTTGGTTGTCTTATTTTGGTGTTGATCCATATGAAAGTACTAAAGCTAAGATTTTATTTGGATTTTGTGCAGATTTAGGTGATTTAACACCTCAGCAGCTAAATCAGTTAACGTATAATTTTATTTATTTTAGTTTATTAGATAGAAGAACAAATATACTAAAAGTAGATACTCGTTCAGCTTCAACATTACTTGATATGCTGAATTCAATTTATACAAATAACGAAATAAAAAGCCTATTCCGGTTGGCATTAAATATTAGCGAGGATACTTCAAGTTTGCACTTTGAATTTAAAGAGAGTCATCTTGAGGATTTTTTAATGAGTCAGCAACCATTAAATGATCCAAAGTCAATTTTTTATAGTCATTTTACCAATGAAGAAGATATGGTTAAATATGAGGCTTTGTATCGTCGTTTTGATTGAAATTTTAGTTCTATAATTACTTTAAGTTAGAAACTATTTATAAACATATAAAAATAAATTGAAGATATAATACAAAAGCTTTACATTGTCATTTTTATGCAATGCGTATTTTTTTAGGAGTAAAATAACATGTTTAAAATAAATAAAATTGATCATATTGGCATTAGAGTAATGGAATTTGATCGAGCAATCAGATTTTATGAAAAACTTAACTTTAAACTAACACGTGAAGATTATAAAGAAAATGTAGTCGTTTTAAAGCACGATAGCGGAGTTGAAATTAATTTGTTAGGTTCTGGAAATGATAGTAATCAAGCAAAAAATATTTTAATGGATATGCCTAATAAATACCCAGGGTATACTCATTATGCAATTAATGTGGCGTCAATTAATGAGACTAAAAACTATATTGAAAATGAGTTAAATATTACAATAACAGAAGGTCCAATAACCTTTGGCGATGGTAAAACATCAATATTTATTCGTGATCCTGATAGTAATGTTATTGAGTTTACACAAGCAGAAAATTAATTTGTAGATTTTATTTGTGCCTGATATTAGGCCGATAGGCTGATAGCTATCGTTTATTGATCAAGTTTGGCTAGAAATTATTCCATAAACCAGCCATGACTTGCGATGATAGATTGACCCGTTAGTGCGTTGCTATTAAAGCTACCAAAAAAAATAGCACATTCAGCAATATCTTTGACGGTTGTAAATTGCCCATCGACAGTATCTTTTAGCATAATGTTTTTAATTACTTCATCTTCAGAGATATTCAATGCTTTGGCTTGTTGGGGAATTTGCTTTTCGACTAAAGGTGTTTTAACAAAGCCAGGACATATCACATTAGCTCTGACATTATGAGCTGCGCCTTCTTTTGCAACAACTCGACATAAGCCGAGTAAGCCATGTTTAGCTGTGACATAAGGGGCTTTGAGTTTTGAGGCATCTTTTGAATGAACAGAGCCCATATAAATTATACTACCGCTATTGTTTTTATACATGTGTTTAATGCATGCTTTCGTCGTTAAAAAAGCACCATCTAAGTGGATTGATAGCATTAATTTCCATTTTTGATAATCTAGTTGATCAATGGCAGCAATATGTTGAATGCCCGCATTACTAATCAAAATATCAATATGATTATATCGATTTATTACTTCATCAATAGCATTATTTACTGCTGCTTCATCTGTTACATCCATTGCAATTGCATAAGCTTTAAAGCCAGAGGTTTCAATTTCATTTGCAACAGCACTTGCCGCATTAAAGTTTAAATCTGCAATGACGACAATAGCGCCTTCTTTTGCATATTCAAGCGCAATGGCCTTACCAATTCCACTGGCTGCCCCGGTAATAATCGATACTTTATCTTTCAAACGCATTTTAATTTCCTCTAAATGCAATTATATTTAAGTTTGATAGTGTAGGGACAAATTTTAGTTATATACAACGATAACAGAAGGGAAATTTATTTCTATGAGGATAGGTCTGTTATTTTAGTTCACATAAACTATGATATGATATCTTTTTTATCAAAAAATATGATGAAATACTAAAAATGATTATTGTCGAAACAAAGCGTTTAATTTTAAGGACTTGGCAACTAGAAGACATAGCTGAAATGACTAAAATTAATCAAGATCCTCAAGTTATGCGTTATTTTCCAAAGCTTGGAGATAGAGATACTACGGCTTGGTTTATTGGACGTCTAGAGCAACATCATCTTGATCATGGCTATAGTTTGTATGCGGTTGTTTTAAAACAAACGAATCAAATGATTGGCTTTGTAGGGCTATTGAATGTCAATTTTCAAGCATCGTTTACACCTGCTATCGAAATAGGTTGGCGCTTGGCAGCTAAGTATTGGGGTAATGGTTATGCACCAGAAGCTGCAAATGCTATGTTAGATATAGCATTTAATCAATTTGGATTGGAAAAAATAGTCTCATTTACAGTTAAAGATAACTTAAATTCAAGAAGGGTGATGCAGAAAATAGGAATGAAGTATGATAGTAAAAATGACTTTAATCACCCAATGGTTGATTCAAAAAGTGCTTTAGCTAGACATGTGCTTTATCAAATTTCTAGAGACGATTATTTATTGCAGCATGACAAAAAGCATTCACATAATGACAGAAACAGCTCTCCAAAGAACAAAACGTAGTTCAATTTGGCGTAGAATGTCAAATAATCAATGGCAGCTTTGTTTTCATCAGGGAACAGCAATTAATATCTGATACGCATCGATGAATGCATCAATTTGTTTAAAATCCTGCAACATAATGTAATTCAGCGATAAAATGATCAAATCCTAAAACAAAAAACGCATAGTTTCCAACAATGATATGAGAAATACTAACCCCAAGTAAGGAGCGTTGTTTTGCATAAATGTATGCCCATAAAAATCCAGGAAGAAACATGGCGATAGCATAAATAATATCTAATTGGGTATGAATGGCAGCAAAGAAAATAGCTGAGCTAAAGATTGAAATGATAGATGCATATTTACTTTTAATAAAGTCAATCATGACACTTTGTAGTGCACCATTTGCAATAAATGATTGAATTGGGACAAAGACACTATAGCCTAGTATATATAAGAGAATGATATAAGGGTCTTTGTGATAATCAAGTCCTTCTTTGACTAATACGCCAAACTCAAAGACACTTGGATGGTCTGGGAGTTGGTAGTTTAGTATAAATAAATACTTAATTAGAGTCATAAATAAACAAAAAATAATGGAGACGATGATGCTATAAACGGTGTATGATTTCCAGTTTTTTAAATTAAACCCGCAGTTATATAATGGTATTTTCATCTGCTTAATCATAATTAGATAAATTATTGCTAAAATAATTAATCCAATAATGGTCGTAAAAATAGTATGCGAATTAATTTTATGATAGATTTTTAGAAATTCAGCAACAATGGAATAACATGAAAGTGTTAAGATAAAGTAAATACAAGCAATTCCTAAGGCGATTCTTTTGTCCATATTGTTATTATTCTGATTTGCAGAATTTTTCATTTTTAAGTCCTGCTGATAATCGTTAGCTAATAGCTATTATTTTAGTTGATAGATTGAAGAACGGCATAATTTATCAGCGTTAAGAAAGTCAATTATCGATGATAATTTAAATACAGATTTTTACGCTTAGCTAATATAAGTGTACGTGCAAGTAATGTACTGTATATTGGGCTGCCACCCATAAAAATAGCGGTGATTGTTGCACTAAAGCAGGTAAGAATTAAAGGTAAAATAAGCGCGTAATTCATCGTCATTTCAACAACTAAGACTATACCTGTTAATGGGGCACTTACTGTTGCTGTAAATAAAGCACTCATACCGGCAACTGCAAATACTTGCGGGTGAACAATTAAGCTAGGGAAAAAGTAATGAGCTATGAGCCCAAAAAACATACCAAATATTGTACCTAGAGCTAACATAGGTGCGAAAATTCCGCCGGGTACACCAGTACCATAACTAATTAATGTTGTGCCAAAACGTAGTATAAATAAAACGATAAGCATAGTTAGTGTAAAGTTATTATGTAGTGCTTTTGGCATCACATTATAACCGCCACCAATGACATCAGGAAACAATGCTAAAAATAGTCCAGCTACAATACCGATAATTATAATCCATTTCCAAAAATTAAAGTCTTCGCGTTTGGTAAAAAAATTCAAACTATAGACAAGGTATTTATTAAAAATAGTACCAAAGGCACCAAAGAAAATACCAAATACAATAAATAGCCATAGACTTGATAGAGGCAAGGATTGATAGGCTGTCATATCAATATCCATCATTTGCCGGATATTATAACCACCTAATTGAAGAATGACTTGTAGAAAAATATCAGCAACAACACAGGCAATAATAACAGTTTGTAAGGATTGAAAGCTATATTTAAATTGGTGTCGCATTTCTTCTATAACAAATAAAATTCCAGCTAAAGGCGTGTTAAATGCAGTTGCAAGACCAGCGCCAGCACCCGCTGCAATAAGTATATGTGCATATTCTTTATCAAGTTTAAATAACTTTCTAACTAAATGACCTACTGCACCACCAATTTGGATCGTAGGACCTTCACGGCCTAAGACAAGGCCACTAGATAACGATAAGATGCCACCAAAAAATTTAGCGGGTAATACTCGCCACCAACGCATTTGACGCTTATCTTCTAAAACGCCTTCAATTTCTTGAACACCACTGCCTGAGGCTTCAGGAACAAGATATCTTACAATAAATAATGATAGACTTAGTAAGGTTGTTGTAAAGACAATTGCAACTAAGCATTTTAAAAACCAGTATTCTTTTAATGCATCAAAAGCAGCTTGTTGGCCTTGAGCAATCCAATGAATAAATAGTTGAAATAATGCACCAATAACACCGATAATAATACCGGTAATGCCACCATAAATTGTTGATTGAAATATTTTTTTAGGGTAATGTTCTTTGTTCATCCATGAAACCATTTTAGATTATTTAATTATATTAGGAACACCAATAAATTTTCCTTTACATTGATTTGTAGCCCAAACTACATTTGTTATGCCATTATCAGATAAATTTTGCTGATATTCCCACATTGGTGAGCTCCAGATTTTTTTTCCTTTGCTATCGACTAGCCAAACTTCGGCATTAACCGTATTGAAGCCTAAGCCGTGTTGATGAGTAGTCTTATATGAAAGGTATTTAAGGTATACTCCATTTTCAGCTTTAACACCTTGTTTGATTTCTGAGATAGTAGTTTTAAGTGTATTTGGAGTATGTGTTAAACAGAAATTCATTGAAACAGGATTTTTTATATCTGTTCTTGGTTGAATCGCATAAAATGTAGGTGTCCAAATAGTCTCAGCCTGCTTAATGTGAGTGGGCTGATGATTTATTGATGTAGTAGCATAGAGCATACTCCAGCTGCATGAAAGAATAAAAATAGATGATAAATTATGTAACCTTCGCATCTTACTAATACCTATTTAATTAACTACTGATATCATACGCTGAAGGCTAAAATTAGGTCAATAGTGTTTTATTGTTGTTGGTAAGCATAAATAACTAACAAGGGATATTACAATGCATGTAACTTTCTAGCAATACTTGCACCAAAGCCAGAGCTGGCACCAGTAATAACAACTAACTTTTTCATAATTAAATACCATTAATAATTTCATTTAATGTTTTACTTGGACGCATAACTGCCTCAGTTTTTGATGGGTTCGGGTGATAATACCCACCAATATCAACTGAGTGTCCTTGAACTGAGTTTAATTCTTCAATAATTTGAGTTTCTTTTGCGGATAACGCTTCAAAAATTGGCTTAAATACAGTTTTTAGCTTAATTGACTGATCTTGATTAGCTAGAGCCTCAGCCCAATATAACGCAAGATAGAAGTGTGAACCTCTGTTATCAATACTACCAAGTTTACGTTGAGGTGATTTATCATTATTTAATATTTTTGCATTAGCTTGATTTAAACATTCAGCTAATACCTTTGCATCATGATTATTTGTTTTAGAAGATAGGTCTTCTAAGGAAACCGCAATCGCTAAAAATTCACCAAGAGAATCCCAACGTAAATAGTCTTCACTTAATAACTGTTGGACGTGTTTCGGAGCAGAGCCACCGGCACCAGTTTCAAATAAACCACCACCAGCTAAAAGTGGCACGATCGATAACATTTTTGCTGAGGTGCCTAATTCTAAAATTGGGAATAAATCCGTTAAATAATCTCGTAAAACGTTACCTGTAACAGATATAGTATTTTGAGAGTTTTTAACACGCTTTAGTGTATAGCGCATTGCCTCGACAGGGCTAAGAATTTTAATTTCTAAATTTGTCGTATCGTAATCAGCTAAGTAAGTAGTTACCTTTTTAATTAAATTAGCGTCATGAGCTCTGTTTTTATCCAACCAAAAAATAGCAGGATCAGACGTTGCTTTAGCGCGATTTACTGCTAGTTTTACCCAATCTTTTATGGCGATGTCTTTTGTCTGACACATACGGAAAATATCACCTTGCTCTACTTGCTGTGACATGAGTGTTCGACCTTGATTATCAATAACCTTAACCATGCCAGCTTCAGAAACTTCAAAGGTCTTATCATGAGAACCATACTCTTCGGCTTTTTGTGCCATCAGTCCAACATTGGAAACATTGCCCATAGTTGTGACATTAAATGCGCCATGAGTCTTACAGAATTCGATGACTTCTTGATAAATAAGTGCATAAGAACGATCAGGGATGATTGCTTTCATATCCTGTAATTTGCCATCAGCTCCCCACATTTTTCCAGATGAACGAATGGCAGCAGGCATGGATGCATCAATAATAACATCACTTGGTACATGTAGGTTGGTAATGCCTTTATCTGAATTAACCATTGCAAATGCAGGATGATGTTGGTAGGTTTTTTCAATATCCGCTTCAATCGTTTGGCATTGGCCATTAGGTAAGGCTTTTATTTTTGCATAAATATCACCTAATCCATTATTTGGGTTAATACCTAACTCTTTGAAGGTATCAGCATACTTATCAAAGACTTCTTTAAAGCAGGTTCTAACACAATGTCCAAACATAATTGGATCAGATACTTTCATCATGGTGGCTTTTAGATGTAGCGATAACAACACCTCTTTTTCTTTTGCATCTTTAATTTGAGCTTCAAAAAATTCAACAAGCGCTTTTTTGCTCATAACAGCACAGTCAATGACTTCTTTATCAGTTAGCTTAATATTATCTTTAAGCTTAATTGTATGACCGGTGTTAGTTTCTAATACGATGTCAACCTTACACGCATCATCAACAATAACAGATTGTTCGCTACCATAGAAATCGCCTTTATGCATATAGGCAACATGAGATTTAGATTGTGGTGACCACTCTCCCATAGTATGTGGGTGAGCTTTAGCATATTCTTTAACCGCATCAGCAACACGTCGGTCAGAATTACCTTCTCGTAGTACGGGATTAACAGCACTTCCTAATACCTTTGCATAACGTGCTTTAATTTCTTTTTCTTCATCATTTTTAGCTTCAATTGGATAATCCGGTATCGGAAATCCCTGAGCTTGTAACTCTTTAATTGCTTGTGTTAATTGTGGGATTGAAGCACTAATATTTGGTAGTTTAATAATATTAGCTTGTGGTGTCTTGGCTAATTGACCAAGTTCACTTAAATCATCAGATTGCCTTTGTATCTCTGATAGATATTCTGGAAAGTGAGCTAAGATTCTGCCTGCTAATGAAATATCTTTTGTTTCAATGTTAATGCCTGCTTCTTTGGTAAATGCTTTAACAATTGGAAGTAGTGAATAAGTAGCTAATGCTGGAGCTTCATCTGTATGGGTGTAGATAATTTTTGAACCGTTCATATTGAGTCAATTCCTTCTAAATGTCTGTGAAAATTTACTAAATTTAGTGCCGTTATCATATCAAAACCAAGTGCTATTAAGCAAACAATCTATAGGTATATTAATGCTAGTGACATAAATAATTCTAAATAGTTGATTAGAATTATTTATGCTAAAGTATCATATAAGTGACTAAGTAATTGAATTTAAATTAAAGGAATAATAATGCGTTCGCTAGAAGAATGGTTAGCACTTTATGCTGAAAGTCATCAAAATAAAATTAATAAAAGAATTCATTATATCTGTGTACCATTAATTATGTTCTCAATTTTAGGAATTTTATGGGCAGTAACGCCTTATTTGGCGGCATTACTTGTGCTGATAGGAATAGTTTATTATTTACGTTTATCCGTTCCCTTAGCAATCGTTATGTTAATTATTTCTCTTGTTATGTTATTAATTATCTCATTGATGAATGATCGTTTGATTATTTGCCTTATCCTCTTTATTATCAGTTGGATTTTTCAGTTTATTGGCCATAAATATGAAGGTAAAAAGCCTTCATTTTTCCAAGATTTGCAATTTCTATTTATTGGTCCATTATGGATTGTCAATGAACTATTTTTTAAGAAAAAATAATAGCCCAACTACAATGCCTTGTAATAAATGTAGTTTTTTCTAAATAAATTTGATTATTTTATAATTGATTTCAATGCGTCACTTTTGTAGTATAGCTATTACAAATTTTATAAAATGGGTGTTGTGTCATGAAGTTTATTTTAAGTGTTTTTACCTTGAGTTTGTGTAATATTGGTGTTCTGTATGCTTCTGCTGATTATAAATTTAAAATCGCCAATAATATGCCATATTCGATAACAATAGCAAAAGCTACAGATAAGAAATGTATTTATAGTGTTGATGGTCTACCAATGACCATTTCTGCAAATTCAGATAATACGTTTAAATTTGAAGATAAAAATGCTTTTTTTAGTGACTGTTATAACAGTAAAAAATCCTTTAGTGTTGAAGGAACGGTTGATGTAAACGGCCAGAGTCAATCGATTACAATTAAATGGAAGCATGATAATAGTGGAGGTTGGTATACAACTATATCAGCTGAAGGTAATGTGTTATCTTTGGAAAAAGCAACTTGTGATGGTGAGGATTGCCTTGATACAAAAGCTAAGGGATCTGGAGATATGGATTTATACGCGGTCATTAATATTAAGCCTGGCGCGGATGATCAATTTATTCCACTGAGTTTGCAGTTAGGAGAGGTTAAAATTACCGATGGTTTCGGTAAGGTTGTTACTGCAGAACCTGTTACTGGTCGCGTAACACTGGACTATACTAAAAAATATATAATTTCATTTACAAAAACGACTAAGCAATGCAAGGTTGTACAAGGTATTGTTAATTGTCCAAGTTCGGTTGGCTTTACAAGGCAAAATGAAGATTTAGTATTTACGTGTAATCAGACAGAGTCTAATGATTCAGCCTGCCCTTGGGTAGTACAAGATTCAGGTGATACTGCTAACTTTTATGTGAATCCATATAGTTAATCTTTAAGCAATCATATCGCCTTCAAATTGTATATCTGCATGATATGAAGATCTTACCATAGGCCCACTTGCAACATGCTTAAAACCTAAATCTTTCGCAATGGCTGCGTATTCTCTGAATGTTTCAGGAGAAACGTAGCGTTCAACAGCCATGTGATAAATACTTGGCTGTAAGTACTGACCAATTGTAAGCATATCAATGTTGTGCTGACGCATATCTTTCATAACTTCAATAATTTCTTCATCCGTTTCACCTAAGCCTACCATTAAACCTGATTTGGTTGGAACTTTTGGAAACAATAGTTTAAAGCGTTTTAATAAATCGAGTGACCATTGATAATCAGAACCAGGACGGGCAGCCTTATAAAGACGAGGCACAGTTTCTAAATTATGATTAAACACGTCAGGTGGCATTTGAGATAAATTTGTTAAAGCAACATCCATTCTACCTCTAAAATCGGGTGTTAAAATTTCAATCTTAACATGAGGCGTTTTTTCTCTGATTGCTTGAATGCACTTAGCAAAGTGTTCTGAACCACCATCACGTAGATCATCACGGTCGACAGAGGTGACAACAACATAACGTAGGTTCATTTTAGAAATAGCATCAGCAAGATTTTTAGGCTCTTGATCATCCAGGGCATCTGGGCGGCCATGAGCAACATCACAAAAACTACAACGACGCGTACATTTAAAGCCCATAATCATAAAACTTGCTGTACCTTTATTAAAGCATTCATGTAAGTTAGGACAAGAAGCTTCTTCACAGACAGAAGTTAATCTACCTTCGCGTAAGATATCTTTAACGCCCGAAACACCACCGGAGCTAGCCTTAGGTAGCTGAATTTTTAACCAGTCTGGCTTACGCAGCGTAGGTTTTTTTGCTTGGATTTTTACAGGGATACGAGAGAGTTTATCTTTCGCATATTTGTTTTTTTCTTCAACAGTTGTTTTTATGACAGACATGCATCTACTCCCATTGTTCCTGCTTTAGCCTTAACTGCAGTATTAAACTTTTCACTAAAGATCGTTGTATAAACGTTATAAACTTCATCTAATGTAATATCGGATTTAAACTGCTTAATTTGCGTCATTTGAAGATTTTTATAACCGCAAGGGTTAATTAACTTAAATGGTGATAAGTCCATATCGACATTAATGCTTAAACCGTGATAAGTCCGTCCTTGTTTTACACGTAATCCAAGTGAGCAAATTTTTTGATCATTAACATAAACACCGGGCGCATTGTCCTGCAAATGGCTTTCGATAGCAAATGTTTTTAACATTTCAATAGCGGATTTTTCGATCAAACAAACTAGATTCTTAATCCCAATTTTTATGCGTTTTAAATCAATCATAAAATAGATGATTGCTTGTCCTGGGCCATGGTAAGTTACTTGCCCACCACGATCAGTTTGAACAATAGGAATATCAGAAGTTGAAAGGATATGTTCGCCTTTGCCATGGCGGCCTTGTGTGAATACTTTTTCATGTTCAACCAACCATAACTGGTCATTCGTTTTCTCATCTCGGTTAGCTGTAAATGATTGCATTTTTTCTAACACAACTTCATAAGGTTGTAGACCTAGAGATTGCATTTGTATTGATTTAACTATTTGATTCATTATAAAACCATATGTACGTCATCTTTTTTAGAAAATAATCTATAAAGTGTATCTAATTGATCTTTACTGGTTGCAGTGAAAATAGCAGTAATGGATATATATTTGCCATTTTTACTTTCTTTAACGGATAGGTCAATTGACTTGTTATCTTCTATGTGGTCATGTAAGGTTTTCATTACAAATTCCTCAATACCTTTGTTTGGATTACAGAGGATTTTAATGGGAAAGCGGCAAGGAAATTCAAGTAATGTATCGGCTGAAGTATCTTTAGCATGCTCATCAGCTTTACCATTTCCATTATGATTTTTATTATCTTCTGTCATTTTAAACACCAGCGTTAATTATGATTATCGTTTCATGAGTTAATTAATGATGTAAATGGTACTGTAAATCATACCGAAATTCTAGTGTTGAGGATATTTTCTTAATTTCAGGTTGCTATGTATAATCATCGTAGTACATTATTAGCAATAATTGAACAAAGAAAGGATTCTATTTAATGCGTTGGATATTGAAAATAAATTACCTATTGAGCATTGTATTTTTAAGCGTAAGCTTACCAATTGCTGGATTTTCAGCCTACTGGCAGCCAGTTCAAGAGTCACCTCAACGGTTTCATCCGGTTGAAAGTAATTATGGAATGGTAGCAACTCAAGAATCTTTAGCAACGACTGTTGGTGTAAACATTCTTAATAAAGGTGGCAATGCTGTTGATGCAGCAGTTGCCGTAGGTTTTGCATTAGCCGTGACAATGCCAAAAGCGGGTAACTTAGGTGGTGGTGGCTTTATGCTGATATGGTTAAATGATCAGAAAAAAGCAATTGCGATTAATTATCGTGAGAAGGCGCCTATGGCGGCAACAAAGGATATGTTTTTAGATAAAAATGGTAATGTAGATGAAAATTTAATTTCAGGCACTTACAAAGCAAGTGGTGTGCCTGGAACGGTGAAAGGGTTGATTCTTGCGCAAGAAACATATGGGAAATTACCATTAAAGGAGGTCATACAACCAGCGATTGATTTAGCAGAAAATGGATTTGAAGTATCTTATGCAATGGCAGAATCATTAAGTGATGCAAAAACATGGCTATTTAATCATTCTGAGACACGTAAAATTTTTCTTAATAAAGCCAATCAACCTTATCAAGCTGGGCAATGGCTAGTTCAAAAACAATTGGCTGAAACATTAAAAAGAATTAGAGATACAAAAGGTGAGGATTTTTATACGGGTAAAACAGCTAAAATTTTAGTTAAAGATATGAAGGAAAATGGTGGGCTTATTACTTTGGCAGACCTTAAAGCATATGAAGCTGAACAGTTAAAGCCAGTTACAGGGGTGTATCAAGGTTATCATATATACTCCATGCCACCACCAAGTTCAGGCGGTGTTACTTTGATTGAATTATTAAATATTTTAGCGGGCTTTGATCTAGGTAAGTTTGGCTTAAATAGTGCTGAAACAATACATTTAATGACAGAAGCGGAAAGCTATGCTTATAACGATCGTAATAGTGATTTAGGAGATCCGGATTTTGTTCATAACCCAGTTGAGCATTTAACTTCAAGAGCATATGCTGATACAATCAGAAAACAAATTAATCGTGATAAGCATGTGCCGAGCAGTAAACTATCCGATGTAAAAGTGATCAATAACGAAAGTAACCAAACGACACAATTTAGTGTTGTTGATCATGACGGTAATATGGTTTCGAATACATATACACTTAATTACTCTTATGGTAGTGGTATTATTGCTAAAGGCTTAGGGTTTTTCTTAAATAATGAGATGGATGATTTTACAGCTAAAGTTGGTGTGGCAAACTCATTTGGTTTGGTGCAAGGCAAAGCCAATAGTATAGAACCTGGAAAACGTCCTTTAAGCTCGATGACTCCTACAATTGTTATCACAAAAGATAATCAGCCATTTTTAGCAACTGGCTCACCTGGCGGTAGTCGGATTATTACAACGACATTACAAGTCATTTTAAATATCATCACGCATCATTTAAATTTACAAAGTGCTGTTAATGCGCCAAGAGTACATAGTCAGCTTTGGCCAGATCAAATTCAAATTGAACAAGGTATTAGTCCAGATACAATTAAATTGTTGGAAAAAATGGGTCACGAAGTTATATTAGCACCTGCAATGGGCTCTGCAAACTCAGTGCTGTATCAAGAGAGTATGTTTTATGGAGCGAGAGACCCAAGAAGAGAAGGTGCTTTAGCTAAAGGCGATAATAACTTTAATCATTAGAGTTGGAATGGGTTGGTTAAACTATGTCCAAATTAATCGATGAAATTGATAATCCATTTTGGCAGTTTTCTGTTAATCTATATAAAGATAAGAGGGTTCAGAGGGTATTGTTGAACTTACAACAATTGCATAGTTTGAATATAAATTCTATCTTATTTTCACTTTGGTTAGCTGCAGAAAATATTAAATTAACATCAAGTGAGTTTTTATTTATTATTAAAAAAGTAGACATGATCCAAACTGATGTGACAAGCAAAATACGTCAAATTCGTAACACAATAAAACATAAATTATCCCTAGAGAACAAGGTAGCTAATTATCAGTTTTACCAAAATATCTTAACTTTGGAATTAGAGTCAGAAGCAGTACAGCAATTTGAATTATATCAAGCAGTTATGGTGAAAATGACCTCATTATCGATCAAATCAAGCAAGATAAATCCTAAGAAATATCTTAATTTACTTGTGAATGATAAATTTGTATTTGACGACTTATTAAATTGTATTAAGAGTTCTAAAAAATAATCTGAATTTAAAGCTCCTATACTATTGTATAATTATATAATTAACTGACTTCACAAATCATACAGCGAACGCTGCCACCACCATAAGTTTCGATAGTAGAAATGTCACTGTAGATAATATCCCCATAGCGAGATAATTTTTCTTTTTGTAGTGTATCAAATGCATTATAAGCCGTTTTGCTCATAACAATGACAGGTTGATGGTCAGTTGTGATAAGCTGGATAATATTAGCGCAGAAATGTTGCATTTGCTTAAGAGAAATATCAATAATTTCTTTATGGTCATTAGATAAGCTATCAAGTAGCTTATTTTTTTGAGTTACATCATTAATACTATCTGTGCAGATGACTGCAAAAAAATCCCCAATAGCCATCATAACATTTGTATGATAAATAGGAACTTGATTGTTATCATGTGAATGAAAACTGATTCCTGTGTAATTTAGAATCTTACAAACTTGATGAAATAATGCTCTGTCAGTTCGTTCACTTAAAGATGCGTATGCTTTATGATTATAATGGTCAAAGACAATGCTGCCAGTGCCTTCTAAATAACGACCATTTGCTTCTTCATGTGATAGATCAATGACTTGGTTGAGTTTAAAATCATTACTTTTAGCAATTTGATGAATAAAATTTAAAGATCTTTCCCGCCGTCTGTTTTCAGCTTGCATTGGATATAAAAGCACTTTGCCATTCTCATGGAATGATACCCAGTTATTTGGGAAAATTGCATCAGGTGTATCACGTTCAATTAAATCCTTTTCAACATGAACATTAATACCATAGGCTGTTAATGTTTGTGTGAGCATTTTAAATTCATTTAACGCTGACTGATTAAGATTATTAGTTAAATGAGTAGTTTGAGTTTGAAATGCATTTGTTGTTAAGGTTTCTTCATTACAGCGAAACGATGTTGGTTCAACCATAAATATAAGACTTTTTGCTTTTTGCGCTTTTTGTATCTGATCCATTGAGTTAAGTTTCCATAAGCTAACCATGCTCAGTAGCATAGCATTATTTTTTAGATAAGCGAAATTGACTAGGTTTGAATTTTTTTACTAATCCACCAAGGTTACTAAAGAAAATTGAGGCTAGAATCAGTAACATGCCTATGATTTGTACAAGGCCAACAGACTCATCCAAGAAAATAACAGATAGAATAATTGCAAAAATAGGCATCAATGCAGTCATAATGCCTGCTGTTGCTCCATCAATATATTGACAGCCTTTAGCCCAGCCAATATAAAATAACCCAGAAGCCAAACCAACTAATAAGAGTAAAGATAAGTCTAAACCACCAATATGTGTTGGAATAGTTGATGGGAAAAGTAAAACAAACGGCAGCATAAATAATGCATTGATGGCATTGATAATGCTCGATAATAATAAGACAGGTAAGCGAATGGTTCTAATTTTGCTTAATACATAGTAGAGTGATTCAGGAATGATGGCGATTAATATTAAAATATCACCAAAAAAAGCATCCATTGAACCATTGATATTAATTTTTGACCCATTGATTACAAATAAACCTATAGTGGCAAAGATAATACAAATAAGTTTATAGCGTGTAAGTACTTGTTTCAAAATGAAAATAGATAAAAATGCTACCATGGCGGGAATAGCACTTGTGATAATTGCTGCATTATTTGCAGAAGTATAACGCATACCTAATAATAATAATAAATTAAAGAATGCACCGGCGCAGAGTGCTTGAAAAATTAATAATGCCCAATCACTACGTTTTAGTTGGGATACTTTCACATGTTCTGGGCGGTTTTTTTTGCCAACAACCAACCATGCAATATATAAGATAACGGCAGCGATTAAAAATCGAGTTTCCATAAGGAAAAATACATTTAGATCAGAAACTAAATGTTTAGACCCAACGACATTTACGCTAGCTGAAAACTGGCATAAAATGATCATTAAATAGCCAAATAAACTCCCCATAGTACCCACTCAACTTTAGATTATCTATTGTTATTGTTATTGTTATAGTTTAGATGATTATCATATATTGTTTTTCATTAATGTCAAAAATATTTTCATTATTTTCACCTTATTTGATATGTTTTCAAGTTGTTCTTTCGGTACTACCTGATGACTTCGTTATAGTTTCATTTGTTTGTGATTCAGAGAATGTTTGTGATGCAACAAAACTGCAAAGAAATAGCTGATTTGGTTGCGATCTAGTGTTATTGCTGGATGATAAGTCAACATTCTTTAGTTTTAGTGTAGTTATGACTACCTTATGGTCGCTAATGGGGTGATTGTCGCTATCGCGCAATTCAATAACCTCCGAATTGACACTGTTATTTTCAAGGTTAGGGCCTTTAATACCAATATTATCCAAAGCACCAATATCATACTGACTTCTCGATTCCTTAAACTTTACTTCACCATCTTTTGTTGTTTCATGGTATGTTAGTTCTGTTAGTTGTTGAAAACTAAATTCTAGCTTTTCTGTTAAATAAGTTTTACCGTTTGATATAGGGTCATAAATATTGATTAAGTTGTTCTGAATTTTTTGCAAATCTTGATAATTTAAATTTCGATCATCTTTGAACCTATTGTCTAATCTTTCATTTAGGTCGCCTAAAATAATATAATTAATTTGGCCTTTATAATTCTTTAGAAGTTTACTATCCTCATCTGGCATTAAAGCTTGAACTTCTTTTTCTCGCTCAGCTGAGCTTTTTGTATCAAGATGAACCCCAATAAATATAACTATTTTATCACCAAACTTTAACACACAATTTTGGCCACCTTTATTAGGGGAGTTCCATGACCATTCACTATTAGCGCTCAGTATTTTTGCATTTTCTAAGTATTTCTTTTTGACAAATAGACCAAGACTAGTTCTTGATGGATTAAAAAGATTATTCAATGATAATTTGGTACATACCCTAAAATAGTCCTTGTGTAGTAGTACATATTGTTCATTTTTATCTTCTATCCCTTTATTTAGCCGTTTTATGACTCTTTCATGAACTTCTTCATTATGTGTCCAAGTTGCCTTTGCTTCTTGTAGACTAATTGCAATAAGGTCAGCATTGGAATTTAATTGTTCAGATAATTGATCCATTGCTTCTGGCGGTGGATTTGTATTAGCCATATTACCTGTTGCAATTGTCAAATTAATATCTTTAGTATCTGCCATATATACCTCCCCCCTTTAATTAATGTAAATTAAATTTTAGATGATTATTGTTGCACAAAATTTGCTAGAATACTTACGGTATCTTGTTTCATATGATGTTAAGAGTATTTTAATGATATTTAATAGTAAATTTAATTACTATCAATTTATTTGTTACATATAAAAAGATAGCATGTAATAATCTATAAAGATTACCTAGTTTAGCTAGTAGAACCAGATAGATTATCCATTTCAATGTATTCAGTTGATGCTGTAGTAGTTGTATAAAATGGTTGAAATATATTTCCTACAGTATACTTAGATGTCAATGTCACATCACTTAATACCATATCACAAAAGACAGCATTATGATCACTAATAGCATGACCAGTACTATCTTTTGGTGTAATAACCACAGGTGAGGTTGGCGTAAGCGCTTTCTCTCTACAGCCAATATTATCTAGTGCACCAATATCAAGTTGACCTTGACGTTTGGGTTTATCTCGTAAGTTGCCATCAGTATCTACCTCAGCATAGGTATAGTGATCTGGTTGATGAAACTTAAATTTATGTTCGGTAGATAAGTAGGTTTCATTTCTTGAAATAGGGTCATATTCTTCAATCAGCTTTTTCTCATATTGCGATTGTTGTAGTTCACCTAATAGCGTAGATGGTACATCATCTGAACGGTGAAATCCCGTTTCAAAGCGCTCATTTAAGTCTCCTAAGATAATAATATCATCAAATGACTCATCTTTAAAATGATCCATTAGTATAGCAGTTTGTTGCTGTCTTTTTTCTTTGCTATATGAGTCAAGATGTACGCTAATAATACCAATTTTTTTGTCACCAATTTTGATTGAGGCAAAAAGACCACCTTTATTGCCTGAAGATTCACTACCAGCTGTTTCAATTGAAACATGTTTTAATAGACTTTTTTTAACTGCAATGACAAGATTTGTTTGTGCAATATTAAAATAATTGGAAATTTCAAAAGGTTTTGTCATAACTCTAAAACGATCATTATGCAGAATGACATATTCATTACTATCATCTTGAGCTTGATTTAATCTTTTTGTAATTCTTTGAGCTGCATTTTCTGATTTAGACCATGTTTCTTTTGCTTCTTGTAAGCTAAATACTAGTATATCTGGGTTAGTTTTTATTTGATTAGCTAGCTGAAGCATTACTTGTGGTGGTGGGTTTTGGTTAGCCATATTCCATGTCATTGCACTGATGTTTATATCTTTCAATACGCTATCTTCGTATGGTCCTTCATCATACATCTGTCTCTCTCCCTTTGAATATTTTTGTTTTTTTAAAAATTAATCTCTGGTTATTAATTATTGCAGAAATTTTGCTATAAAATTTAAGTTAATTATTACAGAATATAAGCTAAGTAGTTTTATGATTTATCTGTAATTATCACAAAATGACTGATTATTGTTGTTTCGGTATTGGTGAGTGTGATGTTTTGCTGATTGATTATGTTACAACTTCATTGGGTTTTATCTGACTGTGTTTTGATAAAGCTAGATCGATTGTTGCAAATGGTTGTAGAATGCTACGGTCATCAACAATTAGGCTTTCAAACGGATGATGATTATCAATTGCAGGTGAAACTTTTAGATCAAGAACAACTGAAGGTGTTTTATGGGTTGAGAGTTTAACTCCTGTAGTGCTTTGCCGTGATTCAATCAATGCTTTGGCAAATTTCATTACATCACGAAAGACAAGTTTTGGATTGTCTTGTTTTGCTTTTTCATAGGCAGTAATAAGTTGGATTGCTTCAGCTTCTTTAAAGCCACTGGCTTTTAATATCATCTGCATTTCAGTAGCAGTATAAGGCGGTAAATCAACTTTAATTAAGCGACGCTCAAGTGCTTGAGATGCAACTCTTCTGCCACTTAG
>JAKJJU010000016.1 GCA_021713295.1 Thiotrichales bacterium 19S3-11
TTGAGCATTACTGGCATAAAGTTAAAACAGCAATTAGAAAAAAAATGAGATATATTAAAACAACCTTAGCTGATGCTATGGAAATAGTGCTAGATAAATTAACTATTTATTAGTGGGTGGTGCTATATGATCAAAGTTCAATTGCTATGATTTTGATTATATTGATTGGTAGCTCTTGTATAATACTATGTAATTGATAAATAATAAGAAAGTAATTAACTAACTACGCTGTGAACTCAGAATGGTTTTTAGGTTGATTGCTTTTATCAAATAGTATAGGTACTTCTAAATGTTCATCTACTTTAGGTTTGCCATATTCTTTCGCACTTTCGGCTAAGGATAGACGGGTTTTCTGATATGCCGCTTCATTCCAGTTGGATTCAAAATGTGTAACTGAAATTTCTCCGCATTGATCATTGAAAATTTTGAAATATCTCGTTAACCAATCAATACTAGCAGGATAAGGTAAGCTTACGTCTCCCTTATGAACATCTGAAAAATACATACGTTTATCTTCTTTACTAACATAGCAAGTGACAACGTGGTTACCAAATTGGGGATGACAATAACTTATTGTATTAACACCTTCTGATGCACATAGTAAGTGTGCCACATCTCTTGCATCTTCTTTTTCAAACTTATAGTTATTTAAATGATTGGCTCTTGGCTTCATACCACATTCAATTAAAAGATTTCGCAATGATTGATCTCGAACTCTAACAGCTTTTTGTGTTGTTAATATATCACTTTTATCACTCATCATTTGTTCATTGCTATAAAGGGTATCATTAGTTAAGTAATGCCTGATCCAGTGTAAACCTGACCCAGAACATATGCCCGTTTGTGCTACTTCTGAACCACTAAAATAGGTATCTAAGTCTTTACTGCCATAAGCCTGTGAAAATTTACGATAAAAGTGACCACTTTTTACCTTTTCAGCATCGTCAAACAACCCCATTTTAAAAACCCTTAATTCATGATTTAATATTATCAAACATCATATTATCATACATAAAAAAATAGTGCAAATATTGATCAGAAATATGTTATTAGTTGATATGCTTGACTTACTCAATTAGTAGCAATCCAAAAAATTACCCTTATCCTTGTTTTTAATTATAATTCTGGTAAGATTGAGCGAAAGTTCGGGGCGTAGCGCAGCCTGGTAGCGCACTAGCATGGGGCGCTAGTGGTCGTGGGTTCAAATCCCGCCGTCCCGACCATAAAAATAATAGTGATAGTCAATATGTTAAAACGTGTTTTGATCGTTAAAACTTCGTCATTGGGTGATGTGATTCATACGTTACCGGCGATTACTGAAGCAAAAAAACAGTATCCAGATATTATTTTTGATTGGGTCGTTGAAGAGTCTTTACAAGAAATACCAAAGTTACATCCTGCAGTGGATAAAGTTATCCCTGTTGCAATTAGGCGATGGCGTAAACATTGGTTAAAGCATCTTAAAAATAAAGAAATTCAGGAGTTTATTAAAAAATTAAAGTCAAATAATTACGATTTGATTATTGATGCCCAAGGTTTATTTAAAAGTGCTTTAATTACAAAATTTGCTAAAGGTAAGGTAGTTGGTTTAGATAGAAAAAGTGCAAGAGAAGGTTGGATTGCTCCGCTATTTTATAAAAAAAGTTATAAAGTTGAGAAGTCGCAACATGCAATTGATCGTGTTAAACAATTAGTTGCTAGTGCCTTAGGTTATCGAGTAGAACAATCGACTATTAATTATGGTTTATCCTATTGTTGGAATCCGTTATCGCAGACTAAGACTATTTGTTTTCTTCATGCAACTACATGGCAAAGTAAGCATTGGCCTTCTGAGTATTGGCGTCAATTAGCAGAGTTACTAGCTAAAGATGGTTTCAAGATTGTTTTACCTTGGGGAAATGAAATAGAAAAAGAAAAGGCACAAGCGATTCAATTAGGGTTTCCTCATGTGAGCCTTTTGCCAAAAATGTCGATTACGCAATTGGCAGACTATTTTTCATCATTATCGGCCGTTGTTTCTGTTGATACTGGTTTAGCTCATCTAGCTGCAGCAATCGAAGTGCCAACGGTTTCTATCTATGGTTCAACTAATCCGTCACTTACAGCAACTAAGGGTAAGCATCAACTGCATTTGAAAGTAAACTATGCTTGCGCACCTTGTCTTAAAAGACAGTGTCAGTATAAACAAAATGAGCATACTATTTATCCGCCGTGTTATACTACAGTAACCCCAAAGTTAGTCGCAAATGCTTTACTGGAGTTAATTCAATCATGATGGAGATATTTACAACTAAGACTGCATTTGAGCGCTGTCCTCTAAATGCGAAAAAAAGGCCAAATGATCACGATTATTTATTTATCTACGATCATAAACGTAGAATGGCCTTAGATAATTTTCAACCCATTCGCTATCATCAAGTAAAATCTGAACTGTCACAAGCAAGTTTTTATGCATTTGGAACTATTAACGATAAAACTTGTTATATTTGTTACCCTAATAAACCATTCGATACTTATGAATACGTTGATTTACGATCTGTATTTGAATCTGTTAATGTTTCTGTATTTCAGGCAGCCAGCTATGCTTCGCATTTATCTTATTGGCATAAAGTCAATCGTAACTGCGGTGCTTGTGGTAATAAAATGGTGGATAAAGAAGATGAACAGGCACGTATCTGTTTGCAATGTGGTCATGTTGTTTATACGCAAATTTCACCGTCAATCATTGTATTAATTAAGAGAGAAAATCAGCTTCTTTTGGCTAGGTCTCACTATTTTACCGAAGGGCGTTATAGCTTAGTTGCAGGTTATGTAGAACCTGGTGAAACACTCGAGCAAGCAGTTGAGCGAGAAGTTTTTGAAGAAGTAGGGGTAAAGGTCAAAAATATATGCTATCAAGCGTCACAGCCATGGCCGTTCAGTTCATCTTTAATGGTTGGTTTTTTCGCTGATTATGATTATGGTGAAATTAATATTGATCCTAACGAGATTGAAGATGCTCAGTGGTTTGACATTGACAAACTACCACAGCTACCAGCTAAAATTGCTATTGCCCGTCATTTGATTTCATCTTATTTGGACTCAATTGAAAATTAATTAATATTTATTGTTAATTTCTTTAATTCTAATATAGAATATAGCTGAGATTTCAGGCATCTTAAAGTCCTCATCATCTTACAGCTTATACTAAAAATTGTACTAGATAGAATAATTTTATATGATTTATGGTGCTATGATCATAGGGGTGGCATTCGATAAATATGTGACAAAAAGATGTAGTTATAACTAGTTATATGTTGATATAAGGTGTTAGATATGGCAGGTGATAAACTATCCAAGCATCAGCTACAAATCGTATTGATTGTGATTTTTATCTCAATGACCGCTATTTTTATTTCAGATATTTTTATCCCTTCCATGCCAAGTCTTGTTGTTGATCTTGAAACATCAAAACCAGCCTTAGAATTTAGTGTACCATTTTATTTTTTATTATTTGCATTAGGGCAATTATTTTTTGGGCCATTATCAGAGAAGTTTGGTCGTAAATTTGTTGTGTTGTGTGGGTTATATATTGCTTTAATCGGCAGTATAGTTACTGTGTTTAGCTTTTCTGTATATCAATTATTTATTGGAAGGGCAATTGAGGCTATTGGCATGGCGGCTCCAATGTCCATTAGTAGAGCCATATTAAGAGACCTAATTAAGCACAATAATCTATATGTTACAGTCTCATCCTATATGGGATCTATGATCTTAATTGCGCCTGTTATTGCGCCGTTATTTGGTGCTTATTTGGCATTGCATTTTGGTTGGAGGAGTAATTTTACTTTTTTAATTATTCTCAATATTATTGGTCTTTTATTGGCGCATTTTGTGCTAACAGAAACGCTATTGCACCGTAAGAATCGATTATCAGCAAAACTGACGTATAAAACTTATTTAAGTATAATTTCAAAACCATATTTCTCAATAAATGTATTTATATCAGCGCTATTTATGGCATCAATATTATGTTACTTAGCGTTAAGTTCATTTTTATTTCAACAAAAGTTAGGTTTAACTATGGAGCAGTTTAGTTGGACATTTGCATTAGGAGATGCATTTTTAGTATTAGGTATGCTAGCTAACCCCCGACTATTAAAACGATTCAATTTAGAAGTCAATATTGGTGTTGGCATTATTTTTGGGCTAATTGCATCGATTAGTTTATTGTTATTTATTTTGTTGAACTATATAACGGTGACATCGGTTTTATTTTCAGTGATGTTATTTAACTTTGCTTCTGGTATTGTGTTTCCATCGTGTGGAGCTGCAGCAATTTTACCATTTGCCAAGCGCCTAGGTGCAGTTGGTGCATTGACAGGAGCACTACAAATGCTAAGTGCAGGTATAATTTCATCTATTATTACCCAAATTCCACTTGATGCTGTAGAATTACTTGCTATCATTTTCACACTTTCAAGTGTTTTAAGTTTGATAACATTTATAAAATTAATGAAGGTAACTATTGATGTTGATAATAACTCGTTTGAATAAGAAGGGGGGTGTATGATGAAGTTAAGTGAAGTATCATTAACGTATCGTCAAAATCCATTAATAACACAGATTAGTAATAACTGGTCCTCTGATGAACATGAGATTGTTCAATCTTTAGCTAATCAAGCACAGTTAAATAAAGATCAAATTGAACAAGTACAAGCAATAGCAAGTGAGCTAGTTGCCCAAGTGAGAAGAGAACGATTAAGTAAAAGTGGCCTTGATGCTTTTATGGTTCAGTATGACCTTTCTTCGTCAGAAGGGATTGTTTTGATGTGCTTGGCAGAGTCATTATTGCGAATTCCAGATAAAATTACAGCGGATAAATTGATACGTGATAAGTTGACAGCAGCAAATTGGAATGAACATTTGGGCAAAAGTGAGTCACTTTTTGTTAATGCTGCAACTTGGAGCTTAATGTTAACTGGCAAACTAATTCATAAAGAACGTCAGAGTACAGAGCACTTTAGCAAAACCTTAAAAAACTTTTTATCTAGGCGATCAGCTCCAGTTATTCGTAGTGCTGTCAAACATGCAATGAAAGTACTAGGCAAGCAGTATGTTATGGGAGAGACAATAGGACAAGCGTTAAAACGTGCTCGCGGATATGAGAAAATAGGTTATCGTTACTCCTATGATATGTTAGGTGAAGCAGCGAGAACGATGAAGGATGCTGAATTTTATTTTCAGGAATATACAGATGCAATCAATGCGATTGGTCGTTCAGAGTCAGCACAATTGGGAAATGTAAAAAATAATGCGGGAATTTCAGTTAAGTTATCTGCCTTACACCCTCGCTATGAAGTTGCACAATCGGATCGAGTACATAAGCAGCTATATCCAAAATTATTAGAATTGATGGAATTAGCTAAGTCTTATAATATTGGATTAAATATCGATGCTGAAGAAACGGAACGTTTGGAAATATCATTAGAATTGATAGAGCGTTTGGCAGCAGAGCGATCCTTAGAAGGTTGGCAAGGTTTAGGTATCGTTGTTCAAGCTTACCAAAAAAGAGCAAGTTTTGTACTAGATTATCTGATTGATTTAGCGAAAAGAACGAATCATCGTTTTATGGTTCGTTTGGTTAAAGGTGCTTATTGGGATGCCGAAATTAAGCACGCACAAGAGGAAGGGTTAAAAGATTATCCAGTATTTACTCGCAAATGTTACACGGATGTTTCTTATCAAGCTTGTGCTAAGAAAATTTTAGATAATACACAATACATATATCCACAATTTGCGACACATAATGCATTGAGTGTTGCAACAATTCTAGAGTTAGCTGGAGAATACCGTGATTTTGAGTTTCAATGTTTACATGGTATGGGAACTGCATTATATGACCACGTTGTAGGAGAAGAAAACTTTAATATTGCAACTAGAATCTATGCGCCTGTTGGTACGCATGAACATTTACTACCCTATTTAGTGCGTCGATTATTAGAAAATGGGGCTAATAGTTCATTTGTTAATCGTATTGTTGATGAGAAGGTACCAATTGAGCAGTTGGTAAAGGATCCGGTAGAAAAAGCTAAATCATTTGAATATAAGCCACATAGCCAAATTGCATTACCTAGATATATTTATGGAGAAGATCGTATGAATTCAAAAGGTTATAATATTAACGATATTGCAACATTAGAAAAATTATCACATCAAATGCAAGCATCCTATGGTAAAAAAGAATATTTTGCTAAGCCGATGATTGAGGGAATTGAATTAGTTAACGGTAAAGATCGTGCTATTGATGTTATTTCGCCATCGACAGGTGAATCAGTTGGTAAAGTATTATATGCTACTTCTGATCAATCCGATATTGCGTTTGATGGTGCGCTAAATGCATTTGAAAGTTGGCGTTTGACAACTGCGGATGAGCGTGCTCAATGTTTGGATAAAATGGCAGATTTATTGGAAGAAAATATGCCTGAATTAATGGCTATTGCGATTAATGAAGCTGGTAAGACATTAGCAAATGCAGTTTCAGAAGTTAGAGAGGCGATTGATTTTTGTCGTTATTATGCACAACAAGCAAGAGAACATTTTTCAGAACCTAAAATTTTACCAGGACCAACAGGTGAACTAAATCAAATCAGCCTTCACGGGCGTGGTGTTATTGTCTGTATTAGCCCTTGGAATTTTCCATTAGCTATATTTTTAGGACAAGTAGCAGCTGCATTAGCTGCAGGTAATGTTGTTATAGCAAAGCCAGCAGAGCAAACGTCATTAATTGCTTTTGAAGCAGTTAAGCTCTTTCATAAGGCAGGAATTCCATTAGATGTCTTACAGTTACTACCAGGTACGGGTGAGGAAGTTGGAGCTAGGTTGATTGCACATCCAAAAGTTGCTGGTGTTGTTTTTACAGGCTCAACAGAAGTCGCGCGTATCATTCAAAAGACACTTGCTAATAAACCTGGTGCAATTGTTCCATTAATTGCTGAAACCGGTGGTCAAAATGCGATGGTAGTTGATTCTTCTGCATTACCAGAGCAAGTGGTCAACGATGTGGTTAATTCATCATTTGATAGTGCAGGTCAACGCTGTTCAGCATTGCGTGTGTTATTTTTGCAGTCTGATGTCGCAGATAATATTATTGAAATGCTGAAAGGGGCAATGAAGGAGCTTATTGTTGGTAATCCAAACGATCTAAAAACAGATATTGGGCCTGTCATTGATAAAGAGGCACAAACAAATTTGCAACATCATATTGATCAAATGAAACAAGATGCAAAGTTTGTATATGAAGTTGATTTATCTGAAAGTCTAAATGGCACTTTTATTAAACCAACCGTATTCGAACTAGATCATATTAATGCTTTAAAAAGAGAAGTTTTTGGCCCAGTTTTACATATCATACGATTTGATGCTAAAAACTTAGATGGAGTGATTGATCAAATTAATAGTACAGGCTATGGTTTAACTTTTGGTATACATAGCCGTATTGATGAAACAATTAAATACTTTCAAGAGCGTATTCGCGTGGGCAATATTTATGTCAATCGTAATATTGTTGGCGCTGTGGTTGGTGTTCAACCATTTGGTGGTGAAGGCTTATCCGGTACAGGACCTAAAGCAGGTGGTCCATTGTATTTATACCGCTTAGCAATTGAAAGAACCATCTCAGTAGATACAACTGCTTCCGGTGGAAATGCTTCATTAATGACATTAAATGAAAATGGTTAAACTATATTTTTATATTTAGATACGATAATTTGTTTTAGGTTATGTCTACTATTCAAAGTCTAAATGCTTATAATATATTAAAATAACAAATAGTTTATTATTATTTCTTATCAAGTTATTTAACACTTGAGGAAATATAATAATGAAGTATATATTTATAATTTTGGTTACTATTTTATCTTGTAATTTTGCATATTCTCATGAAACTTATAATTTGACTATAAGTAATAATACTAATAACTATTTGTATGTATATGGCTCAGATGATTATTGTATGTATCATTATTCGATCTTTTTGAATTTAAAGCCACACATAACAGCTAGCACTGATAATATTCAAGATAATAATGGGTTTGGTAAATGTGCTGGGGCTAGAAAGCATTTCAAGATAAATTTTATAGCCTATACGCCAGATAGTTATTGGCTAAAGAGTCTTCAGGCTATTCATAATCATACATTACTTGATAAGCTTACTTATGAATGTGTTATAGGAAAATTACCAATACCTTACAAGCAACACTGCAAGCCAATCAGTATTCTACAAACACAAGTGGAATTTTCTCATGGCATTACAAATGGTAGCTGGCAAACAGAAATCGAATCTGACGCAAATGGAAATAGTAACTATTTAGAAGTATTAAAAGCAACATGTGGTGCTGATAATTGCTTAAATACGTATGGAAGTGGTGGAGAAAATATAAAGCTTACGTTAGGGTATAACCCAAATAAGCCCATACCTATATTGCCAGGTTATTATAAATTAGACGCTATTGGTTTAGGCAAAGTCTATGTTACGGGAAGGTATAATAGAATTTTAAAACAAACCAAAGATGGAAAAATATATATTGGTGCACAAAATGCTACCTATACTTTTCATTTTTCAACTACGGCTAGGGGATGTACATTAATTAATGGCTACTTTCAATGCCCAAATTCAGTCAGCGCAAGTATTCCATCAGATATGATCAATACGATCCTTTTTGTTTGCCAGCAATCATCATCGACAGAATCTAAATGTCCTTGGGTATTATCTGATAATGATAACAATACCAATGCTATAAATTTTTATAATGTATAATACTATATAATTTATTATTGCTTTATAAATTGATTGTTATTTTTAATAATATTTATTATTAAATTTTTAAACCATTGGTATGATGCTGATTGTTTTGACCACATGGGGTAGTACATACATTCAACTGAATTCATATCATCAAGTTCTTTAGGTAATGCTACATATTTTAAATTGAAATGTTTGGCATAAGATTCAGCAATTGTTATGACTAAGGATTCATTTAATAGTTTAGAAAAAAGAACTTCAGCTGGTGTATTAGCTGCAAAGACAACATTTCGTGGGTCTTTATCTTTTAATTGAAAGTATGAATAGGGGTTATTTTCTGTATAATAAACGATATGTTTAAGGTTATAGTATTCTGTTAAGCTTAGCGGCTTTGTTAAAGAGTCTAATGCACCTAGATGGGCAACAACCATTTTTTCATTAAGTAAAACTTTTCTTATATAATCATTAGGCGCAGAATTAATAGCAATAATAAAATCATAATAACTGTCTAGCTTATGAAATTTATGGTGTGTTGGAAGGATTGATAATTCTACTTTAATAGTATAGTTGTATTGTTCGATTACTTTGAATAAGTCTTCAACAAAAAAATCAATAAAATGTAGAGATGTTGCAATTCGATACTTTACTTTATCAGTCTCAGGGCGATAAGTTTTATCTTGTTTAAAAATGAGTTGGTAATTTTTAAGAATTTCCTCAATATAGATATAAATTTCTTTAGCTTTTGTTGTTAAGATCAAGTTATCACGATTTCTGATGAATAATTCATCTTCTAATTCAGATCGGAGTTTTCTCAAAATATTACTGACAGCAGGTTGAGATAAATGGAGTTTCAAAGCTGCCTTAGAGATGCTTTTTTCATCAATAATTGTTTTTAGAACTTTTAAATCATTAATAGTCATCGAATCGCATAGATATTAATAAGTTATTTTAAGTATAATAAATATTCTTAAAATTCCATAATAATGAGATAAACATTCCTTAATTTGTTTATAGCAACGTTTATCCTTTAGCTTTGTATTTTATGCAGTTGGAACTTATAGCTAGGATTTTCTGTTTGCTCTTCACTAAATGGTTTAGGAGCATTCTGCAGCTGATAGCTAGTATTTGTGCCAACAAGTTGTGGGCTAAATTTCACATTTTTATATTCTTGTAACGACCCATGACTAAAATGTACCATTGCATTTACCATATGAGCCATAAACCCTATGTGTTCGCCATCATCTAAAAAAGCCAAAGCTATATTAATTTCTTGCTTAGCTACATCAAATATAGTGCCATTACTTCTTAATTTTAAACCCAGAATCATCTCATTTGCTGCTTTTTTAGATAGAGGAATATGATCCTTATCCAGAGCATGATTTAATCCTAAAATCGATTCAGAGTTTCCATCTGATAATGTACCTACAAACTCAAGAGCAGCTTTATGCAAATATTCTCTATTAGGACAGTTAAACGTATGTCTAGTGTATTCATTATTTTCAACTCTAAGTTGAATCATTCCGCTGTATGCATGTTTGAGTACAGATGTTAAAAGTTTTTTTCCACTAGCCATGTTATGCATTAATATTTCGGCAACTGGTTGTTGAACTTTGGCATTAATTTTATTTTGTATATAATCGTCATTTTTGTATATATGATCTTCAAACATAGTGCAAACTCCCATAATAATTAAATTTTAATGTCATATAATTAGAAAATTTATACGTTGCTAATGCATAGATATCTAATCATTGTTAAATTATCAGTAAATTAGCTATATTGATGTATTTTGACGATTTATATTTTATATATGATATATAACTAAAATGTTATATCCTATTAAATGTGTTAGAATTTAATTAGCTTGACAATAGGGTTATTCATATTGAATTTAGGGCTTATAGTATTAATTGTTACATTGCTTTGTGCTTGATCAAGTGCAGCTGAAGTAATAACTTGATAAGAATTCCCTTTTTGAAAATCAGATGTAACAGGATTACCTGCAGTTGTTTGTAGATTAAATTCATCTAACATTTTTTTTAGCAACTACCTGTGAAATCTTAAGCAGATTTATCAAAATCTGATTTTTTCGATGCTTTCTCTGGTGTGCCAGCTTCAAAAAATACGTGATGAACTGATTGATTTTTTGTGCTGTAATCAAATACTTCTTGCAGGTATTCTTGGCTGTTGACTTCATCTAAAGTAACATACTTTGGTAATTTTGGATTAACTTCATGCATTAGGTTAGCAACTGGCTCGCCAGCTTTTAAAGCTGACAAATCGACAACATATACTAAAGCTTGCTCTGTAGTCATTTCACCAAATATTACTTCTTTTTCTCTTGATATCTTATCTCCTAAAGCTCTCTGAGTGTCTTCATCTGCACACATTTGAACTTCTATTCCCAGTGGGCCTGGTATGTAGAGTTTATCTTTAGGAACACCAATAAGTAGCCCATGCTGATTATTTGTTTGTAACTCTCTGCCATCAAGAAAGCCATTTTCTAAATCTTCAATAGATTGGCAGCTGCCGTAGACAAGTGGGCTTGTGCCATGTGTAGCATTATAAGCAACATAGTCTGCTAGTTGCCTCATGGTAAATGGAAATTCATGTGAGCGTCTTTCAAGACCATTAGTTGGGCGAGCCCCATGCAGTCGGTAAATAGCTTGTTGCGCAGGTAAAAATAAATTTCGATGTTTAGCAAATTCATAAACAGTTTCAGCTCTCATAGCATTTTTTATAGCATTAATTATACCTTTCATTGCAATCCCCTTATAGGTTTATTATTTTATGACTGGTTATTTAACAAAAAAATTTGCTGTAAATAAATAGCTAAATAAAATATTTTTTAATTAATAATATTAAATTGTATTGTTAATATTGTTATATTTGGGTTTGCAAATTAAGTTTTAGACTAACAATTTTTGAGATTATGTATATAATTTATAATTAGGTGAATCAATGAATTGTAGATAAATTATGTTATTGAATTGGATAAAAAGTGATAAAATTAAATTACGCTATATTCCATTATTTTTTGCCTGTTTATTAGTAACAAATGGTTTAATGTCAATATTAATTGGCATCTATCCCTATTTGAAAGAAGCCTTATCTCTACCGCATTCTACATTTTTAGCAAACTTTATTTCTATGAGTACGCCTTTGAAATTCAATGTTGCAGTGCTTATTATATTCGGCTATTTGTTGTTACTAACTGGGCGTGGAATTTATAGACGATTGCGTTTTTTTTGGGCTTTAGCCTTACTCATGCTATTTATACTTTTAAGCAATAGCTATATGATTCATGGTTTAGACAGTATGCTTAGCTGTTTTTACCTTATTGAATTGCTAGCCTTACTTTTTTGTTTTCAACTATTTGATCAGCAAACAAATTTATTTAAGCTTAGTTACTCACAATTTATAGTGATTGTTTCATTTGCGCTTGCGTTGTTATATGGCGTTATCGGTAGCTACATGCTCAAAGATGAATTCAATGATTTAAAATCAATGACAGATGCATTATATTTTACCATTGAGACTTTTAGTACTGTTGGTTATGGTGATATCACTCCAGTTACTCAAGATGCAAAACTATTTGTTGTATCGATGATTTTTGTAGGGTTAGGAGCGTTTGCAACAATATTAACTTATGTTATAGGGGCATTATCTAGTCGAATTCAGGATTTATTTAAGACATTAAATAAAGGAAAAAAACATATGAAAAATCACATTATTATCTGTGGCTATAATGTTTTAACACAGATTATTATAAATCAATGCCAAAAGGATGAGACACCTTTTTTAATTGTTGAAGAAAATATAGATGATCCGTTGTTACAAGAATTAGATCAATTTGTAGTTAAGGGAAATGCTTCTGTTGAAGTTATATTGGAAAAGGCAAGTATCGATAAAGCACGTTCAATTATCCTAGCATATGAAAAAGATGCGGATAATATTTTAGCGTTGTTAACAGTTGCAGATTTATTAAAAGAAAAAAATCTAAATACTCTCAAAGTTATTACGCGAATTAATCAAAAGTCAAATATTCGAAAAGCTAAAAGTCTTGGTGCTCAATCTATTATTTCACCATTAGTAATGGCTGCATCAGAAATGATGCAAAAAGCATTGTGATTTTGTTAATCATCAAGGTATTGCAATAAATCTTTTACCCAGTCAGTCATCTTAGTTTGATAGATTTTTTCTATATTAATCTTATCTTTTTTGAGTAATGCATCAACTAATTGTTGATGGTAGGTGGCATAAAGTTTTATTTTTTTAAAGTAATTATCTTTGGATATGCCCTTAAACCATAAACAGCGACAACGTTCAGTTTGTTCATATAAATTAGTCATAATATTGATTAAGGTAGGGGAGTGAGATGCGTTCATAAAGGCGAAGAGGAAACGTTGGTGTTTCTCTTTCCAATTATTAAAGTCTGCTTTTTCTTTGCATTGTTCAATTTTTTTAAGGCTATGGTGAGCAGCAATAATTGCTTCTTCGTCAGTTTCGGTTGCGCGATCGATCGCTAGCGTTAACATATAAGGCTCAATGTGCAAGCGAGCATTATATATATCTTTGACTAATTCAGATGTAATAATTGGAATACGATAACCTTTCATAGAAATTGCTTCAAGAAAATTTAGACTACTTAATCGAACAAGCGCCTCCCTCAGTGGTGATAGCCCAACATCATAAGTAGTCTTTAGGTCAGCAATACAAAGTTTTTCACCAGCTTTATATTTATTACTTAGTATGTCTTCTTTAAGTTTTTCAAATACTGAGTCTCTCAAAGAGGTTTTTTCAATGCTCTGATTCACAGGATATCACCAACTTGTTATGAACAAAAAATTTCTAATATAACTAGCATACTATAAATTGATAAAAAAATCATCGTTAAAATCAGCTATAATCGTTAAAAATAAAAATAATCGATTATTTTTTGACAATTCGATTTTATTGGTTAAAATAACATCACCACAATGATCAATTTTAAAAAGGTTGTTACTTATGAATTTAAGTTATTTAAAATCACCACTAATACAATTAGATGATAAAAAATTTGATTTATTTTTATTGTTTTTAGCACCATTAATTACAAGTGTTAATGGTATTTTTATTGATTTATATACACCATCACTTCCAGCGATTGCATTGGCATTTAATACAACAGGACAAATTGCAAAGTTATCCATTAGCGTTGGAATGATTGGTTTTACAATTGGTGTGTTTACCTTTGGTATTTTATCAGATAGAGTAGGTCGGCGTAGTATGGTTTTAACTGGTTTAGCATTATTTGTGTTAGCATCCTTGATCGCGATAACGGCTAATTCTATTGAGGTCTTTATGGCTTCTCGTTTAATTCAAGGTGCAGGCGTTGCAACAGCTGCCATGTTAGCCAGAGCAATGCTATTAGATCGTTTTAGTGGCAAGAAGTTATATATAGCGATGCTTTATACAACAATCGCATTTGGTCTAGGCCCTGTAATAGCGCCATTTATAGGGGGGTATTTACAACATATATTTAGTTGGCAAGCAAACTTTATAGCTTATGCGGTATATGGTGGATTTAACTTTATAATTGTTTTTATATTTATGCAAGAGACCTTAGCAATTGAAAATAGAAGACTAAATGGACATGTTTTTAATCGATTAAAATTA
The DNA here is from genome assembly GCA_021713295.1 of Thiotrichales bacterium 19S3-11. Lineage (GTDB taxonomy): Bacteria > Pseudomonadota > Gammaproteobacteria > Francisellales > Francisellaceae > M0027. The sequence continues at coordinate 14,441 of JAKJJU010000016.1, forward strand.
GTATTTACAGCAAGTCAGTTTAACTTATTTGCTAGTGCTTGTGCATTGTGTTTTAGTCAGTTTATTATTTATAACTTAGTTGGTGTATTTATTGTTGAAGTAAAGATGGGGTTTAATGCGGTTGTATTTGGCTATAGTGCTTTGGTTGTTGGGTTTGGTTATTTTTTGGGTACATTATTTAGTCGATTATTAGCTCGTCAATTACACATGCAATCAATATTGAAAATAGGACTATCGATTATTCTAATAGCAAGTTTAGCATTATTTGGTATAAGTATTTTTACCAACAATATTAATCTTTATGTTTTTGTTTTAATCATGATGCTAATGACATGGGGGGTAGGTATGATATTACCGTCATATATAGCCAAAACATTAGAACCATTCAAACAAAATAGTGCAGGTACGGCTGCTTCAATGCATGGTGCTGTTGTTATGTTATTAGGATTTGTCATTACAAGCTTTATCAGTGCATTAAGAATAGATTCAATTATGATGATGGCGATTGTTGCCTTAAGTTTATGGTTAGGGCAGATTATTTTATTATCGGTGGCAAAATTTAAAAAATTGATATGATAATTTTTATAGCTAGTTTGTTAGCTTGGCGTTTGATGTAGTTGTTGCTGAAAATACGTTGACTATGCACTAGTGATAATATAGCCTACTTCTTAAAAATAACTAATAAGATAGAATATCGAAGATATCTTATGTAGTAATAAATAAATATATATATAAAGGGGGAGGTAGAAGTGTATTATATTAATGATGTTAAAGATTGTGATGGGTTAAGCTTTCATCATCCGCGTATGGTATCTGTTTGTCCAGTTGATAATCAAGAGTTTGGTAAAGAGGATCATGTTATTTTACAAACAGACTTTATCAGCCACTGTGTGGGTATTGGTGTAATTGTTAAAAATCCAGAAACTTCAGCAATAAAACAAATGTCACTGCATCATTCGATCAGTGAACATGGCTTTCACGAAGACAAAGAATATAATCATAAGGCGGGTTATCTATCGTCAATGTACTTACTTTCCCGTTATAATGAATTCTCTCAGCAAGAAAGAAAGAGTATTCTCCAAGGCAAATCTGATGAAAGGTCTTCTTCTGATGGTAGATATTTTGCTTGTTCATGGATAGAAATGTTATCATCAACCAAACCCAAGGATGAGGTTTTAATTTTGCTTCAAATTGGGTGTAATACGTATCTTGAACCAATTGAATCTCATATAAATCAATGGTGCCAAGCATATAAAGAGCTAAAACAAATCGAATTAGATATAAAAATAGAACACGTTGAAAACCCAAATCAATCTGGTTATTTTGCCATTGATATCGATGCAAGATCATATACAAATAAAAATGACCTCAAAGAAAATTGCTCGCATTATGACACTATTAATTTTCATGACAACGTTATTTTTTTAAAGGAATTATTTACGATTGCACTCGGTATTACTGATGGCCTGTCAGGAATTGAAACACAGGAAATAAGCTTTAATGGACAGAGCGTTATTGCCCCAAAAGAGTTAAGCAACATTTATCAAACATATCAAGCTGCCATAGAAATTAAGTCTAATGAGAAAATAAATGCTGCTGGAGATAAATTGATTAATTTTCTGCGTGATATACAGAAAAATAATTATAATAAGACTAATTATGATAACACTACAACGCTATTTGCTGATGAAACAGATAATCAAAAGAAAATTAGCTCTAAAGAGGCGGTGTTAGGTAACCCCTCCTAGAAATTAACATGATAACTTCTATAACTAGTTTATTGGCTTAGCGTTTGATGTAGTTTCAGTAAAAGATTTTATTGCCGTCCATACATCTTCTGGTATTTGATTGTTTAAATTTTGATTAGGGTAATTACCAAAGCATACTTGTGCTTGTTTTTTATTAATTTGATAATCACAATTTTGTTTATCAAAATTTATGGGTTTTAATCCATAGATATATGATGGATCTGTCGCAAACTCAATTTTTAGCATAAAATATACACAAAACAGCCTGCTCTGGACGCAATTATGCTGCTAATGCATAGAATTGATCATAAACTGTCATATTATCAGCATTGATATGCTGACCTTTCTTAAGCATGTTAACCAATTCATATCCTGCAATAGTAGACTCCATTGAGTGCCAAGATTTAAATCCTAGCATGGGATTGGTTAGCCGTTTTATATTGAGATGATCTTGTTCAATACGATTATTAAGAAACTTCACCTGACGTATATCAATACAGATATAAGGCCAAACACCAATAAGTAGCAGTAAGCAGTTAAGATAAATCAAAGCAGCCTCGTTAGACCCACTTTTATCAACTGTTACTTTCTCCGGCAACCCATGTTCATCAATAGTTTTCTTAAAGAACTTCATAGCAGCAGCTTCATCTCTTTTCTCTGAAACTATAAATTCCAAAGTATCAAAGTATCAAAGTATCAAAGTATCAAAGTATCAAAGTATCACCTTCTTTATCAATGGCACGGTATAAATATACCCATTTACCTATATGCTTAACATAGGTTTCATCCATACTTGCGATACCTATTCCTGAATACAGCTTCCAGATCCTTACCATAACGTTCAATCCATCTTTGAATAGTGTTATGATCAACCGCTGCACCTCGCTCTGTCATGATTTCTTCTACATGGCGATAGCTTAGCGGATAAGATAAATATAAGCGTAAAGCTTGCATGATTATTTCTTTGGAATACCAACGTCCTGAAAAATTAAGCATGTGACAAAATTATACATTTAAGGTCTGCATAGCATAGCCATCAAATTGCTTGAATGCTAGTTTGCGACAGATTCCTTAAAATTCCCTTTAGTTATGTTCATGCATCATTAATTAATGGTAGGTAAACAAAACCCTCATTTTCTTTACTCTGATTTACAATTAATCAATTGTTGGCAATAAATATAAAGATTCTGATGATAGCTTTTTCTCTTTCATTTTTAAAAACAAAAATGGAGAGTCCATACGTTGCACAATAGGTTTATTAAACTTACTAATAAATAACTGAAAATCATTATCACTTACTTTCAATGATTTATAATCTTGTCGCCTAACATAGAAATCCATCATTTTAGGCTGTAATTCGATAATTTGTTGATGTATTTGCTCATAACATTTTAATTTTTGTTCAATAGATAAAGATTGATTTTCTATTAGTTGATTTGCACAGTATTTAATATAATTTGTTGCAGCTTGATTCATATAAAAATTACAGTGTTCTGATTCAACTGATTTAAGAGGTTGATGATTGAAAAGTTTATTGGTATTTTCAACAAATGATTGCAGTTGCTCGATATTAATAGCTTGACTATCCACGCACTTTAATAACATATGATTAAAACATTCTTTTTTAATATCTGGATTGTTAATTTTATCAATTAATAATACTAATAAATCAATGGTATTTTGATCAAAAAAATCATCTAGGTTAGATAATAAATCAATTTGCTCTTGTAAATTGAAAATAGATAAGCTTTGCGCTAATTCATATTGGCATGTTTTAGGATAAAGTGTTAATAATGCCTTTATTGTTTTTATAGGTAATTCATGCTCTGGCAAAGTATTTTGATATTCATTATATAATTGTTTGATTGCAGAATTAATGGTGTGATGTTTTTGTATAATATAAGATTTAGCTGCTCGATAGCGTTGATATAGACTACCTTTAGGGTTTATATGCTTATAGTTATGAATAATATAATGATTAATGTCACCAAAAATACTTAAATAATTTTGTTCGTGATTAGCATATTTATCATTTAATTGAGTAATTAGCTTTCGATGATGGCTTTTTTTAAAAAAGCCAGGATTATTGTATTGATTGAAAAATGATAATAAATCTGCAATATCAATAGGCTGTTTATTTGCTAATTGATGCTTTGGTTTAATTAAACAATAAGTTTTATAAACTAAAAAGGGTGTTGCTAATACAGCACCTGCAATTATGCAGCCGAAAGATACAGCAGTATCAGCTAATGGATGTTGGCTAATTAGAATATCAATACCAGCTGCAGCGGCAAGTGAGTTTTTAATGGTATTAACATAATCTCTAACTGTTGAAAATGGTTTTGAAATAGCTTTATATACTTTATAGATTGGGTTATTTTCAAATTTATTTTTCTTAGCATTAAGTTGGGCTTCTTTATTAGTTAAGGCAATTTTGAGTTGTGCTTTAATTTCATCATCTGTTTGACCGCCAATATGACTAATATATTTTTTATAGTTAGAGTCATGTTTAAATTGGTCATGATATGTAAGCAATTTATCTTCTTTGTCTAATTTTTTTAGAAATTTAAGATATTCAAACTCTTCTTTTAGTTGTGTTTCTTTTTCTTTGAAATATTTATTAATAATAGAACCTAAAGTATAGATACCATAAAATACAGCCATACCGATAGCGACAGGCGGTACAGAAGCAGATACACCTAATAAACCTAAGAGCATAAATATATTACCAGCAACATATAATCCATCCGTTAATCCATCAATGACATTAGTAAAAATAAGCTTACGGTTATTTTTAGTGTTTGGTGGTTTTATCGTATCAGTGGAATGTGTAGTAGAATTGATAAGGTATTGCTCGATTGCTTTTAAGTTAGCATTTCTTTTTTCTTCAAGTTTTAATTTATACAGATTATTTGCAACTAATAAAATACCGACTGTAAATCCAATAGCACCAGCAGGTGAAAGTAATGAAGATGCAATGTGTTGATGACTAAATGTAGCAACTAAATTTGAAATATTAATCACTGCATGGCGGCCATTTTTAGCACCACTTAAACCAGTTCTAAATTGTTTATAATACTGATCAGTTTTTTTATTTGTATGAAACTGAGAGTACGCTTTAAAACTACCAAATATGCCAAGCATTACAAATAAGCTTAAGGATGAATAATAGGTTGCATCATGCTCAAAATTTAATTCTTTTCCAGAGATATCTTCAAAATAGCCTAAAATACTTTCTGTTAAATAAATTGAGTCAGCTTGTTGGTCAAATGCATTTAAAATACGTTGATAGTAATGACGTTCATTGTCAAACTTATTTTGATAATAAATATTGTCTAATTCAGTATAACTCATCATAAGTACCTAAAACTGAATATTTTGACGTTATTATGGCAAAGAACTGTTACATATTTATTAATTATGTAATTTTTTAGAATCTGTCGCAAACTAGCTTCTTAATAATCGTATTGAACAAGATCATCGCAATATAAAACGGCTAACCAATCCCATGCTAGGATTTAAATCTTGGCACTCAATGGAGTCTACTATTGCAGGATATGAATTGGTTAACATGCTTAAGAAAGGTCAGCATATCAATGCTGATAATATGACAGTTTATGATCAATTCTATGCATTAGCAGCATAATTGCGTCCAGAGCAGGCTGTTTTGTGTATATTTTATGCTAAAAATTGAGTTTGCGACAGATCCCTAAATAGTTTAGTATCAACTATCAACTTTGGTTAATTCTCGTATAACTTCATATAAAACAACAAAAAGTACTAGAATGCCGATAATTAACATGACTAATGGAATTTTGAAATACAGTGCGTGATGAATAAACCCAACTGAAGTGGATGCGATAAAGCCTATTGTCATAGCAATGAATGTTGTTAAAGATGATGCGGTAGGTTTATCATTAGCATTTTGGACGGCTAACGCACCAGCAGTTGAAAAAATCATCGGTAAGCCGACAAACATTATAATTGATGGGACAAAAAATGCATACGGATTTGGTGTGCTAAACAAAGGAAATAGCACTAAAAAGAAAGAACTAATTAACGTGATAATTGTACCAATAAGCATAATAATAGATGCTTTTAGACGATGATCGAATTTTGCTGTAAGTAAATTTCCGATGAAATAGCCAAACATAATGACTAAATAATCAATACCAAAGGTAGTATTTGATAAGCCTATTTCATTTATGCTAATAATTGATGCAGTTGCCGCCATAATATAGATTATTGATATGGTTAAGCCCCAAATTAAACCATAACGATAAACATTAGATTTACCCAACTCAACACGATATCGATATAAAATCTCTTTGAATGATGCTTTTGGTGTAGTTCTGGGTTTTGTTTCAGGCAAGAAATATGCCAAAATTAATACGAGTAACGTATATAGCGTTAAAAATATAAAATTACTTTGCCAGTTGATGTAGGTTGTTAATTGACTACCAATAAAAATACCAACACCAGGCATTATTGCAAATGAGCTAGTAGCGTAAGCAGTAACTCTGCGTGCTGTTGTACTTTGGTAAACATCACCAATCATTGTAAAGGTAAGTGTTAACCCCGCACCACAGCCTAATGCCATAATTAATCTGCCAATAAGTACAATTGTAAAATCATTGAAAATAGAAGATATTAATCCGCCAATTAATGCAATAATAAGACCAATATAGAGTGAGTTTTTCCTACCAAAACGATTGGCTAATGCACCATATGGTAACTGGCTAATTGCATAACCTAAAACAAAGATTGTAATAACTAACTCACTTTGACTTAAGCTAATATTAAAGTGTTGAGCAATGGCAGGTAACGCTGCTGAAGGTAGAACACTGCCAACAGATGCAATTGAAATCAATAAAATTAGTGTTATTAAAGGTAATTGCCCTGGTGTTGGATGTGTGTATTTTTGCTGTTGTGTCATACGGATGCCAAAAATGCGTTAAAGCTTAAGTATAATGAAGCTTATCATTAGCTGATATAGAAGTACATTTAGAAAAATTGATCAGGTGAATAAATAAAACTGATTTAAATTTAATAACCTAACTTAGGTATAAATTAAATGGTAACTTGATTTCTACCATTTTGTTTAGATAGGTATAATTTTTTATCTGCTTGTTCAATTAATACATTCAAGTCATCTAACTTATCAATTGAACTAATACCGATACTGATGGTGACATAGTTACTAACGTTAGAATTTTTATTTTCAATTTGTAAGTTATAAATCGTCTCTCGCATGCGTTGTGCAATTATGGCAGCTTCGTTAGCTGAGGTTTTCGGTAATAAAACAATAAATTCTTCTCCGCCATATCTGGCAAGAATATCTTCCTGACCACGTAAATTCTGTTTGAGTGTTTGGGCAACTTTTTTAATGCAATAATCGCCTTTTTGATGGCCATAAGTGTCATTAAAGGCTTTAAAGTAATCAATATCACACATCATGCAAGAAATTGGTAGTAGCGATTGATCTTTAGCAATTTTCATTCGATTGAGAACTTGATTAAAAAAACCGCGATTGTAGATTCCGGTTAGCCCATCGTACATCGCCTTTCTTTCTGCAATAATTAAGCGTTTTTGTCGTTTTAAAAACCCAAATAGGGCGAACTCAATTATAATGAGTGCGACAATTGAAAATAAAATATTTAAGATAATTCCATATCTAAACTCGCTAATTAGCTGACTAATATTACTCCAAATTAGTACAAAACCAACGGGTTTTGGCGTTTTGCTTGTACTAGATTGATAGTCAAACAAAGGGAAGTAATATACAGATAAATAATTGTTATTGTAATGAATAATGTTAACATTTTCAGAGTTTAAATGATCACTAATTATAGTTCTTGAAAATATAGCATTTACCTCACTGGAAGAGCTTGCTTCAAGATAAAAATCACCTTGCAGGTATTGCTTAAAATGTTGTTTAATAAACTCAGCCCACATTTTAGATTCAACATGATTCTTAGTTAGATAAACAGCCATATTTGTTGCAAAAGATTTTGCTATGACAGGCAAAATTTGTTTAAATGATGTTCCTGTTTCTAGGGCACCAACATAAACTTCCTTAGATGTTTTTGGATCAATCGTCCAAATGGGGTAGACACCTCGTAATCCACTATAAATTCGGCCAGTTTCGAATCCATATCTAGGTGTTTTTTCTTGGTTGGTATCAACAATGATATGACGTAAATCATCCATATTATCACCATATTTTTGAGGTTTGTGTACGCGCAGGAAACTCGTACTACCTGGCCCTAAATGATAATGTAATTGTCTGATATTAAAACTCTCAGTTAAGTTATCCCAAGCTGGTTTAACTTTGGCTAAGAGTTCCATTCTTGCTTGATTAGCTTTAACGCCACCAGCACCACCACCTTCTTGAATAACAGCATTTTTACCCATCAAAAATAATTGGTTAAGATCATCATTTTTACTGATAAATAATGCTAATTGCATCATGTTTCGATAAGTCATTTCTAACGTTAAATTAAACTCAGCCTGATGAGACTTGGCTGTTGCCAATATGCTTTCATCTAATGCCTTTTTACTCGTATAATAATTTAAAACAATGAAAATTATATCTAATAAAAAAACAATAATACTGATATAAACAATTAATTTCTTTTGGCGTTTAAATAATGCTTTTCCTTGCTTCATATGTATGCTCTTGATTTTTAAGCTAGCCTAGTCAGTTCATTTGTTATTAAATGCATCAATGGTAGATTTCACATGCTGATCTATATCACCATCATCTGAACTTAACGTATGGCTTTGAACCATATTATATAAATGATCTCTTTGTTTGCGTAAATCAGTTAAGAATTCGCTATATTGATGATTAGCTAATAAAGGTCGATTATGTCCAATTCTTTCTAATTGAACAGGTAAACTTACCTGTAGAAAGACGCTAAACTCTGTTTTTAATATCGCCTGATTTTCAGGTAATTCAATAATACTATCATCCGTTGTTACGACAATATTTTCTAATGATGTTTGGTAGTTTAAAATGTGTGATAAAGTTTGTTGAAATGCATGCTTTCCAGGTTCTGATAGCGTTTTAGTCATTGATTGGCCAATGCTGGGTTCTAAAGAAAAATCAGAATCAATAAATTTCCAATCTAATTTTTTAGCAATGGCTTGCGCAAGTACACCTTTACCCGCACCAGAATGACCAATAATAAAAATACGATTTGCTTGTTTTTGCATTTTTTATAACTCCTAATTTCACAGCAATATAAGTTAAATAGTACTATATAAATAATACAATGCAATTAGCATAGAAATTGAATAATTTTTTCTTTATTGTCATTATACGATTTTATACCAACATCAACTAAATTCTTAATGTTCTCTTTTGTAATATTATCCATTGCAGAATCTGCATGTTCAAGATCAGGATTAATACGCAGATGATTTTCAGCTAATAATGTCCGGCATTGGTATTCGCTAATGGTGGTATTACCCCGCATAAGATCATCGATAATTCCATGTTTAAGCCAACTTACTTTACCCCAATGATCTGAACTTTTTACATGTTTTTTTCGAATAGCTGATTGCTTTTTTGAAAGGCCGGTCCCAAGAGATAACACTTTAATCTCAGATAATGGATATCCAAGTTTAAGCGCATAGCTTAAAGCACACATACAAGGATCATTAGCCGCAATGCCGCCATCAACGAGCCAGTCATTGCCTATCTTAACTGGAGGGAAATAAGTAGGAGCAGCACTGGATGCATCAGCAACCTGTGCAATAGTTGCATCTCTTTGTGAATCACTACCGCCAGTACTTTTAAAAACAACGGACTGCTTATTGGTTAGGTCATATGCTGTGATTAAAGTTGGTTTGTCAATATTTGTAAATTTCATATCACAACTTAAGATAGACTCGATCATTTTTGATTTTGAAACACCATCATAAATTGGTCCATAGAATAATGACACAAATCTTAAGAAGCGTTTGTGAAACATCTCACCAATCATTTGTGGATCAGTAAAATGTGTTAATACTTTTTCAGCAGAAAATTTCAATCCGTTAAGCTGCAGCATGATTAATGCGCCAGCAGAGCTGCCGGAACCAATATCATATTTGTTATAAATGGGTGTCTTTATTTCATTTTCAATGCATTTTAAAATAGTCGCTGGAATAATGCCTCGGATACCACCGCCATCGATTGATAAAATTGTGCATTTTGCCAATGTTTCGTCCTTGAATGTTCGTATAAAGTATCTTTATTTTAAGGTTTACAATAGGTTTACGCAAGTGAAATTAATAATGAATTTATTCAATAGAATTAAATTTATTTTTTAATTCGACATAATTAATTTTTCCGGTACCCAATAAAGGAATATCATGTTCGATGATAATCTCTTTTGCAATTGCTAACTCATTTAGGCCAACGGCTTTAAAATGTTCTCTCATTTGATTTCTATCTGCATTTGGATAATTAGTTATTAATACTAAACGTTCACCCTTTTTCTGATCAGGTAAGTTAATTACAGCATGTAAGTATGATGGCCATAGGTTAGTTAATTCATTTTCAACTTGTGTTAGTGAGATCATTTCACCTGCAATTTTAGCAAATCGCTTAGCTCTATCTAGAATGAAAACATAACCTTGTTCATCTATTCTAACGATATCACCTGTATCATACCAGTTATCTTTTAAAGGCTGTAAAATGCCTGGTTTATCTTCTAATAGATAGCCACTCATAATATTAGGCCCTTTTACAAAAAGTCTGCCACCTTGGTCAATACCATCTATGGATTCAAGTTTATGCTCAATCATTGGTAGTAGTTTGCCGACTGAGCCAACTTTATTTTGCATGGGCGTATTCATCGATAGTGCCGGTGCCGTTTCAGTTGCTCCATACCCTTCAAAAATACGTAAACCAAATTTTTCTGCATAGAGTTTACGAGTGTCATCTTTCAGTTTTTCTGCACCAGCAAAGATATAACGTACATTATAAAAGTCATAGGGATGTGCATGTTGTGCATAACCATTTAAGAACGTTCCTGTACCTAAAAGGATGGTTGAATTTGTATCATAGATCAGTTCAGGTACAATTTTAAAGTGTAAAGGAGACGGGTAGAAAAAAACAGGAACACCAGAAAAAACGGGCACGAGTGTACCGATTGTTAGTCCAAATGAATGAAATAATGGTAATGCATTAAAAATGCGATCGCTTTTATTAAAATCAATCTTAGCGGTTAATTGATAACGATTGGCTTGCAAATTCTTATGACTTAAAACAACACCTTTTGGCGTCCCTTCTGAGCCAGAGGTAAATAGAATAACTGCTTTAGACTCAGCGTTTATGTGACGCTTATAACATTTCAAAAATATAGGTGAAAAGTAATAACATAAGATGCCTTTTGCTTTTTTACTTTTTGTTAATAAACTTGGTATATCTTCAAGGTAGTGAATTGTTAATCCCGCTTTTTGTATTGCATTGACTGATTCAACTAGTTCGGCTTGTTCTAAAAAGACTCTTGAAGTAATGAGGTGTTGTGCTTTTGCTGTATGACATGCGCTGAGTAAGTTTTTAGTACCACTTGAGAAATTTAGCATAATTGGTGTGCACATAGCTGCTTGTGTTGCAAAAAAGCTTATAAGCGTTGCGTTTGTATTTGGTAATAACAGTGCAATATTTTCATGTCTTTGAGAAAATGATTTAATATGTGCACCAAATAGTAGTGACTTCTGTAAAACTTGTCGGTAGTTGATGGGGTGGCGGCTAATATCTTCAGCAATTTTTACTTTAGCACCATGTGTTTTTTTGGCTTCAAATAGTGCCTGGAGTAAAGGCTTATGACTCTGGCTTGACTCAAACATCACTTCTGTCATTAAGTCGTATAATTGTTGACTAGCAAGTTTACGCTTTTCACGTTGAGATAAGTGTTTGTCTAATTTAAATTCTCTTGGCGGTAAAATATGTAGCGTAATTTTAGGGAATAGACGTACTTTTACTTTTCCTTTTAAGCGAGTAAACGGAGTATACATAGCGCCATCGATTCTAATTGGTAAAATTGGGGCTTCTGCTTTATCAGCAATAACACCTGGGCCTTGATAGACTTTCATTAACGCTCCAGTCATTGTTAGGCGTCCTTCGGGGAAGATAACACAATGCTTGCCTTTTTTAATTTCATTAATCAGGCCTTTAAGGCTCATTGGGTTAGTCGGATCCATAGGATAGGCGTCAACTAGAGGTAAAAATAGTTTTACCCACCAACGTTCTGCAATAAATGTATTAATAGCAAAAATTGGTTTTTTTGGTAGAAATACAGCTAAAAGCAGTGCATCTAGAAAAGAGGTATGGTTTGCAATAATTAATGCTTTTTCATTAATATCTTTATAGTGATCTATGCCTTTAACTTCAACACGATAGAAAAATTTTAACACTCTCTCTGCTAACGATTTAAATAAATCTTCAGGTAGTAAGCGACAAATATAAATACTTACAACAAAATTTAATAGAGCTAATATTAAAAAGATACTTTCAATGGATAGTTCGAATAGTTGCATCCAGATGGCAACAAAAATAGACATAATGACCATAAATAGTGCATTTAATATATTATTTGCTGCGATAGTGCGGGAACATTCTTTTTTATCACTTAAATGCTGAACCATAGCGTATAACGGTACAGTATAAATGCCACCGCAAATAGAAATAAAAAATGTCATTAAAATGACAAACCAAGCAGTAGCTGAAGATAAAAATGAACCCAAACCAATCGCATGGCCACTTAAGTTAGAGTGCATTAGTGTATAAATGTGACTTGCAAAGTAAAGTAGTAGCATAAATACCGTCATAAAAATAGCAGCTAATGGCACATAACGTGCGCTGATTTCACCGTGTTGAACTTTATTACTAATTAGAGCGCCAACTGCAATACCAACTGAAAATAATATGATGAAAAAGTTAAATACAGCAGGTGTGCCGCCAAGTACATCTTTAACAAAGGCAGGGAATAATGTCATATAGCATGCAGCGACTAACCAAAACCAAGAAATGCCTAATATTGCCATAAAAACACGTCTATTTGCTTTCGTTTTTTTAATGATTTGGTAGGTAGAGGAAAAAATATTTGGATTTAATTTAATAGTTTCATCAGCAGGGGGGGCTGTTGGTATTTGAAATGCTGTCAGAAGACCAATAATTGCAAAAGCAACACCAAGAACGGTAACTATTTCTGGCCCAAATTTCAGTGGAAATAGTTGACTGCCAAGCATTGTACCTGCAAGTATGGCAACAAAGGTTCCGCCTTCAATTAATGCATTACCTGCAACAAGTTCATTATCTTGTAAATGTTGCGGTAGGATTGAATATTTAATCGGGCCAAATAAGGTGGAGTGGATACCTAATAGAAATAGTGTAAATAATAAAATAGGTGTGCTTTGAAAATAAAAACCAAACCCACCAATGCTCATCGCTGCTATTTCGAATACTTTAACCCAACGTATGAGTGTTGCTTTATTATACTTATCTGCCAGCTGTCCTGAAAAAGCAGATAAAATAAAATAAGGCAATATAAAGATACCTCCGGCAATTGCATTAATGGAATTAACCTCAGATGTGCTGTAGTTGAGTGTGTAGGTAATTAAGATAATGAATGCATATTTTAGTAAATTGTCATTGATTGCTTCTAAAAACTGGACAATAAATAATGGTAAAAATCGTTTTGTTCTAAAGAGATTCCACATGGAAGTCCAATGCTCCATTGATTATTATGTAAGTTACCTATCATAATGCATATTTGTGATAAAACAAAGTATGGATAATGATGTGCTTGAGAATCATATAGATAGCTAATAAAGTTTAGTAATTTTATTATTTTTTTGCTTTTTGTTTGATGTGAAATTCGTGCTTGTTTGTTCTTAAGCAATTGATTACTATTAGATAGATGTGCGCAGTTTATCTATAAGCAATTTTGAAGTAATAGCTATGTTTGAAGAAAATTATTTAAGAGAGTTGGGGCTTGATTATTGGTATTTGAAAAAAGATGCAAGTCTTTTATGTGTGCCTGATCAACTACTTGAAAATAAAGTTCCAGTTGATGTGTTGTGTCTATGCCCTAAAAGCTGGCAGGAAAATAAAAAAATCAGACAGTTAATGTTCTGGTTTTTGAAGACAATGTACAATCAGTGCCAATCTAAAACTATTTATCTAACAAAAGATTCAGAACATATTGAGAATCAATTAAATTATTCTGGAAAATTAGTTATAAATTTTACACAAAGTACTTGCCAAGATTCATCTAGAGTGATTAAGATAAACAGCAAATTATTTGAATCAATGTTAGATAAGCCACAATTAAAAAAACAGGTGATGTTAGATGTCTTCAGAAATTCAGTTTCTATCACTCGGGCTTGATCAGCTGAATAATATGATGACGATCGAGCGCAAAACATACAACCCACCATGGTCTATGACGATGATGCGAGATAGTATTTTAGCTGCGCATACGAGGGCATGGGGTATGTTTAAAGATGATACCTTAATTGGTTATGGAATTTTATCAATTATTTTAGATGAAGCTGAGCTATTGAGTATCTGTATTGAACCAAATTTACAAGGTTCTGGTTATGGTAGGCAGTTATTATCATTTTTAATCAAACAAGCCAAAAAGAATAAAGCTGAAAAACTGTTCTTAGAAGTAAGATGGTCTAATGACAGAGCAATTAATCTTTATAAACTCAGTGGTTTTGAGATGCTTAATGTCAGAAAAGGCTACTATCCAAGTCCTGATGGCAAGTCAAGAGAAGATGCCGTTGTATTTACTTTAAATTTACTTCAATAAAATTTTTACATTTATCTCTGGTAGTAACTTAGGTTATCTGATAGTCTGTATCAGCGTTGATAAGCGAAGGAGATATCAATGCAATTGAACTCAAAAACACGTTTTATTTTTGTTACTGGTGGTGTTGTTTCATCACTAGGGAAAGGCATCACAGCTGCAGCGCTAGCGACTTTATTGGAGTCTCGCGGTTTAAGCGTGACAATTATGAAGTTAGACCCTTATATTAATGTTGATCCAGGTACTATGAGCCCGTACCAACATGGTGAAGTCTACGTGACGGAAGATGGTGCAGAAACTGATCTTGATCTTGGGCATTATGAGCGTTTTGTCCGTGGTAAAATGTCAAAGAAAAATAACTTCACAACGGGCCAAGTTTACCAAGAAGTTATACGCAAAGAGCGTAAGGGCGAATACTTAGGTGGTACTGTTCAGGTTATTCCGCATATTACAGATACAATTAAACAAAAAATTATTGATGGTGCTGATGGTGTTGATGTTGCCATTGTAGAAATTGGCGGAACAGTTGGTGATATTGAATCATTACCATTTTTAGAGGCAATTCGCCAGCTTGGTGTTGAACTGGGTAGGCAACGCGCACTGTTTTTACATCTTACACTGTTGCCGTATATTAAAGCAGCAGGAGAAATGAAGACAAAACCAACACAGCACTCAGTTAAAGAATTACGCTCTATTGGTATACAACCAGATGTATTAGTCTGTCGTTGTGAAGTTCCATTTTCTGATTCAGAACGACAGAAGCTTGCTTTATTTACTAATGTTCCACTTAATAATGTATTTGCTGCGATGGATGTGGCAAGTATCTACGAAATTCCACGTAAATTTCATGATCAAGGCTTAGATGTCTGCGTTGTTGGACAGTTAGAGCTGCCAGTTAAGTCAGCTGATTTAAGTGAATGGGATAGTGTTGTTGAAGCTGAGAAGAATCCTAAAGCTGAAGTAACCATTGGTATGGTTGGTAAATATGTTGGTTTATCGGATGCATATAAATCAATTAATGAAGCTTTATTTCATGGTGGTATTCATAGAAAGACTAAAGTTAAAATAGACTTTATAGATAGTGAGGATATTGAAAAAAATTCCGTAGAGATACTGAGTCATTTAGATGCGATTTTAGTACCGGGTGGATTCGGTAAGCGTGGTGTTGAGGGAATGATTAAGGCAGCTCGATATGCCAGAGAAAATCAGATACCTTATTTGGGTATTTGTTTAGGGATGCAGGTAGCTGTTATTGAGTATGCACGTCATGTAGCACAACTGAAGGATGCTAATAGTACAGAGTTTGATAAATCAGCAGAAAATCCTGTGATTGCACTAGTCACAGAGTGGGAATCAAAAGAAGGCCAGAAAGAGAAACGAACAGAAGCTTCTGATTTAGGTGGTACAATGCGTTTGGGTGGACAGTTATGTTATTTAGAAGTAGATACAAAATCTCGAGAGATCTATGCAAATGAATTTATCACTGAGCGTCATCGCCATCGTTATGAAGTCAATGATCATTATGTTAAAGCATTAACTGAAGCAGGGCTTATAATTAGTGGTCGCTCATCGGATAAACGACTTGTTGAGATGGTTGAGGTTAAAGAACATCCTTGGTATATCGCCTGTCAGTTTCACCCTGAGTTTACGTCTAATCCAAGAGATGGGCATCCGTTATTTATTAGCTTCGTAGAAGCCGCACTTGATCATAAAAAGAAGGCTTAAGTTTACTTACTACTGACTAGTTTACCTTAAATTGTTCTGTTTCAATTGTAATTGATATAATAAATTATCAGACTAAATGGTTAGTAAGTTTCTGATGTTTAATTAGTTTATAATAAAAAAACTGTCATATTATCTTTCGTGACTAAGCATATAAAATACTCTATGATTAACTGGTAGTTTAAAAAAATAGGGGGGCGGTATGCCAGATACGTTAAAGTTACCAACAGCTGAAGAGCTTAGAAAAGCTAATCTAGATAATGCTCTAAAAGTTATCAATGATAACCGATCATTTTTTGTATATCCAATAACTAATAATGACAATGAGTATGACTTTCAGAATAATCAATTTAAGTTCAAATCCTTCTTTGAAGGTTTTAATAAGGAACCTATAGACAAATTCTTTAATTCTTTTTCCAAATTATTAAGTGAAAAGGAACTAAAGCAATGGAAAAATCAAGAATTCAAACAAGTATTATCTGATAATATAAGATTATGTAACTTCCTAAATAAGAATAAAAATAATATCGTATTCAAGTTATGGGATTTGAAAGAGAATGGCGTTAATACTACAGTTATTTCGAATTTATTTAATTGTATAGCATTTAATGATAAATTAGATGCTGTTTTAAATAATATAGATGATATAAAAAAACATCAAGATCTATTTTTAATAGGAGATGTATCTATAGAGAGCCTAATAGAAAACTTCGACTTATTAAAGAAAAATAATTCTCAAGAAATTACAAAGTTTATAAATTTTTTTGGCAGAGCGTTTAGGCTAAAGCTAGGTGATGACCTTGGAATAAGTTATCTGACTGATACGATATTTCATAATGAAAATATAAAATATTGTTTTAATCATTTATCAGAAATTAATAGATTATTTGATGTAGTGATACAAAGATATGCTAGTCTACCAACTAAATTTCCATCACATGAATTAAAGAAGATTATAAATGGTCTAAATGCTATAAAAGTAAATGATCACGGTTGTCATTTTGGTCTCCAAACGCATCTATTAGAATTAGTTTTAGATGGGAAGTTTACAGTCAAACAAATAGAAGATAATGCAGAATTTTTTAAAGAAGTTTCTCTACAATTAAAAGCTATAAAAGAGACTGGTGCTTGTGGAGTAGAAAAATTATTTCAAGGAAATTCAGATGAAATAGAAAAAAGATTAAATGCTATTAAGGATACTTATCCACTGTTATGTATTCATGACCTAATAACTGTTGAGCATTTAACCAAATTATTAGAAGATCCTATTTCATTTAAGATTAATTTATCTATATTGTACATGCTTAACCTGAAGGATCAAAAGAACGTAGTCAACTTTACTTTATTGTGTAGAGAAAAATTTCAAAATGTAGAACTTATGCCAGTAGCTACTATTCAACTAGTTAGTTCGCTATATTTAAACTTAAGAGCATTAAACTTAGCAACAGACGTTAATGTTCAATCGATGTTAGTTAATCCTCAGCGATTTCAAAAAAACTTAGCTATGTTAGAGAAATTTCAATTACAAAACTCTAGAGAAGTAGTGCAGTATGCTTTATCATTTCCTGAAAAGTTCGAGCATCATTTTAATAAATTACCTGTAAATAAACTCGGAAAAATGGCTATAGTTTCTTATGTAGCAGGACATGATGTCAAAACGAAAGCTCAAGATAGTATGGCATATTTCTTTAATCAGGAACAAAATAATAACAATAACAATAACAATAACAATAACAATAACAACTACAAAGACAATGAGGTAACTTGTGATCATATATATGACTTATAACTTATCTCTAATAAGCATTTTGCATATATCAGCAATAGCTTCTAAAGGCATTGATTGCGCAATAAATGAATCAGGTCTTACTAGCATGGCTTGTTTGTTATATGGTGCATCATTTGCCCAATAATAATCTGAATTTTTGAATGATTTAATTTGAATGGACTGAATAAAATTAGGTAATTTAATAGAAATACGTTCATCACTGAAGATTAGTAAGGTGTAATAGTGATATTCTAACAAAGAATAAATTCTTAATTTAGTCGTTAGATTATGGACTTCAAAATCATATAGGCGACTACCTTTAACTGTCTGATTACCATAACTAATTCCCATGCCTGTAATATAGCCAGAATAGCGTTGTATCAGTTTAACGTAAGTTTGGGCGTGGTTAGTACCATTAGCATATTTTGTTGCACGAACAAGATCTCCAGATATTTTAATGACGGATTTTGCTATTGGTTTTCTTTCCTGTTCATAACTTGTTAAAATGGAGCTTGGAAAATCAAAATTTAAATGCATGTTTATTTTCCAGATTAAGTTAAACGCATCTGCAAGACCGGTATTAAGTCCTTGCCCTCCATTGACTGAGTGGATATGACAGGCATCACCGGCTAGAAAAATTTTCTCTTTTATAAAAAATTGCTCTGCAACTGACTCTTTTACTGAGAACTTTGAAAACCAGATGATTTGTTTAAACTTCAAATAGTGGGGTGTGATTGCACGGTTAATTTTATCAATAGCGTCTTCTAAACTGAAATTATCACAGTCCATTCTCACATAAAATCTATCGATTGTTCCTTCTCTGGGTATCCATGCAACATCTGATGTCGTCGTCTGAAAGACAATGATTTCTGGAACTTTATCAAAATCAGTATCAATCTCACCATCAATGACTGCCCAAGTAATTTGTGGGCGAGTAATTTCAAAAGGAATGTTGAAATAATTTCTTACAAAAGAGCGTGCACCATCAGCTGCAATAATATACCTTGACTGAATAGCCTCACCAGTATTAAGTAAACTAAAACAATGCTTTTCATCAAGTGTAATGGTTTTAACTTCAGTTAAACGTTTTACGCCTTGATCTAATGCTTGTAATTTTTTATCAAGCAAATTTTCAATATGAGACTGGCCAAGCATAAGAAAATGCTTGTGAAAACATCCGGTTAATTCTTCCCACCAAGAAGATTGGCGCGAGATAAACTTGCCGTCTTTATAAACTGAGCTTGTATTGCATGTTTTACCTAAAGGATATAGCGATTTAAATAGATCAATGATTTCTAAATATTGTAAACTACGAGCATTTAATGCATCAGCTCTACCAACGTCAAGGGGGGCAGCGGATTTATCAATAATAATAATACGCATGCCGCAAAGCGCTCCTAAATAAGCGCACATTAGCCCAACAGGGCCTGCACCTATAATTAAAATATCGGTTTTGAGATTCATTGGTAAGACTCTAAGGAAGGGTTATCAAATGGTGGGTTACTTAAAACTTGAACCCTTTGAATATGTCGCGGTGATTTAGAAATAAATGCTTCACGACCATGAAGTAAGCTAAAATTATCGGCAATAACAATATCATTTTCTTGCCATTGATGTGCATAACAGTTCTTTGGATCATATAATGCGCGTGTTAGGCTTTGATGAAATTCATTTAGTTTATCTTTTTCAATACCACTAAAGCTTGCATTTGGACGATTGATAAATTCTCCTTTGTTATCATTAACTAATTCGTTATAACGGATGATTGAACTATTTTTATATGGGTGCTTTGTAATAACGGGTGATATTGTTTTACTATGATAAAATTCCATTTGCCTGTGATAAGTACCAATAGCAGTTTGCCAAAGTTCTTTATCTGAGGAAGAGGCATGATGTAGTGCTGAAATGGTATTGGAAAAAATGGTTTTACCACCTTGATCTAATTCGGGTGCTTTTAAACAGCGAAATATCTGATACTCTGGGATTTGTGGACGATACATTCCATCCCAGTGTAAAGGAACGTAACTATGATCGAATATATGATCTTGAGGATTATCATGCTCTATTAAGTCAAGTACTTTGCCAAATGGCCAAAGGGAAATTTCACCCCATCGTTGACAGTAATTTGAAAAGTCATCAGTCGTATGAAACATTTCGAAATTACGTAATACGAGTAGTTGGTTTTTTTCAAATAAATCTTTTAAAAACTCACTTTCTATATCAGTTACTTTGATATTTTCTGAGTGAGCCTCTAATAATAATCCAAATGGATTAAGATAGGTAAGTTGATACGTCATTTATACTTCCTTTGATCAAATAGAAACGTTAAATTTATCTATAATTGATAATGACTGGGTTGCCCATTAGGAAAATAGACAAGTTTGGCACCGAGTGATTCAGCTTGTGAGCGTTTTACTAAAGAATATTTATTATTATGTTCGAGTGCTACACCATGCCATGGTGTCATCCAAATTTCATCAGCTATCAGCTTAATACCAAGTTTTTGTGAGCCGCAAGGGTGGGGGTGAATTGATAGTCTAACGGCGTTAGGAAAATAGGCTTTAATGAGGTGACTCCAAGCATCACTTCGTTGAATAACTTTGTAAGCTTTAGCTTTTGCTTCTTTCTGACGTGCAGAATTAGTTTTTAATTGGCCAGGATACTTCAAATCTTCAAATAAAAAGCGTGTTATCCCTTTGTATAATTGATTAAGTGCTTGGTTTTCTAAATTAGATGAGGCTTCTGCACCTAAACGAATTTTCTGTTGAATCGATGCTAGAGGTTCAGCGTACTCCTTGATCAATTGATAACGCATTTCTATAAAATCAACGTTCGTGTATAGATAATCTAAATTAAAAATTTTGATCGTATCCAGTGACATTGATTTTATTAAGTTTTCTAGCTGAATCTGGTAATTGGTTACATGTGCCTCATTCATTCCGATGATATCACTAAATACCCTGCCATCAGAACATATTGTTATGTTCATACCTGGCGCGTAGAATTCTTTTATGCTTTGGCAAAGATCATCTAAAAATTTAAGTGAGATTACTTCAGCATAATCAGGTAGATACCCTAAAACTTTATAAGGGTTAGGTGATTTTCCAGGAAATGCAGGTAATACGAGTTCAATCGGTTCATTTTGATTAACTGCAGAAGTAATATTAGGCAAAAAATAATCAGTACAGTTTGAGCAATTAATAGCGTTACAGGTCGTGTTATTCTTTGGTATGCGTCGATATTGTGTGATTTGTGAAAATATTTTTTTGCTATTGGATGAGGATTATTTAAGTGCTTGTGCTTTGTGATTAATTGATCATTTACTTTTCTAACTTCAGTTTGCATTTGCGATAGTATCCATCTCATTAAGCTAAGAAATTATATTAATAGTTTTAAACCATAGATTAAATTGGCTATTATCTATGTATGTAATAGGTAATATTTATAGCTCTAAAATAAATGAATTTTAATGATCTCCAATATTTTGTTGAAGTAGCAAAAAAAGAATCAATCACTTATGCAGCTGAACGTATCGGTATTTCACAACCATCTTTAAGTCTAAGTATAAAAAGACTTGAGGCAACAGTGGGAACTAAATTATTTAACCGTTTTAAAACAGGCGTTAAGTTAACACCTTCGGGCAAAATATTATTTAAACGAGCTAAAGAATTAGAAAAGGTTTGGAATACGGTAAAATATGCTGCTTATGATGCCAATCATAAGTTATCAGGAACCGTTACAATTGGTTGTCACTCTATGATTCCTAATTATCATTTACCTAGATCTTTTTTTAACTTTATTAGAGAAAATGATGAGTTAAATGTTCGTTTTAGCCATGTTTTATCTAGAGAAATCAATGAAGCTGTTATTAATTTTGAAGTTGATTTGGGTATTGTTGTTAATCCAAACCCACACCCTGATCTAGTAATAAAAAAAATGCATCAAGATCAGATTGGTTTATGGCATAATTTTAAAGATGATGAGCTTGATCTAGGAAATATAACAATTATTTGTGATATGAATTTGAAACAAGTTCGATACCTGCTTGGGTGTCTTAAGCAGAGACAGGATATTCATATCAAACGAATTATTGAAAGTAATAGCTTTGAAGTATTAGGAAGGCTAATGTCTGAAAAAGTCGGCGTTGCAATGTTACCAAAAAGCTATAGTCAATCAAGTTCATCCGATTGTCGCGTATTATTTGAAGAGTTATATTTTACAGATACTATTTGCTTAGTTTATCGTCATGAAAATAGATACATCAAATCAGTAGCAAGTATCATCGAGCTATTGTCTAATGTTGAGTGTGGTAACGACAAGATTAAATGACCTAAGCTAAAATTGTTTTTAATCTCTACGCTTTTAATCTTGTTTTATATAATCAATCCGCGCTAAGATATCTAACATTCAATTAAAGATAACTTTATATATAAGAAAATGAAGACAAGATTTGCACCATCTCCAACAGGATTAATTACGACAGGTAATGCTAGAACTGCACTTTTTAGTGCATTATTGGCAAAAAAAGATCATGATATCTTTTTATTGAGAATTGAAGATACAGATAGTGAACGTTCTAAAAGCGAATATTGTGAGCAATTACAGAAAGATTTAAAATGGTTAAAGTGTCAGTGGCAAGAAGGCCCTGGCGAAGATTTAGGTAATGGGCCATATCTTCAGTCACAACGAAATCAAGTGTATGAAGATTTTTATCAGAAGCTGATTGATAGTAAGTTAGCTTATCCCTGTTTTTGTTCTGAAGAAAAATTAGAATTAACACGTAAAGTTCAGAGAGCCTCAGGTCAAGCACCGCGTTATCCAGGTACATGCAGACATTTATCAAATGATGAAGCACAAGCAAAATTAGCAGAAGGTTTAAAACCTGCGTTGAGATTTAGAGTGCCTCAAGGCGCAGTGGTTGAGTTTGAAGATGTTGTTAAAGGCAATCAAAAGTTTAATGCAGATGATATTGGTGATTTTATTATTCGTAAGAACGACCAAAGCCCTTCATTTATGTTTTGCAATGCGATTGATGATGCGCTAATGGCGGTGACTCATGTTCTACGCGGTGAAGATCATTTAACTAATACACCGAGACAGTTAATGATTCTTGATGCCTTAGGTTTAAACAAACCTCAGTATGCACATATTTCTTTAATTACAGGTGCAGATGCTAAACCATTATCAAAACGTAATGGTTCTCGTAGCCTAGAAGAACTACAAGCTTTGGGTTATTTGCCAGAAGCAGTGATAAATTATCTAGCTCGTTTGGGTCATTATTATGAAGAAAATGATTTAATGAGCTTTGATCAGTTGGCAGAGAAATTTTCATTGCAACGCCTTGGGTCATCAGCCGCACGCTATGATGAAAATCAGCTGAACTATTGGCAAAAAGAAGCGGTATTGAACCTAGATAATGAAATTCTTTGGCAGTGGTTAGGCGATGAAGTTCAAATTAAGGTTCCCCAAGCTAAGCAAGATGCTTTTATGCAGATTGTACGAGATAATGTAATCTTTCCAAAAGATGCCCTAGATTATTGCAATATATTATTTTCAGAAGATAACTTGACCTATTCAGAGGACGCGTTAACTATATTATCTGAGGCAGGCAGTGAGTTTTTTGATGCAGCATTAGCGATTTCTAAAAATCAGTTTTCCTGGTCAGAAGTAACGTCACATATAAAAAATACTCAAGGTGTTAAAGGCAAAAAACTATTTCAACCATTACGTGTTGCAATCAGTGGCATGACGCATGGACCTCAGATGAGTGAGTTTTGTGCATTGATGTCAGATCAACTAATACGCTTGAGATTATTAGATGCTAGGTCTAAAGTGTCTAATTAGTTAATTTATTTTATACTAGTTTAATAGTAATAATTAGATCCAAAATACAATGGAATTATAATAGATGATACAGATATATGATTCATTAACTCAAAAAAAATTGCCGCTAGAAACCATTGAACCTAATAAAGTGAAGCTTTATGTTTGTGGTAGTACGGTTTATGATGATTGTCATATAGGTCACGGTAGAACGTATACAGCATTCGATGTTGTTATCCGTTATCTTCGTTTTCGAGGCTATGAAGTCACTTATGTTAGAAATATTACTGATATAGATGATAAAATTATTAATCGAGCTAATGATCAATCACAGTCTTGTGAAGCACTAGTTGAGACTTACATTAAACGTATGCATGATGATTTTGATCAGTTAAATTTACTACGCCCTGACTTTGAGCCAAGAGCAACTGATACAGTGGAAGAAATTGTTCAAATGATTGCCTCGTTAATCGATAAGGGGTATGCATATAGTACCGATAAAGGTGATGTCTATTTTAGAGTTGGACAATTTAAAGATTATGGTAAATTATCCAAACAATCGATTGAGCATTTGCGCCAAGGCGTTCGATTTGAAGTTGATGAGCAGAAAGAAGACGCATTAGACTTTGCGTTATGGAAGTCGGCAAAACCGAATGAGCCCGCTTGGGAGTCTCCTTGGTCAATGGGGCGTCCTGGTTGGCATATAGAATGTTCAGCAATGACAAAGAAATGTCTTGGTGATACGTTTGATATTCATGCAGGTGGAAATGATTTGAAATTTCCACATCATGAAAATGAAATTGCGCAATCAGAAGCTAATAATGGTTGTACTTTTGCACGATTTTGGATGCATGCAGGGATGGTTAATATTAATGAAGAGAAAATGTCAAAATCGTTAAATAATTTTTTTACAATTCGTGAAGTATTAGCAGAGTTTGATGCAGAAGTTGTGCGTTTCTTTTTATTAGCAGGACATTATCGAAGCATTATCAATTATTCAAAAGAAAATTTAGAAAATGCACAATCGGCATTAACAAGACTATATACAGCCATTCGTGGATTATTAATTGATATTGATAAGTCTGAAAACCACACAGTTTATGAAGAAGCATTTATTACAGCAATGGATGATGATTTTAACACACCTGAAGCATTGTCTCAGTTATTTGTTTTAGCGAAAGAAATTAATCGATTAAAAGCAGATAAAAACTATGATAAAGCACAAGCTTTAGGATCGCTGTTAGTAAAATTAGGTAGTATTTTAGGTATTTTACAAAAAGACCCAGAGGTATTTTTCCACTTAGATAGTGAACTTGCCAGTGAGATTGAGGCATTAATTCTTAGACGAAATAATGCAAGAGAAGAGCGAAACTGGGCAGAAGCTGATAGAATAAGAGATAAGTTAACACAGATGGATATTACCTTGGAAGATACAGCTGAAGGTACAATTTGGAGGAAAAATTAACCAATGTCTGAACATTTACATGAAAGAGAACACTTGATTGATCAGCTGCTTACGGTTCGCGATTATTTGCGTTGGGCAACAAGTCGTTTTGAAGAGTCAGAACTTTATTATGGGCATGGGTGTGATAGCGTTTGGGATGAGGCAGTACATTTGGTATTACAAGCTTTATACCTACCATTGGATATTGACCAACGTATTCTGGATTCACGTTTGACAACGATTGAGCGTGAGCGCGTGATAGAATGGATTTATCGTCGAGTAGTTGATCGAGTGCCGTTACCCTATATTACGAATAAAGCTTATTTTGCTAATAAAGAGTTTTATGTTGATCAAAGAGTTTTAATTCCGCGTTCGCCGATTGGTGAATTAATTCGAAATTACTTTGAACCTTGGGTTGATGCAGCAAAGGTAAGTCGAGTTTTAGATTTATGTACGGGCAGTGGCTGTATTGGTATTGCAGCTGCAGAGGTTTTTAGCAATGCAGAAATTGTATTATCTGATATTTCAGCGGATGCCTTAGAAGTAGCAAAACGAAATATTAAACTACATGCCCTTGAAAACCAAGTAAGTGTTGTTCAGTCTGATTTATTTGCTAACTTAGGTGGCGAGCGATTTGATTTAATTGTTTCAAATCCGCCCTATGTAGATAAAAAAGATCTATCAGAAATGCCGCTGGAATATCATAAAGAACCTAAACTTGGCTTAGATGCAGGCGTAGATGGATTAGATGTAGTTAAAAGAATACTGCGCCAAGCGCCTCATCATTTAAATGAGAATGGGGTTTTGATCGTAGAAGTTGGTAATTCACAAGAAGCATTGTGTGAGCAATTTCCAAATGTGGCATTTACATGGATTGAGTTTGAAGATGGTGGTGATGGCGTTTTTTTATTAACGGCAGATGAACTGGTAAAATATCATGAAACATTTTTAAAAGGCTAACTAATCTATGGCGGGTAATACAATTGGAAAACTATTTAGTGTAACAACTTTTGGTGAGAGTCATGGAAAGGCGTTGGGGGCGATTGTCGATGGAATGCCACCTGGAATGGAACTAACTGAAGCGGATATTCAAGTTGAACTTGATCGTAGAAAACCAGGAATGAACCGCTATACAACACAAAGGCGTGAGGCGGATGAAGTTAAAATATTATCCGGTGTGTTCGAAGGAAAAACAACAGGAACGCCAATTGGCTTGTTAATTGAAAATACAGATCAAAAATCTAAAGATTATAGTGATATAGAAAATAAGTTTAGACCGGGACATGCAGATTTTACCTATTGGCATAAATATGGTATACGCGATCATCGGGGAGGTGGACGTTCTTCAGCAAGGGAAACAGCATTAAGAGTTGCAGCAGGAGCTATCGCAAAAAAATATTTAAAATTGATGCATGCAGTTGAAATTAGAGCGTGTATATCAAAAATAGGGCACATTAAAACAGAGTTTAACTCTTGGCAGGATACGCAGCTAAATTCATTTTTTTGCCCGAATCAAAACCAAGTCTCAAAGCTAGAGGAGTTTATCAATCAAATTAGAAAAGAAGGCGACTCAATTGGTGCTGAAATAATGGTTGAAGCATCAAATGTGCCAATTGGTTTAGGTGAACCTGTATTTGATCGCATCGATGCAGAAATTGCTTATGCATTAATGAATATTAATGCAGCAAAAGCTGTTAGCATTGGTGATGGCTTTGATGTAGTTGAACAACGTGGCAGTCAACATCGCGATGAGATGAATCTGGATGGTTTTTTATCTAATCATGCAGGTGGTATCTTAGGTGGTATTACAACAGGGCAGCCTATTATTGCGCATGTTGCATTTAAACCAACCTCAAGTATTCTAAAATCAGGAAAAACCATTACTATTAATGATGAAGCAGTTGAGATACAAGTTAAAGGACGTCATGATCCTTGTGTGGGTATTCGAGCCGTGCCTATTGTTGAAGCGCAAGTTGCAATTGTATTAATGGATCATCTTTTAAGGCACCGTGCTCAAAACTTTGATCGAGAGGTGAAAAAATGACACCAGATGTGGTAGTGCAAGCAGCACCAATGTCTGCTGAATGGGAAACATTAATTGAGACCTGGGGGTATTGGTTAATGGCCTTTGGTGCAATCATAGAAGGTGAAACATTTTTAATTATTGGCGGTATAGCGGCTGCTCATGATATGCTGCATTTGCCGGGATTGATACTGCTAGCTATTGTAGGCTGTATTATCCATGATGCATTTTTCTTCTATTTAGGACGTTTTTTTGGTCGTCAAATTGTTGAACGTTTTCCTAAAACGCAGAGTAAAATTGAGAAAGTAACGCGGCTATTAGAAAAATATGATGCTGGATTAATTATTGCGTTTCGTTTTATGTATGGTGTTAGAACCATTATTCCATTTGCACTTGGTATCAGTAAAATATCTAATTTTAAATTTATGTTTTTTGATGCAATAGGTGCGATTATATGGTCTGCATTTTTTATTATTGGCGGTTATTATTTTGGGCAGGGGTTAATTATCCTAATACAAAAGCTTAATTTAGGGCCACTCATTAGAGAAAACTGGTTATTATCTGCGATTATATTAATATTATTCATCTTTTTGGTTTATTTTCTTATTATCTGGTATAAAAATCGTCGGAAGTATAAGAAGCAATTACAATTAGAGCTTGATAAGGCTAATGCTGAAGCGCATGAGATACTTCAGGGTGAGCTTGAGAAGAAACAGACAACTGAAGCTGAGCACGCTTCTAAATCAGCTAGCCAACAAATCGATGCAGCAGCTAATAATCAGGTTGATGTAAAAGGAAAATAATTATGGCATTAAATAGAATTACATTTGAAGATAAGTTATCTGCCTATAAGGCGATGATGCCATTTATTGCAGAAAATGCTATTTTTGTTGCTACTAGTGCAAATGGCTATCGTTTGGGTGAGCAAATTCAGATAACAGTCAATTTGTCTGAATTAGGACAATCATTAAGCTTTCGTGGTTCGATTGTTTGGCTATCCTATGAAACATCGACTACTGAAGAAGGAATAGGGGTTCGCTTTGAAGGTATTGAAGGCAAGAAAGTTAAAAAAGTACTTGAGAGCTATACGAGTGAAATATCGGGTGATCAATCAACAAGTACCTTATGAGAATATAATTAAATAATTGAATTTTTGGGAGAGTTTGAAATTATGAGCCAAGCAGATATAGCTGTTGTTGGACTTGCTGTTATGGGGCAAAATCTTATTTTAAATATGAATGACCATGGGTTTAAAGTAGTTGCATATAATCGTACTACTTCAAAAGTTGATGATTTTTTAAATGGTGCAGCGAAAAATACTAATATTATAGGTGCTTATTCGATTGATGATATGATCTCGAAATTAAAAGCACCAAGAGTTGTGATGTTAATGGTTAAAGCAGGTGAAGTTGTTGATCATTTTATTGATCAAATTATACCGTACTTAGAGCAAGGTGATGTCATTATAGATGGTGGAAATTCAAATTTTCCTGATACAGACAGAAGATGTAAGTTATTGTCAGATAGAGGTATTTATTTCGTAGGCTCTGGTGTTTCAGGTGGGGAAGAGGGTGCTCGTTTTGGCCCGTCATTAATGCCAGGAGGTAATGCTAAAGCTTGGCCGGTTATTAAAGAGATTTTTCAATCAATTGCTGCAAAGACAGAAGATGGTGAGCCTTGTTGTCAATGGGTAGGTGATGGAGGCTCAGGGCATTTTGTCAAAATGGTGCATAATGGTATTGAATATGGCGATATGCAATTGATTTGTGAAGCGTATCATTTAATGAAAAACTTAAATCAAATGACTAATCAGGCATTAAGCGACACATTTAAGGCATGGAATCAGACAGCATTAGATAGTTATCTTATAGAAATTACAGCGAATATATTATCATTTAAAGATAAAAATGGTCATTATGTGGTTGATCAAATATTAGATACAGCAGGACAAAAAGGTACAGGCAAGTGGACTGGCATTAATGCTCTTGATCTAGGTGTTCCTCTAACACTCATTGGAGAAAGTGTCTTTGCTCGTTGTTTATCTGCTTTAAAAGAAAGCCGAGTAAAAGCAGAATCTTTTTATATGGATAAGCAATTAATTCATAAAGAGAGAGTAGAAGTTGATGCTATTCGTGGTGCCTTATTATTTGCAAAAGTTATTTCTTATGCTCAAGGTTATATGCTAATGACTGAAGCCGCAAAACATTATGGATGGAAATTAAATTATGGTGGAATTGCCTTAATGTGGAGAGAGGGCTGTATTATTCGTAGTGTTTTTCTTGAACATATTAAAAAGGCATACGATAAGAACCCTGATTTAGAAAATCTATTATTTGATGACTATTTTAAAACGATTTTAACGAATGAATTAAAGTCTATGCGTCAAGTTGCAGCAGCAGCAGTTCAATCAGGTATTGCTATACCTGCAATGGCGTCAGCAATTAGTTTCTTTGACGGCTTTATTACAGGACGATTACCTGCAAACTTACTACAAGCACAACGTGATTATTTTGGTGCGCATACCTATGAGCGTACGGATAAGCAAAGAGGTGAGTTTTTCCATACCGATTGGATTGGTAGTCATTCAAATGTTAGTTCAAGTTCATATAGTGTTTAATTGCTAATCGTTTGTTTGAAATTAAATTGACAAAGTATTTGATTGATTTTCTTCTGAAGTTTCTTGATAAAAGGTTAAAGGTGCACTTTTACATTTTTGATCTATTTCTTGAATAGTAAGACCAGTTGCTTCTTCAATGATTTTGCAGTTGACTTCAGTTGGTAAACTATCAAAAGGTTTAGCATTAGCAGCACTCGATTTATTCACTTCTAAAATAGCCATTTTATTTTTTTCAATCTTATACTGTTCATAATGACCAGCAACTACATGGTTAACCTGCTCTTTATTGTTAAGGTCAATTCGTTGACAATTATTAACGTTACCCCATGCATAGTTACTATGATTATTAAGGGTATTAATTTGTTGATTAACCTCTTGTTTTTCATCATCATCAAAGAAAGGTAAGTCAGAATCAAGAATAACCATTTCAACATTAGCGCGGGGGTATTCTCTTCTTACTGCTTGCAGACCCGTTTTAACTTGGCTTTGTTCATAAAGTAAGTCCTCTTCATCTACGGTATAGATAAAGCGATCTGCACAATTAGAAGTTTTAAAGATAACTAGATTTTTACTTGAATTTTCTAATGATACTACACTAAAGCTATCTGTATCATCAGATGCTAAGTACCAGTCTTCATCACAAGTATTACTCGGTCCTCTTATGCTATAATCTGTATTATTTTCTTTAAAAGCATTAATAAGTCTATCTCTTGTTTCTTTTTTTCCTGTTATCGCAATATTATTATTTGGCATTGTTATCTCCTATTTATGAAAAGTTAAAAGTGAATTTGTAGTAATATATAGAATATAAAATGATCTTAATACCGTAAAATAAACGTTAGCTAGATAATTATCAAAAAAATATGCTATTATTTTATACGTGATAAAGATTGATTTTAAAAATTGATAAAGCAACTATTTTTAGGTTTAGTAATGAAATTAAACTATTTACTGTATCTTTTATTAATTATAATTCCTATTCAAAGTTATAGTTTTAGCTGTAAGTCGGTTGCTGTTATAAATGTGAAAAATTCTTGCCCTTTCACGTTGAATGTTGGTATCAATAATGGTAAAAGCACGGTTGATGTTGCTCCAGGGGCCAATAAAACAGTGACTTCTGTTTCAAATGGTACCGTTACCTTCAATGATGGGATTGTCCATGGCAGTTGTACAATGACAACTTCTGCAAGTGGTAACTGGTGGGATGGATGTACTGCGAGGTGGCAAGCGTCATGGACTGGTGGGTTTGATGATGCAAGCTATCTTAATAGCTATAATGGTAGCCCAAGTTGGAGTGATTCAGTTGTTGGAGTTAAACAAAAAGGTACTTGGACATTTAATCTAACTATGTGTGCGAATGGCTATAACTTATATCCTACAACCATTGGTTTGGGTAAGGTGTATATTTTGAAAAATGGTATGCCTGATAGTAATGGTTATGTTACGCTAACTGGAGATAGTACAAGCAATAACTACGATAGTTATACCTTTAACTTTACATCAACACCAACTGCCTGTCATTTAAAATACGATTACGGCGCAAAACATTATAATCTTTATTGTGATAGTAGTAATGTTCAAGGATTTTTTATGAATGATCATAAAAATATTGTCTTTATGTGTCAGCAAGATAGTCCAGTTGATTCAAAATGTCCTTACGTAACACCAAAAGGGACAGGAGGCTATCAAGCTGGGTTTATGTATGATTATTTGAATTAAGAAATTAATTTCTGTTTGAATAAGTCTAGCAAAATTATGGCTTAATAATTGGTGCTGCAACATGTCCACCATCAACGGGTAAAATTGCACCAGTAATATAATTTGACATGTTATTATCTGCTAGAAAGAGTACAGCTCCTGCGATATCTTCAGGTTCAGCTATACGCTGCATAGGAACGCCTGCTTTAGCGGTTTCAAAACTTTTTCCAGGAAATGCAGCTCGTTCAAGTGGTGTATCAACTGGGCCTGGTGCAACGGCATTAACTCTAACCATGCTACGGTTATCTGCATTGGCTCTTTGTGCTACTTGATTTGATAAAGAACGAGTCAATGAATTAATAAAAGCCTTGGATGCACTATATAATGGTCTGCTTGGAGCAGGTAGCGTGCCGACCCGACTAGAAGTATTAATAATCGATACAGGCAAATCTTTAGGTTGTCTTGAAAATGTATAAGCTATTTCCCATTTTAAGCAATAAAAAGTCCCTAAAATATTAGTCGCAATTGGGCTCTCACGATAGTGAGATGCTGCCGTAGATTGCGTTGGTATTTCTTCTCTCCAATGTTCATCGTTTTGGTTCGTTTTAGCTTTTGGTTGTGGTGTAGGTAGTATATAAGCAATCGAACCATCTGATTGTAGTTCTGATTTAAAATCAAAATCTTCTATATTTCCTTTGGCGGTGACATCACCAGGTTGTACGCCAGCATTGTTAAATGCAATATCCAAATGTCCATATTTATCATAAATCATTTTTAAAGTTTCTTGGACTTGGGATTCAACGCGTATGTCACAGCTAATATATTCAATATGCTTTGCTTGCTCTTTAGATAGCTGTTGTTTGATATAAGTTTGAGCATGTTGCCATTTTTCATAGCTTCTACCTGTAACAATGACATGTGCTGCTCCTTCTCTGGCAAACTCCACTGCTGTTGCAAGCCCAATACCAGAAGTTCCCCCTGTAATAAATACTACCTTTTTATCAAATCGTTCAGACATAGTATTGCCTCCATAAATATATGAGCAGCTTACTATAAACATGATGATAGTATAGATTAGTTTATTTGGCGACATACTGAGTGATTCCTTGTTATTGTAATAACATATGCTAGCTAAGGCTATCATGTTGTAATAAGCGACTTCAATGTTATTTTTCAGATTTATTGAGATTATTTACTTCAGATACAGAGCAGATATTATGGGGATTAATTTGTGATAATGTGGCATTACCATTTTGGATTTTATCTAATGTTGAAGTATCTACTGTAACAATTACATACGTTTGAGAGTTAAAAAAATTAAAGTCATTTGATTTTAGTTCATTTTGCTTGCTAGTTTGCAATTCGTTATTAGCACTTTGTTTATCTACATGCCTTGAAACAACTTGATTATTTTGTATCTTTTGAGCATAAGATATGAATTGAGGCTTCATAAGTGCAGGTATTTTTGTTTGTCCTTTAACTTTCTTGTATATTATCTATTTTGCTTGTACCTGTTTGTGTTTGTGGGGCTGGAGATATCGTGTTGGGAGGAGAGGTATGATTGATTGTTATTGTGTTTGTATGACTATTGGTTTGAACATAAGGAGTATTATTTAATGTTTGTTGTTGAAAAGAGTCTTTAGGTGGGGTAATT
Organism: Thiotrichales bacterium 19S3-11; assembly: GCA_021713295.1. Taxonomy (GTDB): domain Bacteria; phylum Pseudomonadota; class Gammaproteobacteria; order Francisellales; family Francisellaceae; genus M0027. Next base: position 47,747 of record JAKJJU010000016.1, read on the forward strand.
ATATTCTCAGAGCCAAAGTTGTAAATGTGATCTAAAAAGGACTTTGCCTTGTCTAAGGCGTTTTGTGCCCTTTCACCACTTGTGAGTCCCAATTGAGGTTTAATATTTAGTTCTTTCGTTAGTTCATCGTATCGATTTTGAATATCACTTTTTGAGTACTGAAAACTAGTATTTAAATCCAAAATTTGTAAATGGTACTTGATATAATCATCTTTGTTTTCACTTGTCGGCTCGTTATTTAATAAACTAAGTATTCTTTGTGGATTGTTTTGATTCTCATTATACATTATTTAACCCCTTATTAGATTGATCGTTTTTACGCATATTAATCCTAGGATATTTGAGAATTTAGGAGTACCGTCAACTAACGGTATGTTAACTATTTAAATTTGTTTTATTAAGGCGCCTATAGAATATTATTAATATAACACAAAGCATTAATGAATAGATTAATTCCACTAATTGGGAAGACTCATAGTTTGATGAAGCATGAGTTACTTGAATTAGTTGAAGGGTTGAAAAAAATAGTAAATAAATACTATAAAACCCAACCACTGCTGATTTAAATTGGCAGTTTTTCCATAAAGAAATTAGTGAAATGATACAAATAGCAGCTTGTAAAATACCATATTCTATAAACATTGGGGAGTAAGGCCAGTTTTGAATTTTAGCCATTGATTGTGAATTAAAAATATAAGCACAAGCAATAAAAAGCGAACTTAATGTAATGTTAAAGCCGATATAATAGTTTGTATAGATAGTCAGTATATTTTTAGGCTTTAGTATTAATTGATGAAATAAGCCAATAATTAAAGGCACTATTAAAAGTAGCGTATAGAGCGTTGCTGTGCTAATTGCGTAAGATATATTAGGATAGTGTGGCATGCTTATTAGTTTCGCATTAAATTGTTTAGGTGTCTTACTCTAACAAATTTTAAGAGCTCATGAAAGCTTTGGAATAACTACAAATTGTTATTTAGTGCAACCTCTAGGAAAGAGCAGATTCTTTAAAAATATAAAATCTGTACTGTCTGGACAATATACTATAGAAAAATTAATAAATACATAACTTTAATAAATCAGACGTTTGTTTGCTTTGCTATTTAATCTTAAGCTTAGAGCTAACTAGTAGATAATAAAAAGCTATGATTTAAAGCATAACTATCTAATAATCAAGTTAAATTTTCTAATAATAATGTTAGACTTAAGTAGTAATCAACATCATTGGAAATAGTCACAGTATGAATACTAAACTAAAAGGAATTTACGCACCGGTTTTTTTTCCATCCATAGCTATTGTGATTTTTTTGACATTAATTGGAATTATTTTTCCGAATAAATCCAATTTGGTTTTTGCAAACATACAGGTTTGGTTAACAAGTAACTTAGGTTGGTTATATGTTGTCGGTATGGCAGTTTTTCTTTGTGTCTGTATTTTTTTGATGGTTAGTCGTTTAGGCGATATCAAACTTGGTTCTGATCATGACCAGCCAGAGCATCATAATTTATCATGGTTTGCTATGCTATTTGCTGCAGGAATGGGCATTGGTTTAATGTTCTTTTCAGTAGCAGAACCATTAAAGCATTATTTAGCTCCGCCAAATAACATTGAAAGCGAAGTTGATAAAGCGAAAGAAGCGATGAATATAACTTTTTTCCATTGGGGGCTCGAAGCATGGGGAGTTTATGCGATTGTTGGGTTATCTCTGGCGTACTTTGCTTATCGTCATAAATTGCCTTTATTGCCACGTTCTGCATTATATCCCATATTTGGTAGGAAAATATTTGGCTTAGTTGGTCACTTAATTGATATATTTGCAATTATTGGTACTATCTTTGGAATAGCAACCTCTTTGGGGCTGGGTGCAAGTCAAGTCAATGCAGGATTAAATAGTATTTTTCAAGTTCCAGATAATATCAGTATGCAGGTGATAATTATTGTCATTGTGACATTAGTAGCAACTGGCTCTGTTGCATTGGGACTTCAAAAAGGTATCAAACTATTAAGTAATATAAATTTAACAATTGCTATTGCGTTATTACTATTTATACTTACCGTTGGAAGTACGGCTCACCTTTTGCAGTCGTATGTGCAAAATATTGGTGTTTACTTAAGTACAATCGTTCATAAGACATTTAATTTATATGCCTATCAACATAAGCAAGGTTGGCTAAGTGGCTGGACATTATTTTATTGGGGATGGTGGATTGCGTGGTCGCCATTTGTAGGTATGTTTATTGCCAAAGTATCTAAGGGGCGGACGATTCGAGAATTTTTAATTGGCGTGTTGTTTATTCCCGTTGGCTTTACTTTTTTATGGATGACAGTATTTGGTAACTTGAGTATTGATATTATACAAACTACCGTTGCTGGAAACTTAATTCAAGCAGTTGAAAATAATGTGCCAAAAGCATTGTTTGTTTTTTTTCAGTACTTTCCTTTTTCTTTAGTTACTTCCTTAATCGCAATGATTCTAGTAATAATTTTCTTTGTTACCTCAGCAGATTCAGGCGCTTTGGTCATTGATATTATTGCAACGGGTAATGCAGATCAATCCGTACTATGGCAAAGGGTTTGTTGGTCTCTATTAGAAGGATTTTTAGCTATATCGCTACTTTATTCTGGTGGTCTAATTGCATTACAAACCGCAACTATTGTCAGTGCTTTTCCTTTCTTAATTATATTGTTATTAATGTGTATTGCTTTAGTTAAGGCATTAAGAGAAGACTTTTTAAAAACATCAAGTATTAAAACACATAAAACAGTCATACAGTTTGATCATGCAAACGTTAGTTGGCAAAATCGTTTGGATGAATTGTTAAAGACACCAAATTATCAACAAGCAAAGGCGTTTTTATTTGAAATAGTGCAGCCGGCAATGAAAGAGTTTTTAAGCCAGTTTCAGCAGCATCATCTTAATGCATCATTAGTTACAAAATCAGATACGATCATCTTAACGATTCCTAAAAAAGATGGTGATAATTTTACCTACAGTGTCAGGTTGCGTTCTTTTTTATTGCCAGGTTTTTTGGAAAAAGAAGCTGTGGATTCACATTACTATAGAGCTGAAGTGTTTCTGGAACACGGGGGGCAGCATTATGATATTATGTATTATTCTAAAATACAGGTCATCTCTGATATTGTTACTCAATATGAAAAGCATTTATATTATTTGCATGTGCATACTTGGGAAGATAAATACCTATATTAAAAATTAACTATAATAGAAATATAGGTGATTAAATACTGGTTTGTTTTGAAAGTGAAGCATAATAAATTGTTGCAGTTTTGCTTGATACTATTAATTCTTCTACCATATAGTTTGTATGCATCTAGCGATTCTAATACTAATAAAACGTATGATGATAAAAAAGGATATAGTTCATTAGCATTAGTTAAGGGTAATAAAGTTCGTCTATATAGTAAACTTAAAGTTGGTAATCAATCGCCCGAAGTATTAGTTATAGTTGATACTGGTTCTTCTTGGCTATTACTTGAAGAGCGTTTTGTTTCAGATTATCAAGAGACGGGGCGAACGATAAAAACAGGTTATGGCTATAACAAAGGCACAAAACATGTAGTAGGGAAATTGGTTTATGCCGATGTCACATTAAATAGTATTCCTAAATTAATTGCAAAAAAAGTGCCGATTATTATGGTTCCAAATGGCAGTATCAAAGGAATAAGTGGCATTTTAGGACTCAAAATTAATACCCAAAACTCGTTATTGAATTACTTACCTAAGCCATATAATGAGGTGGTAATAATCGATGCTCCAAATAAGAAACTAACCTTTACTAAATCATCTAAGTCCTTATTAAAAAATTACCAGACATTTAAACTCAGAAAAGGCGGGTGTAGTAATCTAGCTGCACCGATTATACCAATTAATCAGGTTAAATGCTGGCAGCCCGGTAAAATTCCAATTACTTATACATTCGTTGACGATAAAGGTAATGTAATTTTAAAAAATACCTTTGGAACATTATTTGACTCAGGAGGCGTAAATACTCAATTTGCTCTAGCTAAGCTGCCTAATGTTTTAGAAAAAAATTCAAAGGATGGTTATTTAAAAGGAAAGATTAAATCAGCAGTTTTTGTTGGTACAAACTATCAAATTCCAACGACAGAGCACATTAAAATTACTAAGAGTATGTCAAATCATATTAACTCTGGCTATTTATTATTTTATGATCGTACCGTGTTATTTGACACAGTATTAGGTGTCGTAGGTATTAAGTGATAATGTCATTAGAGAGAAATTTAGTCTATTCTTACTTGACATTAACAGCATCATTATGTAGCGTTACATGAGTACTAATCTATTTTGGAGATAATTTAATGAGTGTTAAGTTCGGATGGCAGCAGTTTATTCAATTAATTCATAATACTAAGAATGATATCGTAGAGCTAGATCAATTATTAGATTTTTTATTAACTGATGAAGAAAAAACTCAAATGGCCAAGCGTGTTATATTAACTAATTATCTAATATATAGTGATAAGACTCAAAGAACTATTGCTAAAGAGCTTGAAGTAAGCCTAACAACTATTACTCGTTGTTCAAATTTGCTCAAGCATACTTCAGATGAAATAAAGCAACAATTTGATTTTGACTTGGAAGAATAAATGATAGAAGTTAAAAGTAAACTACGAAAGCTGGATCGATTTGTTAATGCAAATGATGCCTATTTAAAATTACGCAAAGTATTATCAGAAGATGAGCTATTTTTGCTAGAGTCCTTATCAGGCTCAAAAGCGGATAAGAATAAAGTATTAGTTGGGTTTAATCCGATGCTAAGCTTAATTCTACAAAAGAGTCAGCTGAAAATTATTGGTAATGAGTATTTAGCAGAACTTGTAATTAAAGAAATTACTGAAAAATTAGATTTACCTATAATTAATAAAAATCAGTTTAAACTTATTGATATTCATGAACTAATTAAAACTTTAAGAGTCATTGAGTCACTGTTTGAAATTGAATATTTAGGTAGTCATCGTGGCTTTCAATTTGGTTTTTTTGGATATATTGATGGCGGTATTAATAGTTCATTTGAGAATAATTTAAGCTCAGATAAAGATCATAATATCGACTTGCCGGATTTGAATTTGAGTATATACCAAGGGCTTGTCTATAGCGATTTAGTTAGTAAAAGTACATCACTTATTATTAATCAAATACAGGGAGCACCTTGTTATTCTCGTCAATCTATTCAGACGCTATTGATTGATGAAGAGATGATTCCATACGATATAATTGATGATGAAAAAGTACCAAAAGTTGAAAATCAAACCTCATTTGCTGAGCATAAATTACTTTCAGAAAAAGTAGAAAAAATAAAATATTCTATTGCAGAATTTGCTGAGCATAAATTACTTTCAGAAAAAGTAGAAAAAATAAAATATTCTATTGCAGATGGTGAAATTTTTCAGGCTTTTGTTAATCAGCAGGTTTCGATGACATCAAGTATTGCACCGTTTGATGTCTATCAAAGGCTTTGTAAAATAGCACCTGCGCCTTATATGTATTATGCTAACTTTAATACATACAGTATCATTGGTGCCTCACCTGAATTACTAATGAAGTTAGAAGATGACACTATTACAATGCGACCGGTCTCTAGTTGTGTTTATAAAAATGATTGTGATCATGTGTTATTAAAAAAAGAGCATTTATTGCTAGCTGATTTATGCAGAAATGATGTTGCAAAAATATCGGTTTCAGGAAGTTTAAAAATAAATGAGTATGCGACTAAAGAATCTGATTCACATCAGCTAAAATTGGTTTCTGATATTAGCGGTCAATGTTCAGAAAAATATGATAAATATGAAGTGTTATTTTCATTATTACCGCCTGTTGTTTTAACAGGTGCACCAAGGGCAAATTTAGCTTCACTATCTTTGAAGTTTTCTCAGAAGTCATACTGTAGTGGGTGTATTGGCTTTATAGATTTTAGAGATATTATACAAACAGCACTTTGTGTTAGAACATTAATTTACCAAAAAGGGTTATATACAGCATGTGCGGCGTCAAATGTGATGGCGGATTCATCATTGGATGTAGTGATTAATAAAATAGAAAATATATTAAACCCAATGCTAAAAGCAATTAAAGGGAGTTCGCAGATATGATTGAATTAAAGTTATTGATAGTTAGTAGTGAAAATGTGTTCTCAGATGTTATAAGCCATTTATTAAATGATTTATGTGTGAAATCAGACGTTATATCCTTATCTGAATTGAAAAACTCAATAGAAATAATTAAGCAATATGATGGGCTAATTTATGCTGGGGGTGGAGAAGCATCCAATCAAAGTGATGATCATCAAATTATTAAGCAACTAAAACAACAGTTACCAATCTTTGGTGTTGGTTCAGGTATGCAAGCAATTGTTTGTGCATTTGGCGGAAGGCTTGTAAAGTCACAAAAACCAGTTTTCGGAGAGAATAGTATGATTTCTCATTTAAACAAAGGTGTTTTTATAAATTTGCCAAAACGTTTTAATGTCGTGCGCTATCATGCATTTATCGTAGATAAAAATACATTCCCTAATAATGAGCTTATGATTACAGCAGAAGAAGAAAATGACTGCTCAATAATGGCGATTAAGCATCGAGTTTATCCTATAGAGGGTGTACAATTTAACCCTGAGAGTATTCAAACTAATTATGGTAAGGAGCTATTTGAAGCATTTGTGCAAACGGTTAAATCAACTAAATTAAGTTATGCTTAAACTTTATGGCCTAATACGTCTATGTAAATATTTTCTAATTTATTAACCCACTTTTGCCATGTATAATTTTCTAAAATATGTGATCTTGCATTAGACTTCATAAAACTATAATCAGATGGGTTAGTGATTATATCATCAATTTTTTGTGCATAAAGATCTGCATTTTCAAAATCATCTAACAAAATACCCGTTTGTTGGTCGATCACTGACTTGGCAATACCGCCAACTCGATTACTAATGATAATAGAACCAGATGACATCGCCTCAATCATAATCATTCCTTGAGGCTCAGCAAGAGAAGGGCAGACGATGACATTTGATATATTAAACCATTGATTTAAACTTTGGTGGGAGCAAGGTTCTAAATCAAGTAATTTATGATCTTTTTTAAGCTTTGATCTTAACTGATATGCGTTTTTATAACTTTCTAAGTGTGTGTTATTTTCGTTAATATCCGCGCCAATTGCTATACCGATAACGTGTGGGTATTTTTTTGTTAATTTATCTAACATTGCTAAAAAAGTATGAAACCCTTTTATATTTTGTTTCCTGCCCGCAAAAGTTATAACAAATAATTTATTTGAAATTTGATTCTGATGTTTATATTGATTAATTTCTTGATCAGTCAGTGGTGTAAATATAGTGGTATCAACGGCATTTGAAACAACTGAAATTTTATTTTTTGGAAAGCCATTCTTTATCATCCTATCTTTGATAAAGTCAGATGCAGCAATATAAAAATTTGCCTCTCCTAGTTTTTCATTATAGGAGCGGCCAGATATATGTGCATGCAAAATAATTGGAGTGTGTCGATTATAGTTGCGAAATTTATTAACATTAAAGTCTAACTGATGAATATGAAGTAAATCTGCTTTAATTTTTTTGAGATAATTTGCAGCGACTTTCTCTAGGGGGTATGGGTTTAGTTTAGTAATTTTAGTAAAAAGCTTTTTATAAAGTTTACTGTGTTCATAGCGATAAATAGGAATTTGATGATAGCATTGATACGGCGTTAAGGTTTCTAGCGCAGAGAGTATTGATGGTGAAAAAAGTTTGGATGATAATAATTCAGTTTGTTTCATTGCCACAATTGCAGGTGCAAACCCTCTTTGATCAGGTACTGCACCGTGAGGAATATAGATAAGTGGTTTAATTTTTCTATCCATAGTTTAACTGATTTTAATGTACTTATAAAAATAATGAGTTTGATTAAAAAGGTATTTTACTAGGGAGCACAGTCGTTGTCTAAATTTTTATACGCTTATATTCCGAAAACTTTCAATAAAGAAAGTCTAGACAAATGAATATTCTTCGATTACCCTTTGAATACTTTGTGATAAGGGAGATATTTCCCAGATTAAAAATGTAATAAATACGAACGAATTTGTATAAGGTCTAAAATGTCTGACGGAAGAAAAAAATTAAGTGCATTTGAGCAGCTAAAATCGCTAGTTAAAGGTAAAAAAAGCACAACGCAAACAGAAAAAAATACAAATAAACATCAAGTAAAATCAGATGCTACAAATCGGACAGATAGAAAACCGAATGCTAAGCGCTTATCACAACAAAGAACTCATAGTGGAAGCTATAATCAGCAAATGCGTACACCTCAATTTGGCCAGAAAATGGGGCGTCAGCAACAAACTTCACAGCCAAGTGTTTCGAAAGATGCTACAGTGACGGTTGCCGTTAACCTGCAGGATCAAATGGAAGTTGAATCACGTCGTTTATTTGGGTGGTTATGTCGTAACTTCCCTGGGTGTTTTAATCCAAAAGCAAAAAAACCATTAAAAGTCGGTATTAATGATGATATTGTTACTGCATTTTTAGCGCGGACTCAAAGACAAATTCATTTTGGTGTGCTAACTAGAGTTTTACGTCGTTATGTTGGGGATCAAGCCTATCAAAGAGCTATTCTTGAGCATAAACAACGCTTTAATTTAGAAGGTGAAGCAGTTGAAGATATCTCAGATGAACATCTTGAGCACGCTCAAGTTCGTTTAGAAGAACTTCAGGAGAAAGCACGCTTAAGAGCACAAGGTATCGACCCAAGAACAGTAATGGCTAAAAAAGAAGAACAAGCTACCGATGCGTTAGAACAGGTCGAACCCTTAATTGAAGAAAGTACACAGATAGATGAAGTAAACTTAGAGTCTGATGTTGTAGAAGAATCTGAAAATGAATTAGAAATCACTAAGCAGAAAGATACTGATTCAAATGAATAAACAATTACAGATGCAAATTTCTAAACGTAGAACTTTTGCTATAATTTCTCACCCAGATGCAGGTAAAACAACGATCACAGAAAAACTATTGCTATTTGGTGGTGCAATCCAGCTTGCTGGTGAGGTTAAAGGTAAAAAAGCGTCTCGACATGCAACTTCAGATTGGATGGAGCTTGAAAAGCAGCGTGGCATTTCTGTTACAACATCTGTGATGCAATTTGATTATGATAATTGTGTTATTAATTTACTAGATACTCCGGGGCATGAGGATTTTTCGGAAGATACCTACCGAACATTGACAGCTGTTGACTCAGCTTTGATGGTTATTGACGGGGTTAAAGGGGTTGAGGCTCGAACGATTAAGTTAATGGAAGTTTGTCGCCTTAGAACAACGCCAATTATAACCTTTATTAATAAGTTTGATCGTGATGTACGTGACCCTTTAGAGTTGATGGACGAAGTAGAATCAATTTTAAATATTCATTGTGTTCCTATGACCTGGCCCATTGGTATGGGAAAATTCTTTAAAGGAATTTATCATCTTTATGAGGATTGTATCTATTTATATGAAACAGGCCATGGATCACATGTTTACAATTTTGAGCGTATTGATGGACTGGATAATCCATTGGTCGATGAAAAACTAGGTGATCTTGCTGATGATTTACGTGCTGAAATTGAGTTAGTCAAAGGTGCTGGTAATGAATTTGATCATAAACAATATTTAGAAGGTAAGATAACGCCTGTTTTTTTTGGAACAGCCTTGGGCAATTTTGGTGTCAAACAATTATTGGATTCATTTGCAAACTATGCGCCACCACCGTTATCAAGAGAAACAAATAATCGGGTTGTTAATCCAGATGAAGGAAAATTAACTGGCTTTGTCTTTAAAATTCAAGCTAATATGGATCCACAGCATAGAGACCGCATTGCATTTTTTAGAGTATGTTCGGGAAGCTATAAAAAAGGTATGAAGTTGTTTCATGCTAGAGTGGGCAAACAGGTGCAAATATCAAATGCATTAACGTTTATGGCTGGTGATCGTGAACATGTTGAAGAAGCATATCCAGGTGATGTCATTGGATTGCATAACCATGGAAGCATTCAAATTGGGGACACCTTTACTCAGGGTGAGGGACTTAAATTTATCGGTATTCCAAATTTTGCGCCGGAGTTGTTTCGTCGGGTTCAATTAAAAGATCCACTTAAAATGAAAGCACTACAGAAAGGTTTAACAGAGTTATCCGAAGAAGGGGCAGCTCAAGTTTTTAGGCCATTAAGTAGTAATGATTTAATTGTTGGTGCTGTTGGAGTGTTACAGTTTGATGTGGTTGCTCATCGGCTACAGTATGAGTATGGCGTTAAGTGTGCTTATGAAGCAGTTAATGTTCATAGTGCACGGTGGGTTGAATGCCAAGACGATAAAATAATGACGGCATTTCGTAAAAAGTGTTTTGAAAATCTAGCATTAGATTCTGCTGAAAATCTAGCTTATCTTGCACCAACGCGAGTCAATCTATCATTAGCGGAAGAGCGTCATCCTGATGTTGTATTCAGAGCAACCAGAGAGCATTAGTATATATATTCTATTTTTGTAAACTTAAACAACCCCTGATTGCAATAAGTCATGCATATGGATAATTCCTAAAACTTCTCTTTTATCATTAATCACAACCAATGATGTAATTTTATAGGCTTCCATCATATGTACCGCTTTAGTTGCCATGTCATTTTCTGTAATCGTTTTTGGTGTTTTAATCATTACATTAGCAATTAGTGTGTTTTTAATGTCTAAATTGCTTGCAAAAATTCGTCTTAAATCACCATCAGTAAAGATGCCTAAGAGTTCATTTTGTTCATTAACTACAGTAGTCATGCCCAATCCTTTTTCTGTAATGACTATGATTGCATCTTTTAATAAAGTATCAGGAGAAATTTTTGGTATGGTTTGACCTACTTTCATTAAATCCTTTACACGCAGAATTAATCGTTTACCGAGTGTGCCAGCTGGGTGTGAGAATGCGAAATCTTCTTCCGTGAACCCACGGGCTCTTAATAAGGCAATAGCTAAAGCATCTCCTAGTACTAAAGTTACTGTTGTGCTAGCGGTTGGCGCAAGATTATGTGGGCATGCCTCTTTATCAACATGAATATCTAAATTAACAGTCGCCGATTTGGCAAGCATTGACTTTTTATTTCCTGTAATGGCAATAAGTGGAATATTTAATCGACTGATAAGGGGTAGTAATTTGATGATTTCTTCAGTGTTACCTGAGTTTGAGATTGCAATAATAATATCTGCTTTAGTAATCATGCCAAAGTCACCATGAGCGGCTTCTGCAGGGTGAATAAAAAATGAAGGAGTTCCTGTGCTAGCAAGTGTTGCTGCAATTTTATTGCCAATATGCCCAGATTTACCCATGCCAATAACAATTACACGTCCCTTTGCATTAAGTATTATTTCACATGCCTGACTAAAGCTTTGATCTAGATTTTTTTTAACATGGTTGATTGCATCAACTTCAATGCTAAAAACTTCACAAGCATTCTCTAAATAATCCATAATAATTCCTGATATTAAATTAATTTTGGCTCACATTATAAGCAGATTAAATAAGAATATAAATAAAATTAAAAAAGTGCTTTTAATTAGTTGACAAAGTCTTCAAACTCGGTAGAATTCACCCTTGTCGCCTGAGAGTGGTCAGCGGCAAAGAAGCTTAAAAATAGATTGATATGTAGACACTTACGTTCTTGTTTTAAAAAATTTGAGATTCAAACTGAAGAGTTTGATCCTGGCTCAGATTGAACGCTGGTGGCATGCTTAACACATGCAAGT
>JAKJJU010000017.1 GCA_021713295.1 Thiotrichales bacterium 19S3-11
TTTACATCAGAAAGTGCTTTGGTTAAACTCATATACTGTGCTTACCAACAAATTAAGAAAAAATGGACTATGCCACTAACAAATTGGGCAATGACCGTTTCACAGCTCGATATTTACTTCCCTGGAAGGTTAAATTTAGAGATTTAGGGTGACACAGTTGGGTGAACAGTCTCTCTCATTTAGGTTTTTTATTTTGCAAATGAAATGATATCTGCTGTTTTGTCGGGCTTTGGCAATTTCATTAACTCAGATAATAATTTTTTTGATGCTTGATATTGTTTCTTTGTCTTATAAGCATCTAGGTAAGGTTGAAAAGCTTTCCAACTAGTATTAATATCTTTAACGGCTAACATATTTTTTTGCCTCTCTCTTTAATGCTGATTATTAATAAATTCTTAAAACTAATTTTCGTTTACCAATAATACGACAAATTCGATAAATTGTTTCTAAACTGTAGGATGCTTTGGCTTTTACAATGCGATTTGCTTGTGACTTACTTGTGCCAAGTTTTTCAGCTAACGCATCTAAAGTTAATTGGTTTTTTCTTTATATTTTTTTGCATCATTCGCCAATTCTAGTCTAGCTAAAATTGCTTTACTTTCAGATTCAACTACTGCATTTAATGCTTCAATCTCATCAGAAGTGAATAACTTTTTCTATAACTGATCTAGTGATTGAAAGTTATATTTACTAATGACTCTCTCTTAAGCATATCTTTAAAATTACAGTTCCATTTTTGGTACTTTCAAGTATATACATAGGCATCATGTGCCGCTGCGAAATTGTAGGTTATGCAATACAATTTAGAAGTTCATATCTAAATTCACACCACCTTTATTAATAGACTTTGTATATTCATATAATAAATTATAAGTTCTATTAGAACAAAATTGAGAAAAAATGCCGGCTTCTACTGTACTTCTAATATCAGCAATTGTTTGTTTATTTTGAAATTTCTCAGTTCTTACAAAATCTACTGCTTCTTTATAAATATTTCCTTCTTCTATATTATGCTTATCCCAACTATCAATTAAATCAATAATTTTTCTTAAAACGGCTTTTTTAGTCTGTTTGCGATCTTCAAATGGAACAAAACACCCTTGTAACTCTTTATTTAATTCATCTATTTGAATTTGACATTTATTTCTCAAATCTATTAAAGCTTGAGAGGGACTTCTTGTTTTTGTACTATGATCTGTTTTTATTATTGACGATGGAGGTTGTTTACTACCTTGACCTTGTTTTAATGTTGTTAATTTTTCTTGAGCAGTTTGAAGTTGCTGCTGTACTTTAAGTAACTGGTTACTATTACTGCTGCTAGTTTCCTCTAATTGCTTTTTTTCACTTTTAAGGGTTTCAATTACATCTTCCAAGCTACTTTTTTGAATTTTATAATTTTTTATAGTTTCTTTTGCATCATCATTTTCTTTTTTTAAATTGTCAGTTTGTTCATTTAATTGTCGCACTTGATTCTGTAACTCTTTGTTTTCAGAAACAAGTTTCTCAGGATCTAGGTGATGCTTTTGAGTTTGAGAGATATTTTTGCTTTGTGTTAACAATTGACTTTGTAACTTTTTATTATCTTCTTGTAACTTACCAAGTTTATCTTGCTGTTCACTAAGTTGATTTTTTAAGCGTATATTTTCTGCACTAATCGCATTAAGTTGGCCTCGTAAATAAGCAATTTCATTTCTTAGAACACTCATAGTCTCTTGAGCTTCAGTTAACTTATCTTTAACACTTGATAATTTATCCATTAAATCTTTATCACTTTGAAACTTATCTTGAGCATAAGTAGTTAAATCTTTTAAAATATTCTCATAATTTTTCATCAGTGTAGAATAACTTCCAAGTAGTTCAGACGCCTCACTCATAATTTTAGAAGCGTAGTCAACAGGGTCGTCAAAAGTTTTTTGTAGCGTTTGTGACTCACCATCTATACTCTCTGAGTCTTTTTCAGAATTCAAAAGTTCTTTTGCATTATTAATTTTTTCTCTGATGTTTTTTACTTTTTCTTGCTCTGAATCAAATGTTTCAGCTGTACTCCTTAGCCTATTCAACAGACTATCAATAAATATCTTTTCTGATTCATTTCTTTCTTCAAGATCTTTTGTAACTGTTTCTAGCTTAGAATTAGCTGAAACTAATAAATCATTTGTTTTATTAAATTTAGTATTTATTTCCTCAATTGTATTCTTTTGAGCACTAATTATAATTTCTTGTTTTAAAACAGTATCATGTAACTCAATATTTGTTTTTTCAATTTTTTCGGTTAATAGTCTTGCTTTAGCAATTATTAATTGATTTGCTTGACATAATTCTTGAATTGATTGGATATCTTTCTGCAATTGATCTTGATCTACATATGCAATTGAATTTGGAATATCCTGACTTTTAATCCTTTCATCTTTTTTACCAAGAAGGTCTGCTAGCTTATTTGATGAATTAAAGAAATTGTTCAATGCTGTATTAAGTTCTTGATCATTTGCCTGAATGTCGCGAGCCTTTACTCTAAATTCAGATATTTTTTTGCTAGGAAAATTATCTTTTATATTTTTAATTTTACTTCTAATATTATTTATATACGGGCCATTAGCACTATCACTAACAAAGTTAGTGGAATAAAAATTACTTACTTCTTTTGCCGCTGCTTCAATAAAATCCAATGTTGTATCTAAATAATTTTTATAATTTTTCGACCACCATAAAGCACCATACTGTTTAGTTATCAAATCTATTGACTTTAGTGATTCTTCTAATGCATTTTGAAGCTTTATGATTTTTATGTATTCGTCTTCTTTCTGTTGTTGATACTGAATGTTATTACCAAAAATTTTTAAATAGTCATTATTACTTTTATCATTTCTTTCAATAAATTGATTAGTACAATCATTAATCGCTCTATTAAATATCTCTCCTCCATATAGACCTCTTTTATTTAATTCTTTTTCTAAAAAAATCTTATACAGCTCAATTGACATTTTGTTGATTGCAACTTTTTTAATTTTGATTTCTTTTTTTGATATTTCTGTTGTATAGCCAACCCCTTTCTGCTTAGTTAAGTCTATTCGATCTCTTTTAGCATCATTTTGTTCAAACTGTAGTTCATTTAATATCTCATTAGTATCTACATCTGTGTCAGTATTAAAATTACTGCCCTTATCTTCTTCACTACTCTTATCTTGTTTATTAACTTTTTTGTAGGTAAAATCTGTAACTGATACAGTATCTTCACGATAAGTATTTTTTAAACTTTGTGATATTTCATCATATATTTCTTCATTAGGAGAAGCGCTTTGACCACCATGAATATACATAGGACTTGTCGTCGTTCCTCTCTTTTTCTTTTCTTCTGCTTTTTGTCGGGCATTATCAACTGCAGTTAGAATAACATCAGCATCAGCTTTAGCTTGATACTCTAGCATTGCTTTAACAGCAACTTCATTACCAGTCATTTTTAATACTTCATCAGCATTTGAATTTTCTATAGTCGCAATATTTTCATTGCCCTGAGATATATCAAAAAGCAACATATTTGCTTCTGAGGTTGTTGCTTCTACTTTTCTTGCCACATCATTAGCTGTTGTACTAAAATGCTCTTTTTCATTTTTATAATGAGCATATACTTGTATATTAGGTAATAGACTATTTTTAATAGATTTTAAAAAATCATTACGATTTCCTTCATTCTTATCTTTATAGTCATCATTTAGTAGCTTATCAATTCCAGCTTCAATTGCTTCACAGATAAGATTAATTTCTTCAAGGTTAATCGATGTATATTCAGGGCTAGTAATTCTTTTAAATAATTCATTTAACATATAAAATAACGTATAATATACACTACTTAATGCAGCACTATCTTTTGTCCAGTTAGTGTCTTCAAATACTCCAAAAAAGTGATTCCTTTCATCAGCCATATAATAAGCAGCATTCACTAGGATGTCTGCTGTCTCCATGAAAAATACTGGTACTTCATCTGGAATTTTATCAAGACATTGAGATAAATCTTTTAATAACTCATTAAATGAAATTTTTAGAGCATGTGGATTATCAAATTGTTGATCGATGTTCTCTAATGTTAATCTTTCAGCTGTTGGAGGACGCTCTAAAAATTCAGATAACTTATCATATATATTGCTAACTAAAGAGTTTTTATTATTTTTTAATTTATCACCAACTGCATCAATAAAATTAAGAAATGCATGATCACCTAATTTACATTCAATATTCGTCTTTTCATCATTACTTTTTGTAAATACCTTTGACTTACCCATCTATCACCTCCAAACGATTAAAATTCTCAATCTCAAAATAATCAGTTTTATTTAAAATTTTTAAATATTTAATGCCTCATAAAACACTTGACTCTAATTTTTTTGGCAGTAAAATCAGCTCTCACCAAATTAAAAAAGATATGATTAAATAATTGACTAAAGTCTGTGATCATTTTTAGAGTTCGACTCATAATTGCACCTCTTCTAATTCAATAAAAAAACTGTTACAAGTCCTACGCTAGCAGAGATAAAATACTGGCAGTACCGTCATTTGACGGTATTCTATGAGTGTCACTGTAATAAATAAATACGAGTAATTAGTAATTGAATATGCTACAGAGATGCCTCATCTATCTGCTATATAACAAGTTTTCAAATTCAATCTATAGCAATAGAGCTTGAAATATTAAACCTTTAAAAATCCCACTATGCACAATATAAAACACTATATTTAGAAATCTAATAACTAGAGACTTTCATTATCTTATGACAACGAAGTCCGATAGCACTTAATTGACAAATAGTGAAATTATGTTTATACTTGTTTATACATCATAAAGGAGTATAAAATAATGCATTCCGTAGTAAAAAAATGGGGAAATTCACTTGGAATTAGAATTCCAGCAAAGTCAGCACATAAACTCGGGCTCACCGAAGGCTCTGCTATTGATATTGCAACTAAAAAAGATAGTTTAATAATCAAAAAAGAAGATGATGAACTTCAAATTCTTTTAAATCAAGTTACCTCTAAAAATAAACACACAAGCCATGATGACTATGAGTTTGTTGGCAAGGAAAATATAGATGAGTAATTACCCTAAGTCAGGCGATGTAATTTGGCTTAATTTAGAACCTCAAGCAGGTAAGGAACCAAATAAAAGACGTCCATTCTTAGTTTTATCCGATAGCAGATACAATGATAAAGTTGGACTTATCATTGGCTGCCCTATTACAAGCAAAATAAAAGGTTACCCTTTTGAAGTTAAGCTGCCGGCCTCATCAAAAACAGGTGGCGTAGTTTTAAGCGATCACGTTAAAAGTATGGACTATATAGCCAGAAAATATGAGCTGATAGAAAACATTAAATCACAAACGTTTATGAACTCAGTGAAATCTAAAATTAAAGTTATATTAGATATTTGATCCAAAAAAATTTTCTATTTTCAATATGCAAATAATGACTTTTTAGCAATGCTCTGCTATTCTGTTGTTTCTACATTTCACTATCTCTTAAATAAAATTTAAAATTGTTAGACTAAGGAAATATAATGAAAAACTTTACATTTTATAATCCTACTCGAATTTATTTCGGTGAAGGACAAATTGCAAACTTAACAACTGCAATTGATTCATCTAAAAAAGTATTAATTCTTTATGGCGGTGGTAGCATCAAGAAAAATGGTGTCTATGATCAGGTAGTTAATACATTATCTAATCATAAAACAGTTGAATTCTCTGGTATTGAACCAAATCCAGAATTTGAAACTTGCCTTAAAGTAATAGAAACGATTAAAGCCAATAAGGTTGACTTTATTTTAGCTGTTGGTGGTGGCTCGGTCATTGATGCAACTAAATTTATTGCTGCAGGTGTTTATTATGAAGGTAATCCTTGGGATATTTTAGCTAAAGGCGCTGAAGTTACAAAAGCAATGCCATTTGGTTGTGTATTAACACTACCTGCAACTGGTTCTGAAATGAACTCAGGTTCTGTTATCAGCCGTCGTCAAAGCGGTGATAAACTTGTATTTGCAAGTGAATTGGTATACCCTGCATTTTCAATTCTTGATCCTACTGTCACTTATTCACTACCGCTTAAGCAAACGATTAATGGTGTAGTTGATGCTTTTACACATGTGATGGAGCAATATTTAACTTATCCAGCGGATGCTCCTCTACAAGATCGTATTGCAGAAGGTATTTTATTGACCTTAGTCGAAGAAGGGCCAAAAGTCATTGCTAACCCAACAGACTATAATGCTAGAGCAAATGTTATGTGGTGTGCAACAATGGCATTAAATAACTTAATTCGTCAAGGTGTTCCTCAAGACTGGACAACACATATGCTTGGCCATGAAATAACGGCTGTTTATGGTTTAGATCACGCCGAAACACTAGCCATTATCCTACCAAATGTCATGACCTATAAAAAAGATAAAAAACATCAAAAATTGGTTCAATATGCTCAACGTATTTGGCAAATCACATCCGGTAGCGACGAAGATAAAGTTAATCAAGCCATTGAGAAAACTAAATTATTTTTCCAAAGCCTTGGTGCAAAAGTTAGATTATCGTCTTTTGAACATTTTGAAGAATCAAAATTATCAATCGCCCTAGAAAGCCTGAAAAAACACAATATGGTTGCACTGGGTGAACATCAAGACATCACGCTTGAAGATAGCCATAAGATCTATCAAATGTGTATTTAAGATTGCATTTATTAGCCAATGCGTGTAATTTTGCAATCGGACTTAATAGATAACAGGCAACATTATGAAACTTGCACGCTTATTATTTGGTAATCCCATTCCAAAGTCGCAAGCTGAAGAAGAAAAACTCTCAAAAACCAAAGCGTTACCAATTCTTGCATCTGATGCATTATCCTCTGTTGCTTATGCAACTGGAGAAATACTAACTGTCCTTATCGCAGCAGGTGCTGCTGCTTTGGTATTTTCATGGCAAATCTCAATTTTCATTGCACTACTGATTTTAGTCGTTGGTATATCTTATAAACAAGCGATTGATGCCTATCCACAAGGTGGTGGTGCTTATGTTGTTGCAAGAGAGAATTTTGGCCCTAAAATTGGTCTTATCGCTGCGGCTGCATTAATGATCGATTATGTTTTAACCGTTGCTGTAAGTATTTCAGCAGGCATTTTAGCTGTAACCTCAGCCTTTCCAGCTCTAGGTGATCATGCTGTATTGTTTTCTTTAATTGCAATTTTATTTATTACTTGGATTAATTTACGAGGCATTCGTGAATCAGCAAGTATCTTTATGCTACCTACCTACCTATTTATATTTATGGTGCTTTTATTAGTTGTTCTTGGCATTATCTTTATGTTGACCGGATACATTCATGAATTCTCTTATCATGCACATAATGCTGTTGCGCTAGAGCAAGCATCAAAAGCGTTAACTTTAACACTTATTTTAAGGGCATTTTCTTCTGGTTGCTCTGCAATGACTGGTATTGAAGCAGTTTCAAATAGTGTTTCCGCATTTAAACCTAATAGAGCTAAAAATGCAGCTAAGACATTAATGACTTTGATTACCCTATTGATCATTATGTTTATCGGCATTGCCTATTTAGCTTTAAAATTAAAAGTCGAACCGATGTCATCTGAAAGTGTACTTTCTCAACTAGGGCATCATATCTTTGGTAATGGTATTGGTTACTACCTACTTCAAGCATCAACGATGCTTGTCCTTCTCCTTGCAGCTAATACATCATTTACCGGCTTTCCAATGCTTGCCTCAATCATTTCTCGTGATGGTTACCTCCCTCGCCAATTACAAAATGTTGGTGATCGCTTAGCTTTTGGTAATGGTATTGCAATTTTAGCGGTTCTGGCAGCCATTTTAATTATCCATTATCACGCCAATACAAGTGCATTGATTCCACTTTATGCATTTGGCGTGTTTCTAGCGTTTACGCTATGTCAAGCTGGCTTAGTGCGCGTTTGGTTTGAACGACGTCGAAAAGTAAGGTTCTGGTGGTTTAGAGCATTAATTAATGCCTTTGGCTGTGTATGTACCTTTATCGCACTTGTCGTTATCGTTGAAAGTAAGTTTTTAGAAGGTGCTTGGATTGTTATCGTTGCAATGCCCGTCCTCTTTTATATCTTCTATAAAATTAAACAGCATTATACGTGTGTAGAGAAAGAATTAAGCCTTAGCGCTGATGAAGAGCTACTTCGTAGTTCTCTAAAGCCAATCACGCATCCAAAAGTAATTATCCCACTTTCACGACTCCATAAAGGCACAATTGCTGCAGTGAATTTTGCTCGAAGTATTACTGATGATATTACACCTGTAACGGTAAATGTTAGTCAAAAAGAAACCGATAAATTACTAAAAATGTGGAAAATGCTCAATATTCCTGAGGAATTGATCGTTCTTGAATCATGTTATCAATCAACCATACGTCCTCTTATTAGAGCGATACATAAAACGGATCGCCGCGATCCTGAAAAAGGCTTATCCATCGTCGTACTACCTAATGCACAAACTAACCGTTTCTGGCAATCACTACTGCACAACCAAAAAACAGCGCTATTAAAATTTGCTCTACGTGCAGTCAGTCGAGCTGAGCATGCTGGAGAGACACGTATTATCGTTGAAGTGCCTTATCAACTGCATTCTTAACAAACATAGGGTAAATAGGTTTAATGATAGCCTCTAAACTTAAACGATCTTTTTTATCCGTTGGATTACTATTATTACTCGGTACACTTTGGGGCTCTGGTTATACCATTGCACGTTATTGCATGACCCACGGTGTCCACCCACTAGGCTATGGATTTTGGCAATCCTTAGGCCCTATGATTTTTTTAATTCTTATTGTGCTAATAGGCAAAATTCCATTTTCTTTAAAGCCAAATTATGTTCGTTATTATATTACTTGCGGTATTTTAGGCATTGTTATTCCAAATACCGTTATGTATTTTTCAGCAGCTCATATCCCTTCAGGAATCTTAACCGTATTAATTAATACTGTGCCTATTTTAACATTTCCATTAGCCATATTATTTGCATTAGATACATTTTCACTGAAACGTTTTATTGCTGTATTTATTGGCTTTATCGGAATTATACTAACGATTATTAGTAATTTATCTTTGCCAAGCCTTCATGATATTCCATGGACTGTCATTGCGTTAATTGCACCTATTTCCTTTGCTTTATGTGCTATATGGATTGCAGCATTTAGACCAATTCCATCCAGTTCATTAAGTTTATCGTTGGGTATGTTAATTACCTCTTCTATCTGCCTAACACCGATAACACTTGGTTTGGGTAAATTTTATCCTATGACATTTCCACTTGATACTAATGATTGGTTGATATTACTTGAAATTATATTATCAAGCACCGGCTATATTGTTTTATTTATCTTAATTAGAATAGCAGGACCTATTTATTATTCACTAGTTGGTGGCGTTGCATCAATTATTGGACTTATGTGGGGTAAAGTATTTTTCAATGAAGCACTTAATCTTTATTCTTGGTTAGGTGTTTTATGTATTCTAAGTGCAATTCTATTCTTGACTTTTTTATTGAGAAGGTCTTCTAATTGAATCTTTTTCAATTGAATCTTTTTCAATTGAATCTTTTCTCACTAACCAATCTGTGGTGAAAAAAGTAGCAGGATTTGGCAAAACCTTAGGAGGATTTTTAGTTTTAATTGACTCTGCATAATCTAAATAAGCATCAAATATTGAATCGCTCGTTAATTTTCCAGCTCTTTTGAGCTCTAATTTTATTTTATCAAGTTTATCTTGTGGTTTTGGCGGTACTTCATGAGGATGATTATATTGTTTACCTGTTACTTCTTCTGTGTTAAATTCAGTCGTATTATTATATTTAATCTGAGCATTTCCAACGACAGCATCATCATCAATTCTATTATATGAGTGGAATTCTATCGTATCGTTTAAGCTATTCTCAGTAGACTGAGTAATATTGTTCTCTGGCATTTGATCTATTAAGTCATATATAAATTTAGCACTCATAACAGCTGGAATTATTGTACCTAAAGCAATTATTACTGCTGGTATCCCTAATGTGGCGTATAGTGCTATGGCATTAGCTGTTAATGCATCACTTTTCCCTTCAAAATAGGCTACAGCTGATTTTGGTGAGCTTGATACGGTAAGTTTTTTTATCTTATACTCTGAAAGCTCACTCTCATCTAATAAAGATTTTACGAGAGCATTTGCAATATACCCTCCTAAAGAAAATCCATTTAAATGAATTTCATCATATTCATCTCTATTATCACAGATGAATTTCTTAACTCTTTCAATCATCTCTTTTGATGTTTTAGTACCAAAATAATTCATAATAGCAATATCTCCTTCAAAAGAGTTACCCATCAAAAACTCTAGATGCGGTGATATATATAGAGCATTAAAAATCTCAGCGCTACCACCAATATATATTGTTAATATTTTATTGTTATTGTTATTGTTATTGTTATTGTTATTGTTATTGTTATTGTTAGGATAATAGTCATCTATCCTAGACTGAAAAATAGCATCCGTCTTGTTATCACGAATCATTTGATTGAACTTAAATATTACACTTAACTCATATTTAATTTTCGCCCTATCATCGTTATTCTGTAGCTTAAAATCATCAATATACTCATCTATTTTATTTTCTTTATCAAATAATGTATTCAGTAATTTGACTGGATCAGATGTATGTTCAAGGTAGTGAACTATGAGCTCTAGGTATTTATATTGACATAAAATACCAAATTTATCTGAGATTATGTGCGAATTATCGAATATATCTTTGAATTTATTTAATACGTGCAGATAATCATCATTAGACTGCTTATTAAAAAAATAACCTTTTAACTTAATTAATCTGAAATGTAAATCACTTATATTACTTCTGTATTTTTCTTCATTAATTTGATTAACAAAATTACTTGCTAAACAAATTTTTTGCCAAGGGTAATCACAAGCAATTAAAAATTTTAAATAGTGATAAAAATCCACAACCCCACCCCATTATAATAATCAATTGTCAATATATAACTATATCACTTGCGAACTCATGAAGCAAATGAAATATATAAGCACTATTTTTTCTCTAAGAAATCACCAAACTTCATAATTTTCTGATAACGACTATCTAATAGTGTATTTACATCCATTTTATTTAACTGCTTTAATTCTTTGACTAATGCTTGTTTCAAAATACTACCCATTTGATTCATATCTCTGTGAGCACCACCTAACGGTTCAGGTATAATATCATCAATCAATTTAAGTTTTTTCAACTTAGGTGCAGTAATACCCATAATCTCTGCAGCATGAGAAGCTTTATCTGCACTTTTCCATAATATAGAAGCACAGCCTTCAGGTGAAATTGTTGCAAAATAACTATAATTTAGCATTAAAAATCGATCACCAACACCAATTCCCAACGCACCACCTGAACAACCTTCTCCTATTACGACACAGATAATAGGCACTTTTAAAGCTGACATCTCTTTAAGGTTTCTTGCGATTGCCTCACTTTGACCCCTTGCTTCTGCATTGACTCCAGGATATGCCCCTGGCGTATCAATTAAGGTGATAACAGGAATCGAAAATCGCTCGGCTAACTTCATTAAACGTAGGGCCTTACGATAGCCTTCTGGATGTGGCATTCCAAAATTACGTTTAATTTTTTCTTTAGTGCTACGCCCTTTCTGCTGACCAATAACCATCACAGGCAAACCTTCTAAACTAGCTAATCCACCAATAATCGCCTGATCATCGCCAAAATTACGATCACCATGTAACTCTTCAAATTCACTAAATAAGCTTCTGATATAATCTAGTGCATAAGGACGTTCAGGATGGCGTGCAAGTTGAATGATTTGCCAATCATTAAGATTTGAAAAGACACTTTCAACTAATTTTTTTAACTTTGCTTCTAAGTTTTTAATTTCGTCATTTAACTCAAGTTTCTCATCTTTTTGATTAACTTGCTTTAACGCTTCAATTTTAGCTTCTAAGTCTGCAATTGGTTGCTCAAATTCTAAAAATTGCATTGAATCTCCTAAGCATATATTTCAATTTATAAGTTACTTTAATACGTTATACTTAATCTACTTGTCTTACACAATAGGTTTCTTTTGTTAAGAATGCAAACACGAAGCTTAAGATAAAGGCAATAGGAATAATCCAAATGGCAAATTGATACGTACCTGTAGACTGTAATGGTACATTAGCTGTTGTTGCATAAGTACTCATCAAATAGCCAAACAACGGCATTCCAATTACACCACCCCAAAGTAAAGACATCATAGAAACAATACTAGTAGCACTTGATGTAACAAGCATGGTATTAATTTCACCAACATAAGGATAGGCTACTGTTTGACTACTCGTTACAAAGCCTAGTGCAAAAAATAAAAAGGCTAGATACATTAAATTACTCGATGCATTCATGAGTAATAATACGACAACTAAAGATGCAACTGAGCCCATCAGCATTGGTAACTTTCGACGTTTTAAATACTGTGTGACAGCACCCCAAAAAGGATAACCAATGACCATACCAAAAAACATAAACCCTGTCACATAAGCAGCATTTAATTGAGTAACACCATAAACATGTCCTAGATAAGCATTAGCCCACATACCACCTAGCATCCAAGTACCAACATTAATCAAGCCTGTATAAACTGCAGCATACCAATTTTGAGGTTTTTTTAATGCTAAAGCTAACATTTTTAAAATAGAATAACTTTTAACTTCATTTTGTTGTTCTTTGCGTAAGTCTTGCAATGCTTTGGGTGTGTTAGAGACAACATAGAAAATTAAAATAATAATAGCAATTCCAATGAAACCAACAATTTTTAGCGCATCTCGCCAACCAAAAACTTCAATCAAATAACTTAATGGGGCTTGTGCAAACCAACCACCTAACATTCCAATAGCAATAGCAACACCAATAACTAACCCCATTTTCTCTGATGGAAACCAATTCGTTGCAACTCTAACAACACTAATTAAACAAAATGAACTAGCAGCACCTGTTAGTAATCTTGCAATAATAAGTAATGTAATACTATGCGAAAATGCGATCGTAAATGCACTAATAACGCATAAAGTCAATGCACTAATCATACAAATTTTTGCAGAATATCGATCAATCAATATACCTGCAGGAATTAGAAAAATTATATTAGTATAAAAGTATAAACTTGAAATAAATGATACTGTTGTTATCTTAATTTGGTAACTTTCAGAGATATAACTTGCTAATGAATTAAAGACAACCCCCAACCCAAACTCAAAGAAAAATATCATGGAAGCAATAACCACAACAACCCAACCAAATATGAGATTTTGCGTTCTTAATTGTGCTTGATAGTTCATATAGTTTGACCATTTTTTAGTCTTAAAAGTAGACGTATTTTAACGCAATTGAATAAAAAATAAATGAAAATGTTTTCATAGGCGATGAATTTATTATCAATCTATGTCACAATTTCTCATTAATTAAGGATAAAAAAAGTAAATACAAAGTAACTATGACTGACGATTTTAAAAACCATACACCGATGATGCAGCAATACCTAAGGATTAAACAAGAATATTCAGATATGTTATTATTGTATCGAATGGGGGATTTCTATGAATTATTTTATGAAGATGCGAAACAAGCGGCTAAGCTACTTGATATCTCCTTAACCAAACGTGGCAAATCTAATGGTGAAGCTATTGCAATGGCTGGCGTGCCATATCATGCTGTAGATAACTACCTCGCTAAATTAGTTAATCATGGACTATCCGTTGCTATTTGTGAGCAAGTGGAGGACCCAAAAACTGCAAAAGGTCCAGTTAAACGTGAAGTTGTTCGCATTGTTACACCTGGCACTGTAACTGAAGATAGCCTTCTAACAGCCAATCAAAACAACTATCTCGCCTGTATTTTTCAACATAGAAATATAATTGGTCTTGCTTATTTAGATATTACCTCCGCTGAGTTTAGAATTTTTGAAACAGATGATTTAAACCAACTACAAAATGAATTAATGAATCTAGACCCTAAAGAAATACTAGTTTCTGAGAATGATATGATTCATTCCATGCTTAATCTGGTTGTAAAAAAGCGTCCATTATGGGATTTTAACCAAAAAAATGCTGAAGCCATTTTAAAAGAACAATTTCAGGTTGACTCACTAAAAGCATTTGAGTGTGAAAAATATTCGACTGCAATGACAGCTGCAAGTGCATTAATTAACTACCTGAAAGAAACACAAAAAAAATCACTGCCACATATTCAATCGCTTAAAGTGGACACGCATTCCAATCAGCTGATCATTGATACAACAAGCCAAAAGAACCTTGAACTTATCAAAAACGCTCAAGGCACTAATGATAAGACCTTACTTAGTATCATTGATAAAACTGCAAATGTTTTAGGTAGCCGGCTGCTAAAACGTTGGATTACAACCCCAGTTACCGACCTTCTTCTTATAGAAAAGCGCCATCAAATAATAGCGGCATTACTTAAAGATAAATCTTATTTAGCATTATACGATTTGCTTAACCAATTAAGAGATATTGAACGTATAGCAACACGTAGTGTCTTAGGTAATGCTACACCCAAAGATCTAACCGCATTACGTCAATCATTATTAATTCTACCCGAAATTCATCAATTACTCGCTAATACTTCTAATCAGCATATACAATCGATATTAGATGAAATTTCTCAATACGACGAACTTCTCAGCCTACTAGCTACTGCTATTATAGAAGAACCTCCATTTATTATTCGTGATGGAGGCGTTATTGCTCCAGGTTATGATCATGAACTTGACGAATTACGCGCTATTAGCGAAAATGCGAGCAACTATCTTTTAGCCTTTGAACAACAAGAAAAAGAAACGACTCAAATCCCAACCCTTTCGGTTGGCTATAATCGCGTACATGGGTTTTATATTGAAGTATCCAAAGCACAAACCAATAAAGTCCCTAACCACTATAGTCGACGCCAAACGCTAAAAAATGCTGAACGCTATATTACTGATGAGTTAAAGACATTTGAAGATAAAGTGCTAAGTAGCAAAGAGCGTGCTTTATCTCGTGAAAAATCGCTTTATCAGGAACTTTTAACCAAAATTGCCAGCTATTATAACAAGCTTCAAATTACAGCAAAAGCAATCGCTGAACTGGACTGTTTGAACAACTTTGCTGAACGGGCTATAAGTCTTAACCTTGTTTGCCCTAATTTTTCACAAGAATCAACCATTCAACTACATAAAGCACGCCATATCGTCATAGAAAATTCCCAAAAGTCCAATTTCATGCCAAATGACTTAATTTTGAATCACGAACAAAATTTAATGATTATTACCGGACCTAATATGGGTGGAAAATCAACCTACATGCGACAGACTGCTTTAATTATTATCTTAGCTTATATTGGTTGCTATGTACCTTGTGATAAAGCTACTATTGGTCCAATTGATCGAATTTTTACCCGCATTGGCGCTTCTGATGACTTATCCTCTGGACGCTCAACATTTATGGTTGAAATGACTGAAACCGCTAATATTCTTAACTATGCAACCGAAAATAGTTTAGTACTATTAGATGAAATTGGTCGTGGCACCAGTACTTATGATGGTTTATCTATTGCTTGGGCAACTGCTGAAAAACTCCATCAAATTAAAGCATTAACTTTATTTGCAACCCATTATTTTGAATTAACTCAATTAGCTGAACACTATCAAAGCATTGCAAATTATCATTTATCAGCAACATTACATAAAGATGAAATTATTTTTCTTCACACCGTAAAACCAGGCGCAACTAGCCAAAGTTATGGCATTGCCGTTGCTAAATTAGCTGGCCTTCCAAAAGCAGTCATTGATAATGCAAAAAAATTACTCAAACGCTTTGAGATGCAAAGTAAATCTGAAGATAATTTATTCCAAGAAGACTTTTTTATCGAGGAAAATGATGAAACCATAACTGATACGCACCTGACACCTGAAGCTGAAGCCCTAATAGCGAAACTCAACTTAATTGATCCTAATAGCTTAACTCCCATCCAAGCGCTAGAAGTATTATTTGATTTAAAATCAGATTGTTAAATTTTAACTTAACCAGTTTCTACATCATCAATGCTGCTTCACCAGCCTGTTTGGCAGCTTGAGCCGAGTCATTTGAAATTGCAAGATTGCGTTGTGATGTCGATTTAGATACTTCAGATTTACTTTGAATCATAGACTGGGTATTACTTTTTTCAGCCTCAATTCCTTGCTGCATAGATTGCCCACCAGCTTGTGCTGCACCCTGAGCATATTGCATACCAGCCCCTTTAAACTCTTGAATTTCAGCTTCACCTGCCCGCTCACCTCTGGTATTACCAATCCATTGTAATACTTTATCTGGAATCAGGTAAATCAATGAAAAACACTTCATAAATGCCATTGATAAAAATGTAGAATACAAGAAAATAAGCATACAAGAGAAAGTACCCCTAGCATAAGCAGCTGCATCTGTACCATTCGATGTTGGCATAAGTCCTAATAATGAATCAGTAATTGCATGAAAGCCTTCGGCTGAATATTGAATTACAATATAAGTCAACCCAATACCAAAGATCATTCCTAAAATCATAAATACTGGCCTTAACACCAAATTCATACAAATTTGTATACCCGGCTCTGCTTTACCAAATATTTCTGAACCTTCAGGATACACTAGGCCAAGTGATACAATTGGTGCAGCAGCCATCGCTTCAATAACTAATAATAGCCAAGCAGTCTTACCAGCCCAGAATAAAATATAAGGAGTTAATGGGATAATTAATGAAAACGAAATACCAATTGTGAAAATTGTTGTTAAAACAAACATCACTAAAGGCAACCACATTAAACTTAATGAAAAAGTTGCCATTTGCATCGTAACATCTAACATCACTTCTGCATATTCCAGCGCAATTTGAGCTGAAGCTGTATTACTGACTGCACCTAATGATAAAGCATTTCCAGCAGACCAATACTTTGCATCTTGTTCGACACCTTTTAGATCACTTTCTGCTGACTCTTTTATCTCATTTAGCTCATCCTTAGCATGATTAAATATACCAATCATGCTATTGATTGTACCTTCAATCAGTGATATGCCAATTGCTTGAACATTCTGAATCATACTAAAGTTTTGTGCAGCAAAATTACCATCTAAATCTTCAGGAACAACACCTATATTATAAATTGCGGCCATTAACCCACCAACTTCTGCTGAACTGCTATTTGTCCCTAACTGGTCAAAAATCTCAGTTAGTACTTCTTCTGCTGGATCAGTTACAGATGAAGTATCTGTTGGATTTTGATTGCCACCAAAATCAACATTATTTTGCGAAAAAAATGCAAATAAGTTAGTTACAGGAAGAACCACCATATTGTATAATTTATCTGCTTCTAATGAACGAACACTATCATTTACTTTTGTATTCATATAAGGTGAATATACGGCATTTGTAATCGAATACATAATATATAAATATTCAGCATACTGAAACTGCATACCATCAGATAAATAGCGATTAACCGCATCTGCTGCCATCGATTTTTCATCAGTAGATAACTTATTATCATCGTTTATTATTTGATTAAACAATTGTCGTACCGTACTCATTGATATGGTAAATGACCCTGAATTTGATAGTTCATCTTTAAATGGCTCTAAATCAGCTTGCGCCATAAATTGAAATTCATCTGCAGTTAAAGGATTAAATGAAATCTCATTTCCCTTAATTAAATCATCAATATCATTCGAATTTTTAGTATAATGAATATTAATATAATCATAATCAACAGGAATTGATGTTTGATTAGCTACTAAGTTTGCCGCATTTGAAAATTCTGCAAAATTAGCGTATAAGTTTTGTAAATTCTGAGATAAGCTATTGTCAAAATCTAAATAAAGTTGATCAGCATCCCACCAACCATAATGTTCAGCTTTATAGCATAAATTATCAGTATCACCACTACAACCAGATGTCATTGATGCACTGTTTTGTTCCATCCAGTTAATTATTTCACTTGACGTGTTGCTAAGTGCCGTTGGAGAATAATGAACATTATCTTTATCATCATAATTTGAATCAAATGCGTAAGGATGTTCAATAAGATTTACGGTTAAATAACTTGGATCACTTAAATCATACTTACCAGCAATATCATTAACATCTGCCTGATCTGGCTGATTAACCATCTGATTAACTGTAAATTTGCCAACCCAATCTGATGTATTAAGCTTATATTGTACGTACTGATCACCTGAAGCTGAGACATCTGACCAAGAAGCTAAACCGTTGCCTAACGTTTTAGCATAATCTTTAAACGGTGTTACATCCGAGTCAAGACTACCATCACTATTCATTGCAACTGATGCTGCTAGTGGTTGTGCATAAGATTGAACAAAACTTCCACTTACTTGTGTTGAAAAGCTTACTTTACAAGTAATTGGATAAACATAAGCATCTTTTTGAATGTAATCAGTCCCTGCAACATTGCCATTTGAACCATCATATGGAATATGTGTCGTACCATCTTGTCCTAAAACATAAGCTTGCGGTATTGTTATTTTAACTTTGGTTGCTGTGGCGGATTTTATACAAGGTAAATTACCAGAGCTCGCTTCATCTTGTACAAATGTATCGTTTTCCAGTAAGTCTTTGGTTAAGTTACTCATCATAAATGTAGCAAGATATGTATTGATATTATTAACTACTTCTGAGCTTACAACGGCTGGAACATTACCACTAACAACATCATCAACGATGTTTTTCCATACATAATCTGCAAATGAAATACCCGCTGTTACCATGGCAAAAATCAAATACTGCGCAGCACAATAGCCTGTGGCCGTTGGCACAGCAAATATAGTCCCAAAAATTGCTCTCAGTGAAATCCAATGCCCACTCCAATTTTTTCCTAAAAATTGTCCATCTCTTGCTGTATTAATTGTTCCAACTATAATAATAAATGCGTATAAAACAAATACAATCGATAAAAGACCTGCATTGAAGTACTTAAAGGTAACACTAAATAATGTCGTATTAACTTGAGTTAATAAATCTTGAACATTACCACCAAAAATACTATACAAGACATCTTGAGATTTATCGCTATCAGCAACAGCTCCCCCCCAAATCATTGAACTCATAATAGACTCTACTTAACTTTCTAATTTGACACAACCACCACAAAAACAATGTATTTAGTTACACATTGCTATCGCAACCACCTAAAGATCACAAATATGAATCAAATCATTAACTGGCCCTAGTAATTTAGCTAACCTTGGTCTGATTTGCTCAAATACATATGCTTGTTGAGACTTATCAAGCATTGGAAAAACTTCAATATAATCATCTATAGATAAATTAAATTGCTCAAATTTATTTATAAGAGACCATTGCTGTTTAGTATTTAAAACATCAAATAGCTCAATGATTATTTTCGGAGTCATCTGAATAGATGATAGTTCTGTATTCAATGTTTTTTTTAAATAAATTTGTTGCTCTTGATCAAGACTATCTATGACTTCATTTAATCGGTTATAGTTTAATTTTAAATTACTACTTTCTATCGATGTTGTTCTTTCAGTAATCATTCATTTCACCCACTAGTTTATAATTATAATCAGATCTAGGATTATCATTAAAACAAATTATGAAGCATTGCGCAATATAAAAATGAAGATATGCTTCATTTATTTGCTCAACTAGTCTATATCTTACTCATTAAACTCATTGATTCTGGGTATAAAAATAAATAACTTTGCTGCTTTAAAAACTCAATATCATATCTAACTAAATAATGTTTTATTAATTCTATTGGTACAATTAGCGGCAATACACCTTGATGATATGCTTTGATAGTTCTCTGTAAATTATCACGCTCATTTTTAGAAATCAGTTTATTAATTTCTCTTAAAATTCTCTGTAAAATAGTATAATGGTTTCCATTTTTAGCTACTTTTATAAACGAACTTAAAAACAACTGGTAATACTGTTTAACGATTTGATTAAAATTATCTTTGTCTATTCTAGCGACTAAGCGTCCAAGTGCTTTTTGATTAACTGGATGATGAAGTCTAAGTAACATCTTATGTTTCGTATGAAAATCAATCAAATCTGACGTAGACTGGCAGCTTAGTAATAACTCTGATGCTTGATAGGTTAATAAGACACGTTTTATAAAATGTTCTTTTAAGCATGCATCATTTAGTCTACCTTCATCTTCTACTGGTAAAAGTGGCAACTTTTGTTTTAGCACTTGAACAAAAAGCCCATCAGCTTTATTGTGAATTACTCTATGCTCTTTGTTATATACTTTAACGCTCTTATGCCCACAGCTAGGAGATGATTTTTTCAATATAAATCCGTATACCTTTGGTAACTTTTCGATTAAATCATTTGAGGATTGAGCTAGTGTTTGCGTTAAATTTTGATCCGTTTTATGCTGTTTTAAAATGATTTCTTGCGCATTTTTTTCAAAAAAGATAGGCTCTCTTGGTACGCCGAGTCCTGCATAAAGTTCAGGGCATATTGCATGATACTCAAATAGCTGACTTAACTCTTCTGTAATCAATTTTTTATGCGAATTAGCACCGTTAAACCGAACATTATTGCCTAATAAACAGCTTGATACTGCAATTAATATTTTTCTATCCATGTTTTTCCTTGTGCTTCTTATCCTGTATCATAATAAAGCTTAATATAAAACCAATTTAAATTAAAACTTTCACATCATCTACCATTTTATTAATACATAATTTAAGGCATAATAGGAACGAATTAATTTTAACTGTAAATAATTAATAAAAGGTAAACACATGTCAGAACAAGCTGAAGTTAACTTTCTAATCCAAAAAGTATTCATTAAAGATTTGTCTTTTGAAGCACCTAACACACCTGCTATTTTCAAACCAAACTGGCAGCCTGAAACCAATATGGAACTTAATACTGCTTCAAATAAACTTGATGATAACACCTATGAAGTTGAATTAACAGTAACTGTCTCTGCTAAAAATGATAATAAATCTGCCTTTTTAGCTGAAGTAAAACAAACGGGTATATTTTTATTAGAGGGGATTGCTGATGATCAGTTAAATCATGCGCTTGGAAGTTTTTGTCCAAGCATTCTATACCCTTATGCTCAAGAAGCAATTAGAAATTTAATTACACGTGGTGGTTTTCCTGATCTTCACCTTACACCAATTAATTTTGATGCACTTTATATGCAAAAAATGCAGCAGGAACAAACTCAAACTGAAGATGAAACACAGCATTAATAATTTATTCTTATTGATTAGGCGTTGCTACAATTGATAGCCCACCATAACTCTGTTGAGGATCTCCACAACTTACATAGATATTTCCTTTAACAAATAAGTCGTTAACATAGCTATAGCTATCACTAACAAGTCCATTATCTGAGGTTATTGTTTCAATCAAATCATAATGTTTGTCATAAACTAATACGCCACTATCCCTTGTCCCAGCATAAATATTACCATTTCTATCAACCGAAATACCTTTAACACTACCAATTGAAAGATGCTTTATTAGCGCAAAGTCCTTTGCTTCATTATAAAAAACATGAAGACCATTACTTGAACCTATATATATTTTCCCATCAGTATTAACAAATATACTATATGAAGGCCCCCCTATAGAAAGTGAATGATATGTAACTAAATCCGGCTCAAATACAGTAGTCCCAAAATTTTTCGTTCCTACGTATACTTTACCTTTTGTATCAACAAATAAGCTTTGAATAGAATTGCTAGCAAGACCATCATCTGTTGTTAAAATTGTAGGAGTTTGGCTATAATGGGTTTCACTTGATGGATCTGATCGGTAAATATATAAGCCATTAGTCCCACTACCAGCATAAACTGTACCATGCTGATCTACAAATACAGCAGTTACTGTTTCTGGAGAACCATCATCTACTGGTAATGCAGCATAAAGAATATAATGCCTCTTATCACTTGGGTCAGGCTGATATATTTTAAGATAACCAGAATGACCAGCAGCTACATAAACATAACCTTTTTTATCAACAAATATATCATTAACTGCTGTATTAGTCCCTGTGTTAATGGTAATAGGAGCTATACTTCCAGTATCAGCATCCTTATTATCAGATAAACTAATTTGTACCTGGCCTGCATCATTACCTGTATAAATATTATCATGTTGATCGACAAATACTGTCGATATTTTATCTCCACCCTGTGGTGGATTAGACGGATAACTATTAATCGTTAAATTTTCAGTATTAGAAGTCAAACGACCTGATTTAACAGATAATTCAACATTTAGATAATATGCAGACTCAACAACATTTGGTGAATAATCTAAAATATATTTACATGATGCCCCTGGTGATAAATAACTTATATTAACACACTGACTTAAATCATCTGGATTGCTTGTATCAACTGTTACTATTGAATGACCTGGATTTTTTGGATTCTCATTTGGTGTTTGATTTAATGTTAACGCATTTAATGATAAACCACTGTTATTTGTCACAACTAAAGTCAATTGTTTATCTATATCAGTGGCAGTTGTCACTTCATGTTTAGATAGGCTAATACGAATTCCTTTTTCAAGTGTATTATTATGTGTAAAGACCTCTGAAGATTTAGAGATAAAATTTTCACCCTCGATAACTAACTGACTTTCTTGGCCTTGAAGTTCATTATTAGCTTTAAAAGTAATATAACAACTTGTGTTACCATCAAGCTCATCTGGACAATTATTAGTGATGATAACTCCTGACAAACTAGGCAGTGAGATTGTTTTTATTTTTGCTTTTACCGATGTACGGTTGGTTAATGTAACTGTTTTAGTTTCATCTGATAATAAAACTAGTTTACTTGGACTTATTTCAACACGCGTTGGCTTATAAGATGGATTTAACATCTTGGTTGTCACTTCTACCGTATGCGAAAGAAAATTATCACCACTTACTTTTAATGTAGCTTTCTGTGTTGGAAACTTCTTATTTGCTTTTAACTGAATAATACAAGATTCTGATTTGGCAAGTACTTGCCCCTGACAGCCATTATTAACGCTAACACCATCTAACTCTGGTACATTAACTGCTAACCCTTGTGTTGAAATTTTTGTTCGATTGGTTACAACAATCTTTTTAGTTTCATTTGGTAATAATGTTACTTGATTCGTATTTAATTCAACACTCGTTGGTATCACTGGTGGCCTGACTACCTTAGTTATAACTTGACCTTTTTGAGATAAGAAATTTTTACCATAAATAATTATTTTATCATTAGCTGAAGCAATTACTTTATTTGCTTTATACTCAATACTACAACTACTTAAACCTGCAATTTCACTGCCACAGTTATTGGTTATCTCAACCCCTGATAAATCAGGTAAATCTAGTTCTTTAATCTCTGCTGCCGCAGCTGTCATATTACTAATGGTCATTACTCTTGTTTGACTTGGTAATAAAACTAACTGACTTGGTGTTATTTCTACTCGAGTAAGCTTATTTAATTGTATCTTAGGATTATTAGTATCTATTTGTGCCTGTTTCGATAAAAAGTTTTTGCCTGTTACGAACAAAGATTCACTCTGTTTTGAAAGAACATTATTACTTGCTTTAAACTCAATCCTACAACTTGATTTGCCCAATAATTCCTCACCACAAGTAGTATTGGTAACTGTCACGCCTTCTAATGTTGGGATAACTATATTTAAATCTTTTGTTGCAACTCTACTTTGATTATTAATGACAATACTTTTAGTTTGATTAGGCAATAACGTAATCTTATTTGGTATTAGATCAATCGTTGTTAGCTTATTTGGAATAGTAGGACTTTTTGCCATTATATGGGCTTCTTGCGATAAAAAGTTTTTACCATATACGGCAACTGCATTACTTGATGATGCAATATGCTTACCTGAGTGAAAGATAATTTCACAGCTACCTTTACTTGTAATATAGTCTAGATTTGAACAATTATCTGTAATTAAAACTCCAGAGAAATTTGGCAAATCGATCGCTTTAAGATAAGCCTTATTAGATGTTAGATTTTTAACTGTTAATTTCTGCGTATGATTCGGAATTAAGGTTAATTGACTTGGCGTTATTTCTACTCGTGTTGCTTTTTTAGCTCTTGGTGTTGGAATTGTTGTTATTTGTGAGCGTTGCGATAAAAAGTTTTTACCTGAAATGGATAAATAAGCTCTTTGTTTTGCTGCCTTATGCTTTACGGAAAAACTAATTTGACAACTGCCTGATGCGCTAATTATATTACCACAAGTATTACTTGTAACTTCAGTATCAGTTAAACTCGGTAAATCAATTGATTTAATATAAGCCGCTTGCCTATCTGAAAGGTTAACAATGCTAATTGTATTATCATGACTTGGTCTTAAGATTAATTCAGTTGGCGTCATTTTAATATTAGTTGGCTTTATTTGTGGATTTGGAAATTCCGTATAAATACTTGCAGTTTGCGTATCAAAGTTATAACCACTAACAGTTAGATCAGCTTCTTTAGTTACTAACTTTTTCTTTGAGGTTAATCTAACTTCACAACTTGAAAATTTAGCTATACCACCATCACAATCACTTGTATCTAAACTAACACCATCAAAATTAGCTAAGCTAATATCTGAAATTTTTGCTATTGCTGGTGTATTATTCTCAAGCGTAATCGTACGTATTTGATTCGGCCATAAGGTTAATTGATTGGGTGATAAATCAACTGAAGGTCGAATTACATTAACAGTTGAATTAACTGCATTAATTCGATTTATATCCGTCATTGCTACATTTGAGCGACTAGTTTGATGAGCATCTACTGCATTGATAGTAACTGTAAACTGCTCTCCATCTGCAAGTATATAACTATTATTAGTATCATCCGATATAGTTGGCGATTGGGCTAGTGATAATTGATTATCATCTGACTTAAATTGATAGCCAGTTAAATTAACATCAACTCCCGTGTTGTTATAAACCGTTAATTGCGTTTGCCCACCACTGCTGATATATGCATTTGGCTTTGTCGTTAATGACTTGACAATAAAATATTCAGGTTTTAGATGAGTTAAACTCCCATTAACATTACCTGTTATATAGTAATTAACTGCCTGATTGTTAATTGATTGTGCACTATTATTTGGTACTAATGTAATTTGACAGGTCGATTCTTCATCTAAGCTATGGCATGCATTAGAATAAGTAACATTAAAGCGATCAATATCTTGTGAATTTATAAAATGTAATTGAATATTAGTTGCCTGTATTTCATTTATTGATTGAACACCCACTTGTAAAGTATTTACGTCAGATTCTAGATTAACATCAATTGTATAAGGTGAAGCAATCACTGCTTTATCACTGCTATGGTTATCTGTAAGCGTATAAATAGCTTGATTATTAGGTTGTTGATTTTCTGAATCATCCGATGATGATGGAATTTCACTTTTACAACCATATAAGCTAAGTGATACCAAACCTAATGATATTATTTTATAAAGCGTATTTAATTTAAATGTCTGCATTACAACCACACCTTTCCTATTTTTATTCAATTTTTATAACTTTATAAATTATTTTTATTAAAGTTTTATTATTTTTATTTCAGGCGATAGTATCAAAAGTCATCGACATAGTCAATAAGATTTTTGATTAAATAATATACATAAAGTTCAAATAGAAATAAAAAAAGCACCTTTAAGGTGCTTTCAAAGAAACAAACGCATTAGACTGCGTTACTATAGATTTAAATCAAGTACTAATTAAGCTGACGCTAAAGCTGCTTTAGCTTGTTCAACCAATTGCTCAAAATCAGCTTTATTATGAACAGCCATATCAGCTAATATTTTACGATCAAGATCAATATTTGCTTTTTTAAGACCATTAATAAAATTACTGTAGCTCATATCGTACTGGCGAACTGCAGCGTTAATACGCACAATCCACAATGAACGAAACTGGCGTTTCTTTTGCTTACGGTCACGATAAGCATATTGACCTGCTTTAATTACGGCTTGTTTTGCTACACGATAGACTCGCGAACGCGCACCATAATAACCTTTGGCCTGCTTTAGGACCTTCTTATGACGACGACGTGCTTGGACGCCTCTTTTTACTCTTGGCATAGTTACGACTCCACTTTAAGATTAAACAATTGTTATACAAACGGCATCATCTGTTTTAAAGATGCTTTATCTGCACTAGCGATCATATCCATACCACGAAGATGGCGCTTACGCTTAGTCGACATTTTCGTTAGAATATGGTTTCTATAAGCCGCACGGTGCTTAAATCCACCTTTTCCTGTTTTCTTAAAGCGCTTCATCGCGCCACGATTTGATTTTAACTTTGGCATATTGCATACTCCGCATTCATAGCAATTGTTAATTTATTTAGTTTTCTTTTTACCTGGTGCCATGACCATTATCATCTGACGCCCTTCGAGTTTCGGCATATGTTCTACCACAGCCATCTCTTCAAGGTCAGATTGTATACGCTTCATCATCGTCATGCCTAATTCTTGATGAGACATTTCACGACCTCTAAAACGTAACGTGATCTTGACTTTATCACCATGTTCAAGGAACTTGATCAGGTTGCGCAGTTTGACCTGATAATCCCCTTCTTCAGTTACAGGTCTTAGTTTAATTTCCTTAACCTGCATCTGCTTTTGTTTTTTCTTAGCCTCGGATTTCTTCTTATTCTGCTCAAATAAGTACTTGCCATAATTCATAATACGGCAAACCGGCGGCTTTGCTTGCGGTGATACCTCAACTAAATCAAGACTGAGATCTTGTGCTTGATTTAAAGCATCTCTAGTTGAGACCACCCCAACTTGTTGCCCTTCACTGTCAATCAGACGAACTTCTTTAGCTGTAATCTGATTATTAATGCGAGCTTTATTCTCTTCTTTAATAACTTAGTCCTCCAAGTTTTTTCTACCTTTATCCGCTGTATGCTGATTAACAAGCTCAATAAAAGCTTCAATGCTCATCATACCCAAATCTTTACCATCACGTCTGCGAACGGTGATCATGCCACTTTCAGCTTCTTTATCACCAGCAATGACAAAAAATGGAACTCTGGATAAAGTATGCTCCCGGATTTTAAACCCGATTTTCTCTTTTCTCAAGTCTATTTCTGCTCTAATTGACATTTTTTGCAAATTTTTATGAATTTTTTCCAAATATTCATCAACTCGAGAGGTAATTCCAAGCACAACAACTTGTGTTGGCGAAAGCCAAACGGGTAACTTCCCTGCAAAATGTTCAATTAAAACACCAATAAATCGCTCTAGAGACCCTACAATTGCACGATGAAGCATAACCGGTGTCTTTCTTTCGTTATCATCATCAACAAATTCTGAACCAAGACGCATTGGCATCGAAAAATCTAATTGAATTGTACCACATTGCCAACTTCTGCCAATGGCATCTTTTAAGTGAAACTCAATTTTCGGCCCATAAAACGCACCTTCTCCTGGAAGCTCTTCAAAATCAATATGTTTACTTTCTAAGGCTTGCGCTAAGGCTTTTTCTGATTTATCCCAAACTTCATCTGAGCCAACACGATTATCAGGTCTTAAAGCAAGCTTAACATCAAAGTCACTAAATCCAAAATCACGATAAACTTCAAAACACTGGTCAACCATCATTGCTACTTCAGCTTGAACTTGATCTTCTCGACAAAAAATATGACCATCATCTTGAGTAAAGCTTCTTACACGTAATAAACCATGTAGTGCACCGGATGCTTCATTTCGATGAACAACTCCAAACTCTGCCATACGAATAGGTAAATCCCGATAACTTCTTAGATGGTTATTATACACCTGAACACAGGTTGGGCAGTTCATGGGCCGTATTGCATAATCGCGATTTTCTGACGCTGTCATAAACATATTCTCTGCATATTTAGCCTGATGCCCTGATTTCTCCCAAAGCGAAATATCTGCAATTAATGGCGTTCTAATTTCATCACAACCATATTTATAATTAGAATGACGCATATAGTCTTCAACAACACGCCAAATTTGAGTACCTTTAGGATGCCAAAAGGCAATTCCTGGTGACTCTTCTTGGAAGTGATATAAATCTAATGCTTTACCAATCTTGCGATGGTCACGCTTTTCGGCTTCTTCTAACATGTAAAGGTAAGCTTTTAAATCTTTTTTATCGGCCCAGCAAGTACCATAAATGCGCTGTAACATTTCATTATTTGAATTACCTCGCCAATACGCACCTGCAACACGCATTAACTTAAATGCTTTCAAATGCGATAAATTAGGGACATGAGGCCCTCGACATAAATCTGTAAAATCACCCTGCGTGTACAGGCTTAATACTTCATTTTTAGGTATATCACGAATAATATCGGCTTTATAATATTCACCAATTGATTCA
The DNA here is from genome assembly GCA_021713295.1 of Thiotrichales bacterium 19S3-11. Lineage (GTDB taxonomy): Bacteria > Pseudomonadota > Gammaproteobacteria > Francisellales > Francisellaceae > M0027. The sequence continues at coordinate 28,461 of JAKJJU010000017.1, forward strand.
AAATATTCAATCGCTTCATCTCTTGGCATTTCTGAACGTATCACTTCATAAGCCTTTGAAGCAATTTGTTTCATTTCAGTTTCTATATTCTCTAAATCTTCAGGTGTAAATGGCCGTTTGTAAGCGAAGTCATAGTAAAAACCATTTTCTATAACAGGACCAATCGTTACTTGCGCTTCTGGAAACAACTTTTTAACAGCCTGAGCCAATAAGTGCGCACAGGAATGACGAAGAATTTCTAATCCCTCTTTATCTTTTGTTGTAATTATTTTTAAGCTTGCATCTGATGTCATATCAAAACTAGCATCCACCAAATTTCCATCAACAACTCCGGCAAGTGTTGCTTTTGCTAAACCCGGTCCAATCGATTCTGCAACGTTTAACACACTTACTTTATCTTTAAACTCTCTAACACTACCATCAGGCAAAGTTACTTTTACCATCACATCATTCTCTATCTGTTCTTCTAAGTTCTGCTTATGCATTACATACTACGCTTCTAAAGTCTTTTTTTCTTGTTTTTTCACTAAGGTCACTCTTGCAAATTTCCTTTTCCCTACTTGACAGATAATCGTCGTTGAATCATTTTCAAGCACAATATTAGTCACTTGAGGCACTTTTTCACCGTCAATTTTGACAGCACCCTGTTTTATCATCCGAATCGCTTCAGATGTACTAGAAACCAAGCCTGCTTCTTTAAGCATATTTGGTATCATCACGCCTTCTGTGCCTATATCAAACACATATTCTGGCATTTTATCTGGTATTTGATTTTTCTGAAAACGATTAATAAAGTTCTCTTGAGCTTTATCTGCATCCGACTGACTATGAAAGCGTGCAACTATTTCCTTAGCTAATATAATCTTAATGTCACGTGGATTACGACCATTTTTAGCCTCTTCTTTTAAGGCTTGTATTTCTTCCATTGACTTTGTACTTAATAGTTCAAAATAACGCCACATTAAATCATCTGAAATTGACATTAATTTACCAAAAATATCATCTGGCGCTTCAGCAATACCGACATAATTACCTAATGATTTTGACATTTTTTTAACGCCATCTAAACCCTCTAACAATGGCATAGTAATAACCACTTGCGACTTCTGACCCGCATCTTTTTGTAACTCACGCCCCATTAGCAAATTAAACTTCTGATCTGTTCCACCAAGCTCAATATCAGCTTTCATTGCAACAGAATCATAGCCTTGAACCAATGGATATAAAAATTCATGAATCGCAATCGACTGACCACCTTGATAACGCTTTTTAAAGTCATCTCGTTCTAGCATACGTGCAACAGTCTCTTTTGCAGCTAATTTGATCATATCCGCAGCGCTCATTTTAGCAAACCATTCTGAATTGCGCCTAATCACTGTTTTTTCTTTATCCAAAATTTTAAAACATTGTGCTTGATACGTTTTAGAATTTTCTTTAATGGTTGTTTCATCTAAAGGTTTTCGCGTAACATTCTTACCCGTTGGATCACCAATTTGCGCAGTAAAATCACCAATTAGAAAGTGGATTTCATGACCTAAGTCCTGTAATTGGCGCAATTTTGTAATTGCTACGGTATGGCCTAGGTGTAAATCCGGTGCGGTTGGATCAAATCCCATTTTAACAATTAAAGGCTTAGCCGTTTTTAATTTAGTTACTAAATCTTCTTCTAACAGAATCTCATCCGTCCCGCGTTTAATAATTGCCAACGCTTCATCAATATTTTTTGATGACATTTATCACTCCAAATGCACTTAGCTAATCAATTCAAATAAACTCAAACCACCTATTATACCGATGAATATCATAACAGCCAGTATTTCGTTTTAAATTATTTACTTTATTATATAGAAGTAGCACTATAAATGTCATCATTAAACGATTGCATTTCAATCGCATTACGTTTGTAACGTAGTTGCTTTATGATATGTGCTCTGTGTATTTTCTCTAATTAACCGCTCAGAATCCGTTATATAAAATGGTAACACATCATTGTTAGAGCGTTGCTCAGTAAAACTGACACTGCTAGAAAATGCTCCAGTAATACTCTGCCAACTCACTCTAGCAAATTGACTTATCGTAGACCGATCATCTGCCAATTTGGAATTTGTTATAAATTTTTCACTTTCAGTTAATAAGTTTTGCTTTAACTGATTCATCAACGCTTCACTAGAATCAGTTGATAGATAATCATAAACAAGCTTCATTATCGTTTTTTGATAGTCATTTCGATTATTATCAAAAGCTGTTTGTCGCATACCTCCTAAATTTTTAGCTGCTATTGTATTTAATGCTTGGTTAAGCTTAACATTGATATCAATCAATACGTTTAACTTCACATTCAGTTCTGGATTTACTTTATAAGAATCTATTAGCAACTGTTTTAAGTTAGTATCTTTATCTATTGTATCCAGTAGCACATCGTCATAATCGATATGATTCCTTAAAAAAATCAATTCAATTGCAATTGTATCAACAGAACGTTTTTGATATTTTTGATACAGCTTCTCTCCTGAAGCCGCCTTAATCATTGCCTTTAGTTTTACTTCACTATCAATTAGTTGTGGTTGAAATATATATCTAATTTCCTGATTATCAAAGTCCACTCTATCGAATTCAACTCCACCAGCATTGTTTAAGTATATGTTTTTTTCTTTTAAACCAAAGATTCTTATTAAGGCAAATTTATCCAGCTCTGTATAGTCCATTATACTATTAAAATTTTTTGGCAAATAAATGAGAGTTCCTTTCTCAATTGCTACTGTTGAAGATAGTTTTTCACTAAATGCTAAATCAATTAAATGAGCACGGCGATCACTTCCAATTGTAATATTGCCTGGTTTTAAATCTAAGTGCGCACGCTTTGTATTTGTTTTAGAGGATACTCCAGCATGATACTCTGCAACTTCAATGGCAGCAAGAATCGCAAGATCATACTGCATTTCCCTCGTTAATTTGGCTTTATCCGCGGTTTCAAGATAGTCATGATATGAAACACCTAAATTCTCATAAACAATATAACTTTTAGACTTATGGGAGGATATCACCCTCTCTGTTGAACCAATTGCCGTGTCTTTTTTATCGTTTGCTGCTTCTCGCTCTATGGTTACATCTTCTCTAGTATCTTTACTATTTACGATTTGGCGTTTAATAAAGTAGACTTTATCTCTTGAACAAGCTGGAATAATCAATACTTGATTAGGGCGGTCGCCTTTTACACCTTGATTGTAAGTGGCTTTATCTTTATTAAAATTAAAAGCAAGAATTTGAGAATTACCATTTTCATCTTCAATTTTTATAAATGAATGTTTATTAGTCGTCCCTTTTCTTCTAAATTTAATTGCTGTTGGATTTTTAGTAAAGTATTCCTCTGCTAAATCCCACTCATCTTGAGTAACCTTAGAATCCGCAATTGAAATGACCTTTGGCTCTGGAATTTCACTCATCGTACCCGCCCCATTATGTTTTAAAATACATCCTGTTATTTCAGGAAACATATTTAGCACATTAAGGTCAGATTAGATAGCACATCATTAATTTTTTTGAAACTTAAGCTTGAGCCTCATTTAAGTAATTTTCATATAATTCATACATTAAACTTTCAAAACATACAAAATAAACCGTTAGCATTATCTCCATATTTTTTGTCACTTCTTGGACAGTATCAACTGCTATTTTAACGGCCTCATTTTTTGGATAACCATAAACACCACAACTAATTGCAGGAAATGCAATCGACTTCAACCGGTATTGACGTGCCAACTCTAAAGACGATCGATAACAAGCACTCAACAACTCTGCCTCATTTTCACTTCCCCCACGATAGATTGGCCCAACTGTATGAATAATATAACGTGATGGCAACTGATAAGCTTCTGTTATTTTAGCCTGACCCGTTTGACAGCCATTGAGTGCTCTAGTCGCGTCAAGTAATTCAGGCCCTGCTTGTCGATGAATTGCACCATCTACTCCAGCACCACCAAGTAAGCTATTATTTGCAGCATTAACAATAGCATCAACTTCTAACTTTGTAATATCAGCCTGAATCACCTTTATCTCAGTCATCTTTATATCTCCCTATAATTGTTATAATTACATAGTCTTATGAAGTTAAAAACTCAAGCAATGGGCTAAAAAACCATAGCTTTGGTTTCCAAGGGAAACCACCTTCTACAAATCCAACATGGCCACCATACTCTGTTAACACCATTTTAGTTGAATCAGATAATTCTTTATTATCTGGTACTGTATAATAGGGTATAAAGGGATCATCCATTGCATGAATAATTAATGTATCTTGCTTTATTTGATGTAGCTCAGACCGTGTACTTGAAGCCCGATAATAACTTTCAGCATCCTTAAATCCATACATTTTAGCAGTAATGTAATTATCAAAATCTCTTAAATGTTTAATTGATTTTAAATACGTTAGATCAATCCCGATTAACCCTTGACGTTTGACTTTGTAAATAACTTTTTTCTTAAGACTTTTTAAAAAAACTTTATGATAAAACGGTGACAATTGATTGACAGACAAACCCAAGTTAAAAGGGGATGAAACAATAACGGCTTTCTCTATACGCCAATCATCGTATTTTTCAAGATAACGCAATAAAACATTACCCCCTAATGAATAGCCAACTACTTTAAATGGTTTTTTATATCGCCAAATCAAAGTATCTAATACTGCTTTAAAATCTTCTGTATCACCTGCATTATAACTTTTTTCTTTATTAACATTCATTCGGTAACTACAACTGCGAAAATGCATTACAGCCACTTGATAACCGGCATTAATCAAATGATCAATACTCATTTGAATATAATGCGAATTCACAGAACCCTCTAAGCCATGTAATAAAAGAACCACTGGTTTAGTTTTATCACCCATCCATGCAATATCAATAAAGTCATCATCCTCTAAAGTAATGGCTTCCCAGCGAACTGGTTGTCTTGATTTATAACGAACGATACTGCCATAGACTGATTGAAGGTGTGGATTTTTCAGCCAACGGGGTGGATCAAATGTCTGTTGTTTATTATTTTTTTTAAGTTCTGATTTATTCATGTTTTACATACTTCACAACCATTGATAGTGTAATTAAACTGATTACTGCCAATACTGTAAACATTATTCCTATAATTAAAGCATTATAATGAGGAATAATTGCAACAATAAAGCTTGATAACCCACCCAAACTAGTTTGTAGCATACCATACATAGCTGCTGCAAAACCAATAATGTGCCCAAATGGGCTGAATGCTTGCGCGTATGCATTTGCATAAATAAAGCCTGTACCAACAACATAAATTATGATCATTAAAATAATACTAAATACATTTAACGCATTAATGAAATATAGCAACATTAACATTAAACCTGAAATAAGCATTAGAATCACACCAATCAACATTGCCTGATTGATTGTAACAATTTTTAATAAACGACCATTTAGATTAAAACCTACGGCTTGAGCTGCTGCAATAAATAAGGACAATAGCCCAAATTCAGCAGCAGTTAAACCATAGTTTGTTTGCAGTAAAAACGGTGCTGCTGTTGCATAAACAATCAGCCCAGAAAAAGCAAACCCCGCCATACAGACACAAGCTATAAATGCTTTTGAAGTAATCAGTTCAAGATAGTGTTTAAACCATTTTTTAGGCTTTTTAGCTTCAATATTTCGGTTGTAATGCGTTTCAGGTAAATACCGCAACACGCAAAATAAGCCAATCATTACAGCAATAACAATGATACCAAAGTTATATCGCCAGCCTAAATACTCCTGAATAAAGCCACCTAATGTTGGTGCTAACCCCATACTTAAGGAACTCGCAGTTCCCATATAAGAACCTACCTTAGCTAAGGTTTTTCCGCTAAAAGCATCTCTAAATATTGCTCGCATCATAGCACTACCAGCACCTAACCCAATACCTTGCAATATACGCCCAGCAAGCAGGGTTTCAATTGATGGTGCAAATGTACATAATACACTCCCAAAAAATGCGACAACCAAGCCAAAAATTAAAATACCACGACGTCCATAGGCATCAGATAGTGGCCCATAAGCTAGTGGTGAGATCGCATAACCAATTAGATAAAGTGTTACGGTTAACTGAACCTCACTAACTGTTGCAAACAAACTCACTTGAATAGCTGGTAATGATGGAATATGTAGATCAGTTGCACCTACCATTAATACAATTAAGGCAATAACAACAAATATAATCGCACGATGTTGCGACTGGTCAACAGAAGACATAAATGTACCTCATAATAAAAGTCTAAAATTCAATAAATTATAAGCAATAGCAACGACACTACTAAATCTTAGTAGTTCTATACTAAATTACAACACGATTTCAACCTCAAATAATCACTAAAACAGAAATTATATCTGGTTGATTTTATTGATTAACTCCACTGAGGACTCTCATCTTCTTTCCCCTTATATTTAGTCTTATGCATATTAAATAATCAGCTTGAAAGACTTTACTAAATTTTAGAATTCTTTTCAAGCTATTTTTTATATTGCGAGTCTTTTGAAATCTGTTTATGCTTGTATGCCAAATATTAGCTTGGGTGGTCATTTTAAGGTATTAAAAATGGATGGTTTTTCTAAGTCAAATACACACTATCTAGTCATTGGTAATGGACTAATGGCGAAACATTTCATGCACTACCTTAGCCTACTTAACGTACCATTTAAGCACTGGCATCGCACTAAGGGCATTGAAGATTTATATTTATTATTACCTACTGCAACGCATGTACTTTTTTTGATTAAAGATGATGCCATAGATAACTTCATAGAAGTTAATTGCTTAAACTATAAAACGCAAAACCAACTTTATGTTCACTTTTCAGGCGCACTTATTTCATCCTATGCTTATACAGCTCATCCATTACAAACATTTGCAAAAACACTCTATAACATAGAACGTTACTTAGATGTACCATTTGCAATTGAAGAAAACACACTAAGCTTTAATCAATTATTACCGGATATACCCAATCGCCATTTCACTATAAATACCAAAGATAAGCCCTACTATCACGCACTTGGTGCTATTGCTAATAACTATACAACACTATTGTGGCAGAAATACTTTAATACGCTTAAAACGCATTTTAATATCGACCCTTCAATGGCAATTCCACTTCTTGAACAAACATTAATAAATTTAAAAAATGATTATAAAAATGCTTTAACTGGCCCTATTGCAAGAAGTGACCTTAAAACCATTAGCAATCATATCAATGCGCTAGATTCACACCAGGATAACTTTACTGATATTTACAAAGCATTTGTAGAAACCCATTTAAATCAAACTTTATTAGGACAAAAAGGAAATGAATGTACTTGATTTTCTGAGCAAAAAACAGAAAGGAGAAAAAATTACGGTTGTTACCTGTTATGATGCAACAACAGCCGCAATTGCTAATCAAACGGACATTGATGTCTTACTTGTTGGCGATAGTGTCTCTATGGTAGTACACGGCCATCAAAATACGACAACGGCAACTATAGAAATGATGCAACTACATACAAAAGCTGTGGCAACAGGCGCTACGGATAAGTTTATCGTTGCTGATTTACCCTTTATGTCATACCGAGGCATTTTAAAAGATACCGTTGCTAATGTTCAAGCTTTAGTTCAATCTGGTGCACATGCTGTTAAACTTGAAGGCGCTCAAGGCAATCTTGAGATTATTAATCATATTGTTCACTCAGGTGTACCAGTTATGGGACATATTGGCTTAACCCCTCAACATGTTCATAATTTTGGTGGTTTTAGAGTTCAAGGTAAAGACAACCAAGCAAAATCACGTTTAATTCAACAGGCTAAAGATCTAGAAAATGCTGGTTGTTTTGCAATTGTCCTTGAGTGTATGCCAGCTGATTTGGCAGCTGAAATCACATCACTACTAAATATACCAACTATTGGTATTGGTGCAGGCAGCCAAACCGATGGTCAAGTTTTAGTTTGGCATGACTTACTTGGACTTACAGAAAATAGCCCTTTTAAATTCGTTAAAGAATATTTAAATGGATACGAATTAATTCAAAGTGCACTAACTGAATATAACCTTGAGGTTAAAAGTGGTGCATTTCCTAAAAAAGAGCATAGTTTTAATTAAATAACAAGGGGTTGTTACTCATGGAAGTAATCAATGAAGTATCACATTGGCGTCGTTTACGAAAATCATTTTTATCTACTTTAACGATTGGCTTTGTACCAACTATGGGCTGCTTACATCAAGGTCATGCATCGCTTATCAAAAAGTCTGTTACTGAAAATGATTTAACAATATTAAGTATTTTTGTTAATCCAACTCAATTTAATGATAAAAATGACTTTAATAATTATCCATTAACACCAGAGGATGATTTAAGATTAGCAGAAAATCTTGGTGCAGATTATGTATTAATGCCCCCCAAAGAGGCACTCTACCCTGATAATTACTTAACTAAAATTATAACAGATCACCCATTATCAAAAACAATGGAAGGGGAGTTTAGAGTCGGTCACTTTGATGGTGTATTAACGATCGTTATGAAACTATTACAATTAGTGAAAGCAAATAATGCTTACTTTGGTGAAAAAGACTATCAACAGTTTAGACTGATTCAATCAATGACTGATGCTTTTTTCATTGATACAAAAATCATCTCTTGTCCAACCGTTCGAGAAGCAGAATCTAACCTTGCTTTAAGCTCTCGAAATACCCGCCTTAATCACCAACAAAAAAATTTAGCCAAACAATATGCAACTATTTTTAATCAATATCGAAATAACCCTGAGTTAATTAACCAAAAATTAACCGCATTAGGTATCAACATTGAGTATATCAAACAATATGAAAACCGCCTTCTAAGTGCTGTTAAAATTGGTGATATTCGTTTAATTGATAATGTAGAACTTTAAAATAACAATAAAGGATAATAAATTATGTTAATTAGTACCCTCAAGTCAAAAATATCTTACGCTACCGTTAGCCAAAAAGATCTTTATTATGTTGGTAGTATTACCATTGATCAAGACATTATGGATCAAGCTTCAATTAGAGTTAATGAAAAAGTATCCATTGTTAATTTAAATAATGGTGAACGACTGGAGACCTATGTTATTGCAGGCGAACGTGGCAGTAAAATTATTGGTCTAAATGGCCCTGCCGCTAGAAAATGTGAAATAGGCGATGAAATATTTATTTTATCTTATGCAATGATTAACCCTAATGAGGACACACTAGAACCTAAATTGGTTGATTTAAAGCACAGCTAATCACTTTAAAACGCCTCGATTAATAAAAGCGGTCATAACATGGTCGCGCCATTTTCCGCCTAACTTTAAATAGCGTTTAGCATAACCTTCTTTTTCAAAGCCTAAACGCAACAGTACACGTTCACTCGGTTTATTCTCAGGAATATAATTAGCCATAATACGATTTAAATGAAACGCATCCATGACATAAGGAATAGTCACAGATAAAGCTGTATACATAATATTTTTTCCGTGAAACGGTTCATCTAATACATAGCCCAAATAACATGCTTTAAATGCACCATGAATCACATTGTTATAATTTACCCAGCCAACAACAATTTCTTTATCATTATCATCTTTATAGGCAATAACAAAACTTGCTTTTTTTTGCTTTTCAAAATGATGTATCGCCATCTCTACTTCAAAATGCCAATATTGCTCTGTATAAAAATGTTCGCTACGTTCAGGTGTTAATTCATAAAATAACTGATCTGTACGCTTAAAAAAGTCCAATACAGCCAATGGATCAGCTTGGTCTAGCGAAGCAATATAGATTTGATCATTGAATTGGTAATGGAAAGGTTTCATTTTAGCTTAATCATAAAGTCATTAGGGTTAGGCTAAAATATAGGTTTTTTGTTTATTTATGTCAATTTATTATTTTTAACATTACAAAATCACACAAGAATCGTAACAACTTTTTTCTGTTGGTTTACTACTTGTAGAGCTTGACTCAACTTCTAGTAAACTTTGTTTGTCTTCAACTTCAAAAAATGGAGATATCGGTTTATCCTGTTGCACATCAAATTCAGATAACCTTTCACTAGGTATGTATACCTTGACATTAGAGTCACTATAATCAGAAAAGTTTCTTTTAACAATTTCTGCTTCACTTGTGCCATAACAAATGAATTGATCATTTTCAACACCAATAACTACTTCAGCATGCAAATTATCTCCATTAGACTGCGATGGTCTATCAATAACAATAGGTCCTCCACTAGTTTTTAATAATCTCATAACCTCTTCAGAGCTAAATTCAACTTTTTGTTGTATCATGCCCATTTTTTGATAAACTTCAGCTTCTGATCCAAGAGGTATACCCTTTTCTTCCATCTGAATGATCTTACTCTCAGAATATCCTTGCTCTAATAGTTGTAATAAATAATACTTTCTTGTTACAAGAATATTATTGCCTGTAGCAATACAAGAAGCAAGCATCCAGCAGTTATGGTATGGTGTCCATGCATCAGCTTGACCATCTGAATCATATTCTGCATTATCAGAATATCCATCAAACCTGTAAATTTGATCAATTGGCTCACCTTTTTTAGAAATTGTATCATTGATCATATATTGAAATTTTGGCATAGCAACCTCCTATGATTATTTAAATTACAAGGCCAATACCCTTAGAGATGTTACTCAAGATAATGACAAACCTAATTCTAGATATATTGAATTAATCTAGCTGTACTAGCTCAATCTAATTCTAAAGCACTATCACTTACATCAATTTCTGGTAATGGGCCAGTAAACCTGCTTTCTTGACTCATAAGTGGATTTTCTTGCTTTACAAATCTAGCTTCTTTTATTACATCAGAAACTAGTAGACTTACTGATTTATAATCAACACTCTTAACTGAAAATTTACTAATAGTATCATCCAATCTTGATAACAAAATATTTATATTTTTTGCTGTTGGTGCCTCTATTTTTAGCTGATTTAACTCATCTCTTAGTGACATAATATTTTTCTGTAATCTTGTCTGAGCTTGTTTTGTCATTGTTGTACAAGTACTTAAGTATTCTCCATGAGTTTTAGGATCACTCAATGCTTTTCTAGAAGTGCTTTGTAACTCTCCATCCCATTTTCTAAAGTTTCTAAAAGCTTCATCAACAACATTACTTTTCGCTTCTATTGAATGACACAACTTATGGATAGATAAAGCTTCTCTATGGTATTGAGTTCTCATATCATGCCCACTTCCGCTAGATTGAGAATAAAATGGCAATTTAAAATGAGAAGGTTTTGCACGACTTACAACTAAACTATCAAAGTCACCTGTATCTGGTACTTTCATATCAGACTCATCTATATCAAAAGATGATATATCATCACGATCTAAACTTTGCGAGCTTACAAATTCAACTTCTTTTAGTTTCCCTATATTTTTAGCCTTAATACTTTCATCAACATTCCAAGAATCACCTAAAATAGCACCATCATCATATGTTTCAAGCAACTTAGCTAAACCACCTTTCTTTGAAAGCTTATAATTAGAATTTAATGTATTATTCGCTTCAGTTAAATTATGAATAATTGTATTTACTTCAGAAGTATTTCTAGCTGCCTGAAGCTTATATATTGCTTCATCCAATAGCTTAAGCCTTTCAGTTGATAACTCGTCAGATGTAAAAAAACCACCAATTTTTCCTTTTGTCCTCTCCCATCTATGGCATAGAGCTAAATAAACTTTTTCTCTTTTTTCTAAAAATTCCAATCTACTATTATTCCAATCAATCAAACTATTTATATCTTGTTGCAAACTTCTTACATTTTCTATGGCGTTTGAAATATCAAATGAATGATTTAATTGAAAGTTATAATTTCTACTGCTTTTTGAGTCAACTCTTTCAATAATTAAACCACCATGAGAGCCTGATGCAATTTGCTCTAAGTTTTCATATAGTTCTTGTTGGGAAACACTTGAAGAGCCTCTCTGACTCTCTAATTTAACCGTAATTTCATCATTTATTAACGATATAAGTTGCTCTAAATTTTTTGAAGATATGCTATCTTTTAAAGTCCTAGATTCAAAGTCAACATAATCTCCAAACTTTTCTGCTGCAACCTTTGAACTTCTAAATGTATCCTGCTTTAAAGCATCATAATATACAAGAGCCGTATGAAGAATTGCTTGCTTAATCTGACTCTCTAACATCTTTACATTAGCTAATGTGGTAAAACTCTCTCTTGCACTTTCAAACCTGTGGGATAACCCTGGAATAATTCTATTAGAATCTCGATCACTCTTCATATATCTATTATATGTAGATTGCCACGACTCATAAAGGGATACCATAGCTTGATTATTATCACTTAATAACGCTCTGTCTATAAGGTAGTCATATGCTTGAGGTGACTTGCAAATAACATTTTCTATAAAGAAACTTTTTAAATGACTTAGTGCGCTTCTACCTAAGAAAACGTCGCTAAATCCACCTCTAGCTTTCGAGTTAGCTTCTATTTGTTCAATCAACATATTAATCATTTCAAGTGGACTACTACAGCCTATAATTGGATGCCTAGGATCTCGAAACATATCTGCAAACATTGATTTTACACTTGAACTAAATGCATTATTATAATTTTCTGTGAATGATCTAGAAAATTGATCATTCAAAGCCATCTCACGTAGAACTTCCAAGAACTCAATATCCTTAGCTGCTTGGCTTTTAAGATCACTCACACCTGTTTTAATTGTCTCAGCAATAACATGTTTTTTTCTAGGATTTCTTGGCATAATACAATCTCCCCTTCTATTAATAACAACTCATAAAAACTGTTCAATTATCAATCAAACAAATTCAGATTAATCGTTCCCTAGAAAATCAAACACTGAAAAATGCAAAAATAATTTATGTAGACAGTTATTTATATTTGATTATTTCAGGTAAATTTATAAATGGAAAACCATAAATAAACAGACAATTCAGAAAGTTATATAATCAAACAATCTATTTGAAAATATGATTTTTTTATAAAAAAATGCAAAAACACATCAAATCAATCTAGAAACGATTCAGAATAAGCAATATAAATCATAAAATAAACATTGTATTTTTTTGTATATCAATTAGATAGTTATAAGTTTCTGCTTTTATTATTACAAAACCTTATTAGCTCACCCCTTTAAATATATCCATCCAGCGCATTAATGTCGACTCATCAAAATTATTTTCATAACGCAATGTTTTTACAGATTTATCTTGAGATAATAAGCCATAATGGGAGGTAAATTCTTCTTTTGGTAGAATGATAAAATTGAGCTTATCTGCTTCAGATTTAGGTGCATCTACATGAAAAATCTGATTTACAATTTTAACAAAGTCTAACTGCTCTTGATGAAATATATCTTTTAACTTATTAAGTAAATCATATTTATACATATAGGCCGTACGAATCTGAACATCCATAAGCCCCGTGATATCTTTTGCTTTAAGTTCAGGAAATTGAGCTAACAAAAACAGCAATTGCAATTCATTTTTGGTCAAACGATCATAGTGGCAAGGCAATGATAAAATATCTTGATAACATGGATTTGTAATTAACTGGTGATAACCATAATCAACATTATTAACAATGCCAACCATTTTACCATCTGATAAAAATGGTTGGCGTACCAATGTAAAAATAATGAAGTGACTTGCTGAAAAAGCAACACCAAAACGTGTAAGCGTATTTTCTTTCTTTTCATATAAAAGCAGAAAGTCATCAAACATAGTGCTATAGCCTAATGGAAATGCAAATTGACGAGGTAAACTATTTGCCTGGTCAGATTCAAAAAAAGTTCTCCCTTCTTGAGTTAAGTGCTGACTAAAAAATAGATCGGAAAACAGTACTTTTCCACGATAGGTAATTGCATCAAATCGTCTAACAGGTTTATTTGCCATATCAACTAACTCTTAAATAAATTTGATTTAATATCAATATGTAATTATATGATATTTTTATAACATATTTAAATTTTTAGTTTTAAAATTTAATAATCAAATGAGTAAATGTCATACCTTGCATAACCGCTCACTAAACTCTAATGTTATTTAATAGTTATACGAAACTAACTAAAGGACATTAAATGGATTTTCATTCTCGTTTAAAAAATCAAATGCTTAATAGAGACAATGCCTTAAAATCAATTAAAGATAAATCATTTGATACGATAGCCACACATGGCGTTTATGATCTAAATGAAGCACTATTAAATCAAGGCTCTATCATAGAACCTATCTATATGACAACAGCGCAAGGTTTTTCGAATGCTGAAGAATTAGAGGCAGCACTCGCTTATGAAGTTCCTAGTTGGAGTTATACTAGAATTCATAATCCTACTTTATACTACTTAGAATCGACATTAGCTTTATTAGAGTCTTATCAATGTAATTGTAATGCAAGTGCTTGTGTAACAAGTTCAGGCATGTCAGCAATTACAACAGTTGCAGATAATCTATTAATTGATGACCCAAAAGCAAATTTTATTTCATCAAGTCAAATCTATGGTGGTTCTTACCAACAATTTAGTCAAAGACAAAATGAAAAACTACGAGAAGTTCGCTGGGTAAAGCCTGATGCAGAAATTGAAATATGGCAAGACCAAATAGATAAACATACAAAATTTATCTATATTGAAATTCCTTCTAACCCAAACTTAAGCATGTGTGATATTGAATTGCTTGCAAAACTTGCCCACGATCATGAAATTCCATTAGTTGTTGATAGTACTTTAGCAACACCTGCTTTAATACGTCCACTAACATTTGGTGCTGATATTGTTATACATTCATTATCAAAAATTATCTCTGCTTCAGGAATGGTTATTGGTGGTGTAATTATTGCTAAAGAGCATATAAATGCACATTATCTATCCGATGAAGCAAAAGCAAATTTTTGTCAATATTTAAAATTACTGCCCAACCGGGATAATGGCGCTTGTCTTTCCCCTATGCAAGCGTTTCTGACACTTTCAGAACTTAGAACACTACGTATGCGCGTTGATCATTTCTCACAAAATGCATTAAAAGTAGCACAGTTTTTAGATCAACACCCATTCGTTGAAACCGTTATATATCCTGGTTTGACTAGCTTTCCTCAACATAGTTTAGCTAATAAATACTTCTCATTAGTTGATTCAAATCACTCACATGAAAAACAAGTTATTCAAAAACGTTATGGTCATTTACTTTCTTTTACAGTTAAAGGCAATTTAGATACTGCAAAATCAGTGCTTAATGGATTAAAAATTATTTTTTGTGCTACGGATTTGGGACGTGTAAAAACTGTTGCAACTATCCCTGCGATATCAACGCATCAGCAACAGGGCCAACACGCTAGAGAGCATGCTATGATCAAAGACAACTCAATTCGCCTAAGTGTTGGTGCTGAAAATCCAAATGATATTATCAATGATATAGATCAGGCACTTGATTATGTAGGTAGAGATAAAGTTAAATTATCTTTTGCAAGCTAATTGCTATTTTTGATAAAATCATGCCAGTAGTATTATTTCTATAAAAAATCAGGGAGTTTGATAAATGCTTTATCTAATTGATATCACTTTTAAAAAATCTGTAGATGATGTTAATCTTGTGTTGAACGAACATCGTGCTTATCTGAGGTCATTTCTAACTAACAACGGACTGTTACTAGCTGCTGGGCCTAAAACACCAAGAACAGGAGGCATACTTATTGCCAAAGGCGAAAGATCAGAAATCGATCAAATGATACAAAATGACCCGTATCATATTCATCAAGTCGCAGAATATAAAGTTACCGCGTTTGACCCTTTAACACGCCAAGAATTTCTATCTCACTGGTATGTATAAGCCTTGATAATTCGTGCAAATTAATCTAAATATAAATTATTGATACAAGTTAATAGTAAAAGAATACCCTATGCTGAAAGAAAAAATGCTTAATACATCAGATAGTACCCCTGCAAGTTATGAGTTTAATAGCGAAATAAAATGCCTAAACCTAAGTGGAAGCTGGAATTGGCAAAATTTTGATGAACACCTACTTGATCAAATTTTAAAGGTGATACAGAGCAATAATGAAATCAATGCGATTACAATTAATTCACTATCCATAAATAAGCTTGACACCATTGGTGCAACATTTTTGAAGTTGCTATTCGATCGACTTGAGGCTGCTAATATCAACATATTAGGTTTAAAATTCACACAATCACAACAAAATTTATTTGACCTAGTGAAAGAAAAAGTTAAGGTGAGCCAACCTGAAAAAACAAAGCGTATCAACCCTAAAGCCACAGCCTATTTTATTGGTCAACAAACATTTCAAACTGCTAAAGACTTTGTTAATATACTTGCATTTTTAGGCGCAATTACTTTAAGTACCTTTCAATGGGTTAAAATACCATTTAAGACAAGAATACAGCTTATTTGCGAAATCGTAATAAACGACGGCTATAAAGCTACAGGTATTGTCTGCCTCTTATCTTTTTTAATTGGGATTGTTTTGACTTATCAAATGGGCGTTCAATTGGTAACTTATGGGGCTAATATCTTTGTTGTAAACCTATTAGGTCTATCAATTTTTCGTGAGTTTGCACCACTTATTACTGCGATAATCGTTGCAGGTCGATCAGGTAGTGCCTTTGCAGCTCATATAGGAACTATGAAAGTTCAAGAAGAAATTGACGCTCTTCAAACAATGGGTATCTCACCATTCAAACGGCTTGTCTCTCCAAGAATTATTGGGTTAATCATTGCTCTAACACTATTAACTGTGCTTGCAGATATCAGCAGTATTCTAGGTGGTATGATTATGTCTAAAGCTTATTTACATATTGGCTTTACAGAGTTTCTAACTCGCTTTCAAGAGGTAATTGCCGCCAAAAACTATATTCTTGGTTTAATTAAAGCACCTGTTTTTGCTCTTTTAATTGCAATTGTTGGTTGTTATCGTGGATTTTGTGTTCAAGGCAGCGCTTCCAGCATTGGTCAAGAAACAACTCGATCTGTCGTCCTGTCTATATTCCTGATTATCGTTGCTGATGCTGCATTCTCAATACTATACAGTACATTGAGAATTTAGTAATGACTATTTTAAGCGATGCTAATTCCGAACAGCCAATCATTAAAGTTAATAACCTAGGTACTCGCTTTGATAGCCATTGGGTTCATAAAGGTCTTAACTTAGAAATTTTTCCTAACCGAATTATTGCCATAATCGGTGATAGTGGTGCTGGAAAAACCACATTAATGCGTCAAATTTTAATGCTTGAAGATATTGCTGAAGGCAGCATATTTTTAATGGGTGAATGTGTTACCGATGTTGCTCCTGGTAGTAGAGAATCAAAATTAATGGCCAGCAAAATGGGCATGATGTTTCAAAAAGGTGCTCTATTTTCCTCTCTAACTGTGCTTGAAAATATTATCTATCCACTACAAGAATATACCGATTTTAGCTACCCTACTTTGGAAGAAATAGCCAAAGTTAAGCTAAACCTGGTAGGGCTACCAAAAAGTGCTTTCAACCTATTTCCAGCGGACTTAAGTGGTGGCATGATAAAAAGAACCGCGCTTGCTCGTGCTATTGCATTAGATCCTGAAGTTATTTTTTTAGATGAACCTTCCGCCGGATTAGATCCTAATAGCGCGCATGAATTAGATATCTTAATCAGAGAGTTACAGGAATCACTATCATTAACTGTTATTATGGTAACTCATGATTTAGATACACTTTGGCATATTGTTGATGAAATTGTATATCTAGGTAATCGCAAAGTATTATTACATGATACAATTACAAATGCTGCCAATAATAAGGAACATGAAGCACTCTATAATTACTTTAATGGCCCTCGTGGACATAAAGTTAAAGCAATTCATCAAAGTAGTTTACCTGCTAGTATAAGGAATACATCGAATGAGAAATAGAAAACAATTTATTACGCTCGGTATTTTTGTCATTCTATCTACTGCAGCTATGATTATAATAGCGCTATGGCTTACTGTAGGCATTTCAAAAAATACTTATTATAACTATGTTAGTGTATTTCATGAGCCCGTTGATGGTTTAAGTGCTAATTCTAATGTTTTATATAATGGTGTAAATGTTGGTAAAGTTCAATCTATTGAACTTGATCATACAAACCCTGGCAATATTTATGTTACTTTAGCCATTGTAGCTGGCACGCCAATTACAAAGCATACTTATGCTACAATTCAGCCACAAGGTATTACCGGGCTATCTTATATTAGTCTTCAAACACCAAAAAATGAACTTGATAGTGAAATAGAGTTACTTGCTCCTAAATCAAAACCCCCTTATCCCATCATTAAGTCCAAATTGTCTTTTTTCAGTAGCCTAACAGATAAATTTCAACAACTATCTGATAATCTCAATGGAATTTTTAATAAGGTAAATAACATACTTAATGAGCAAAATACCCAACATATTGGC
This sequence comes from Thiotrichales bacterium 19S3-11, assembly GCA_021713295.1. GTDB lineage: Bacteria > Pseudomonadota > Gammaproteobacteria > Francisellales > Francisellaceae > M0027. Next base: position 46,936 of record JAKJJU010000017.1, read on the forward strand.
AATATATTAGAAAATGTAGATGCCCTATCTAACAATCTCAAACAAACGAGCGAAGAAACAACTAAATTAATTAAATCTGCAAATAACATCACATCCTCATTTGAGAAGAATAACCAAAAAATTGACAGTATTATTGATAATGTAAACGAATCAACGAAACACCTTGATTTGGTTTCAAATCAAATCTTATCATTAACCACAACAGTTGAACAACAAACACTACCTAACATTAACAATGTATTGATCCCGCAATTAAGTAACACTTTAAATGGGTTCAACCAGCTTTCCACTAATATAAATCAGTTGGTTGATAAACTAGATCAAAATCCATCTATGCTTATAAAAGGACAAGTACCATTACAACCAGGGCCAGGAGAATAATATGATATATGATAGATCTTCAAAAACTACCAGATTATCTCTGAGCATATTAATACCCATTATACTTTCTATCTTTCTAACTAGCTGTGGTATGTTTGACCCTGTTAAAGTTCCTGAAACAAAAACCTATCAAATAAGTACTTCTAATGCATTAAAAGCACCTTTAGAGTCTCCGCCTAAAAAAGGTGTAATTCGAGTTGAAAAAATGCAAAGCGCCTCTCCTTATAGCAGTACTAACATGTATTATACAATGAAAAATAATGAAATTAAGCCTTATGCTTATAGTCGCTGGGTAGCCCCTCCTAATAGTATGCTTAGTAATATTTTGCTTGAACAAATTGATAGCGCAAACTTATATCAAGCAACCGTATCTCCTTTATTTTTAGGGCAGGTTAACTACAGACTTAGTACTGTATTATTAGAGTTTAATCAGCACATGGAAAATAGACAAAGCTATACATCTATGAAAGTGCTCGCTCAATTAGCAAATAATCAAACAGGCGTTGTTATAAAGCAACATTTGTTTAACATACAAGTAAACTCTGAGTCAACACCTCATGGAATGGTTGATGCCATGAATAAGTCAACCAATGTACTAGTTGAACAAGTAATTGCATGGTTGAATAACCAACCTATTCCAAAGGCTCAAATTCCAATCAAAGCAACAGTAGAGTCAGAAGTACCTGTCGCTGCAACCAAACATACACCTGATAATAAAAAGCCAGCAATAGAGCCCATTGAGCAACAGAATTCAACGTTGCCAAACTCTCAGGCAAATTTTTACCAATTATAATCGCTATCTTATTGATTAAAATTTTCTACCGCTTGGACAATTTCATCCTTTGCAGCTTTTGCATTATCAAAACCATCAACTTTTACCCATTTTCCGGCCTCTAAATCTTTATAATGTTCAAAGAAATGTTTGATTTGGCTTAATAAGGTCTCTGGCATGTCATCAATATCTTGGATATGAGCATAGCTTTTCCATAATTTTTCAACGGGTACAGCAATAATTTTTGCATCAACGCCTGATTCGTCTGTCATTTTTAACACGCCTACCGGACGGCAACGAATCATTGTACCTGGACGAAGTGGCACAGGGGTATAAACTAATACATCAACCGGATCACCATCATCTGATAATGTATTAGGAACAAAACCATAATTACAAGGATACTGCATTGTTGCTGTCATAAAGCGATCAACCACTAATATGTTAGCTTCTTTATCAAATTCATACTTTACCGGCTCATTAGACGCAGGAATTTCAATGATAACATTTATATCATCTGGTACATTTTTTCCTGGTTGGATAGTGCTTATCATAATTTAATCCTTCATAATTTCTATTAAACAATTTTGGTGCTGATATTCTCGCTAAATTAAAGCATAACTTCAACTTATAAATTCAAAAATAGAATTTAGCAATAATCAAACTAGTTATGATACAATAGCGCTTTTAGTATTAAAAAATTACAGCGATTTATTAACATGATATTAATGATACTATTTTATGTTATCATTGGTGCTGTCACAGGGCTTGCATCTGGGATGTTAGGTATAGGCGGTGGGTTGATTATAGTGCCTTGCTTAACCTTTATCTTTCACTATACACATCTAACACCTGAATTTTACACTCAGTTTGCAATGGGTAGCTCACTAGGTATTATGATGTTTACAGGTACTTCAGCAATCATTACCAATGCACGATTAAGTAGAATTCATACCAAAGTTTATTGGCAACTACTATCAATTATTCTACCTATGTGTATTTTAGGTGCTGTTGTTGCTCGCTTTGCTCATGGTGACCTATTAATCCTTATTTTTTCCATTACCTTGCTAGTTATGATATTTAAACTTCTACGTAATAAAAAAGAAAAACATAAACCGTTTAATTATCTGATACCTGCAAATGAAGTAAACATTCAAGTTAGCAAAAGACGTTGTATAAAATATGGTAGTATTATTGGTTTTATCTCAGGCATGCTTGGCATTGGTGGCTCAGTGATCAGTGTACCTTTTCTAATTTCTCAGAATCTACCCATCAGGTATGCTGCAGGAACTTCGTCCGCTTTAAGCTTACCAATCGCCTTAGTTGGCAGCATTAGCTATACATTACTTGGTATTGCTTCTTCTGAAACAGTCAGCTATTCCAGTGGTTTTTTATATTGGCCTGCAATTATTTGTGTTGGCCTAGCTAGCATGCTAACAACACCATTAGGTGCTAAGCTCTCAACAATTACTCCGCCTAACATTACACGTAGAATATTTATTGTACTACTACTTTTCATCTGTATGAAAATGTTTTACATTGTCATAATACAATGGTTAGTATAAAGAAATAATGGACTTTAAATTAAATAACCTACTATTTTACATTGCAATTATAAGTTTTGTTACTATGATTAGCGGCTGTAGTTTATGGAATCAGTATTTTTCCAATACAACCAATACCAATGAAATTAACTCGAATACTAATCATCAAAATAATGCCACTGTAAAAACACCCACTGCCATACCTACAGCTAAACTATCTACTTTTTTACTGTACGCCTCGTTCTATTCTTTTCAGGCAGCTAAAGAAGCCTATCGAATTTTACATCAACATTACCCCGACGAAAAAGTATTTATCCGTCGCCTAGATATTAGTCAATCAACCGAAGAACCCCAACTAATCTATCAAATTTTAATAGGGCCAATTCATTCTCAAGAAGAAGCAGATAGATTAACCGAAAACATCCCAACTTGGTTGCCTTATCAACCCAAATTGGTCAAAATTAAAATAATCTACCATTAATTAAACTCATATGCTAGACTGTCGTGCTTGATTGAAATTTCAGTCATACTACGGGAGATATAATGAAACAAAATCATTTAATTACTAGTTATTATCTGTTAATCCTGCTTGCGCTAATTTGGGGATTACAGTTTGCTTTCAATAGTATTGCCCTTCAAACAATTTCACCAGAAATTCTAGCTACTTCAAGAGTTTGTATCGGTGCAATTACCTTGTGCATTTTACTTAAGCTATTTGAGCCAAGCTCAAAAAAAAACCAAAAACCTAAAGACAAACACAAACTCAGTTTGTCCGTTGTTATACGTTATACTGCAATTGCCTTTTTGGAAACTGTTATCCCAATGATTGCCATTGCCTGGGGGCAACAGTATGTTGATAGCAGCATTACTGGTATTTTAATGGGTACCATTCCATTATTTGCTGTCTTACTAGCGACTATTTTTATTCCATCAGAAAGAGCAACATTACGTACTATTTTTAGCATTATTATTGGATTTTTTGGGTTAATTATTTTGTTATCTCCTTCTATAAGCACTAGCCAATCAAATAATTTAATTGCTGAGCTTGCTATTCTTTTTGGCGCTTTATGTTTTGCTTCATCGCTGATTATTATTCGAACTATGGAACAAAAATCACCACTTAAACTAACGCGTAATGTTTTACTAATTGCGGCTGTGCCATTAATTATTTTTACACTACTTAAAGAACCACAAGCCTATTTAACCTTCACGCCAATATCATTAGTTGTAGTTTTAATATTGGGTATCTTTCCGTCAGGAATTGCTTATTTGTTATACATACAATTAATCAAACGTGCGGGTGTTACTTTCACTTCTTTTGTCAATTATCTCGCCCCACTAGTTAGTGCATTTGCAGGTGTACTTTTTATGGGAGATCATTTATATTTATCGACTCTAATTGCTTTAATTCTTATCATTGGTGCTATGTTAATTAATAACATGCCAAAATTTAAGTTTAAATTATCAAAAACACATTAACTAGTATGCTTTCATAATTAAACGCTTTAGATTAGAATAAACATTAATTTTCTATATTACTAATATTGTGCTATCGAGGAATTTAATATGATGATTCATCCTATTTTACAAAAATTAATAGCTGACCCTTCAATTAATTATTTTAAATCACAGCCTGCTAAAGAACAGCGAAAACTATGGGCTGATCGAATAGCAACGTTCTACTCTTCAAGTATAAAACCAGAAATCAAACATACTGAGCTAGCTATCCCAACACGTAATAATCAAATGGATGGACGCCTTTTTACACCTAAGCAACATTCAAAAAATATTATCTTATTCTTACATGGCGGTGGCTGGAGTTTAGGTTCTATCAATACTTATCAACTTGTTTGCGATTATCTGGCAGATGAATCAAAATGCCAAGTACTGTCCATTGATTATCGCCTAGCACCTGAACATAAATTTCCAGCTGCACTTGATGATGCTGTTGACGCCTATCACTGGCTGGTTAAAAATGCCCTTTCTTTAAATGCACAACCGGATCAAATAACTGTAATTGGTGATAGTGCTGGTGGTAATTTAACTGCTGTTTTATCACATTTAACTAAAAATGAGCTAATCAAGCCTAAAGCACAAGTACTGTGGTATCCAGCTGTCGATGCAGATTATAATTATCCATCAAAAAAAGCTTATACTGACTCAAGTTATATGCTAGATAGACAATGGTTAGAATGGTTTTATAGTAATTATGCGCGTTCAGAAGCTGACAGATATTTACCTGAATTTTCTCCGATTTATTTTGATGGTTTTAATCATATGCCACCTGCTCTAATTATTTTACCTGAACTAGATCCTCTTCATGATGAAGGTGTTGCCTACTCTGAAAAATTAAAAGAGCATGGCAATGAAGTTACGGTAACTACTTATAAGCAAATGGTGCATGGATTTATTGGTTATATTGGCGTTATTGAAGCATCACTTAAGGCTATAAAAGAGACAAGTCAGTGGCTTAATGACCTCTGAAAGTATCGATAAATAAAGCCCTAACATCATGATGCATAACTGAGAGAGGCTTCTCTTAAATGTTCAGGTGGAATAACTAAACTTGCATTCTCTTGCATGAAGGTTCTAGCTTGTTGTTTATAACTGCTATTAGCTCTGTTATCTTCACCAACTTTTATACTCGGGAATTGTTGTTCAATTGTCTCTTTGATAGCCTTCTTAAGGGCACTATTTCGACTGTCTATGTTATCATGAACCAATAATAACACGCCTAGTCTTTGCTGATCATTCTGAGCATGCTCAGTGAAGCTCTGCAAGAAAGCTATATCAGCATTTCGCGTTTCTTGTCTATGAAAAACAAATAATCCAGCAGAACTTGCATATGTTGATGCTATTTTTTCTTTCATTGCCATATGTAGAGAACATAAATTCTGAAAGCCTGAATCTGCTGACATTGTTGCAGACTCCGCACGTTCTAGTAATTGATTGAGTCTAGGGTGACTAAACTCAATACGACCAATTAAGCCATTAATAACTTCTTGGCGTTCTGTTGCTTTTGAATCACGCTTCCCTCTGTTTTGAGTTATCGCAATTTGACAGGCCTCTATGGCTGTTAAGTAAGCTTCTTTTAATCTATATGCAGCTAATTCCAGCTGACGATGATTACCCTGATCAGAAGTATTACTCATAAATGTTTCATGTGCTCTTTCAAAATCAATTGTATAGGTATCTATTAATTGTGAAATGCTTGCTAAGCGTGCTGAAGTTAGCTTCCAATTATCTTTACCGCTGGCTTGAATATTATTTTTTAAAACCGCACAAGCTAGCTTAGCAGAATTTTTTGCAAACTCATCAGTCGTACTTCTTGGTTCTTGATAAATAATTGGATGACGATTCCCAATACTATCGAGTTGAGCATGTAACTCTCTTAATTGTCGACTATATCTGTCCCATTCTCTTACAGTATCATCAGATGGTTGATTATTACTCATACAACTAAATGGCATTTGCTTACCCTCCAAAATTAATTAATCAGATTACATAATAACCAGATATATAAAGATAGAAAAAGCATGTTGCAGCAAACCATGAAATATAAATAGGTTATTTTTTAGCATGCCACTGAGAAAATTCTGATTAAATTACATACAAAGCATTCAGTTATAGAAAAATACGAATTGAAATATATTTGCTAATTATTATTTTTTATAATACCACAAGCGACTCGTCCACCACCGCCACCAAGTGCTTGTGGTTGATCAGAATAATTATCTGCCCCTTGATGAATCATTAACGCATGCTCACTTAACATAGACAATGTTAACCTTGGTGCTAATACAGCTAACGTAGCCCTACCATTTTGAGTAACACTCAAAGCTGGTAAATCTCCTAAATGTCCATTTTTATTATATGGCCCTAAATGTGCATTGGTTTTTTGTGGATCATAATGACCACCTGCTTTTAAGGCAGGCACCAACTTAGTACCTTTTTTAGCCGGCATACAAGATGGATTTTGATGTATATGCAGACCATGAACACCTGGTGTTAAACCTTTTAAATTAGGTGTAATCAATAAACCATATTCTGTATCTTTAAGTGTAATTGTACCAATTTCAGCACCCATCCCTTTAGCAGAAACCAAATACATTTTAACGACTTCTGTTTGACTATAAGCAAGTACATTACTTAATACAGTCATTAATAAAATCGTCAATATCTTTTTAAGCATTGATAAATTCTCCTTGACATCAATTTAATTTATTATGCTTAGTTCTAGTTGATTTATCCAGTTAAGATTATATACCACCTTAATTTTTAAACGATATCAAAGCCTGCTATTTTACTTAATTTAAATTAATTATTGACAATATAGTAATCAAATAATATCATCACATATGAAGCGATGCTTCTTTATTTGAATAACTATAAGGGAGTTTGCTATGCCTAAAAATAAGCTCAATGATGCCAGTGATGCTAGCTATAAGAAATTCAAAAAAAATATACAGAATTTACAAGATAACACTTGGTTTCAAAAATTAAGCTTTTTAAAAGCAAATTAATTGTTTAAATCAAATATTACTAAAGGAAGACATATATAATCTCTTAACAAAAAACTTTATTACAAATTTTGAACAAAACACAATCAATGGTAAAAATTTTAAAGACTTAATTTACCCTAAAACCACTACCATTAGTTCAGATATTAATGACTTAAAAAAAATGTTTAAATGGGCACAACCAGAAAACAAAAATACTTATGGCTTTTCATATTTCATGCAGAAAAAGTTAGATAAAAGTGCATTGATCGTAGCTTTTGATAAGAGTCATAAAAGCTATTATTCAAACTTGGGTAAAGACCTAGAGAATTATGAAAACGTTGATAAAAAAATTCAAGCAAAATTTAGAGCTAAAGTTGGTGAAAATTGCACTGTTACAACATCAGAAATTACTCAAGATTCTAATATAAGTAAAACGACTGTATATAAGCATAATCAATGCATTATTAAACAAAATCATAACGCTACACGATCAGAAATACATGGAAAGGTTGATGCTAAATTAGTTGCAAATATGATTAAAGTTAATGGTGGTAAAGCTTATATTTACGGGAGTTGGAAACTAAATGATTTTAAAAATGTTCTTAAGGAGTGCTCTAATATCGGTATTGATCTTCATAAAATATATCTACAAACTGAGTACCTGCACCCACAACAAGGAAAAAAAGATGATTTTAAATCTGTGCTGAATATAGCACAACTCGATCAAAAAGAAAAAATTGAACAAATTAAACGAAAAATTCCTTCATTATTTCCAAGCAAACCAAGTGCTTTTAGTAGCCATTTTGAACAAGAACCAACAAATCAACTTTGATAAGTATACTGATAATTATTTGCATTTTTAATGGTTACGTAAGGACACTGCGAGTCGCCTGCTGTATCCTGCTGACACATAAATACAAGATCCTTATTATCATTTATAAAAAGGCCTTTCACATTACCTTGGTCACAAGATAGGATATAATGTTTTCCTGAGTAATCGTATTTTAAATGACATGCAGTTGTTGTTGAAGTAAAATGAAAATCATACATTGGGTAACTATTATTATCATCAGCACTACTTAAAGTGACATATCCATCAGTATCTGGCGAATTATTTTTTTCAATAAATACTTTACCTAAACCAATCGTTGTCGGTGTTAACTTATACCCCCCTTCACATATAGTGAGATTAAATTTCCAAGTACCAGTTGCACCTGACCAGCTAGGGCTTCCATTTGTTGTTTGGGTTGCTAACTGACTACCAGCATCAAAATTATAAGATGAAGATGATTGCACTTTGGCTGTACAATCATGACCTAAGAAATTATCCCAACCACTTGCCGATGTTTTAATCCATGCCGTACCACTAACAATACCATCATTAAAATCAATTTCACCATTAGATACAGAAGCAACTTGCTTACTACTTCCCGGATCAATACTTTGAGATGAACCATTATTAACCGTTACATTTAATGTAAATGGACATGAATTTTTAATGGTAACTTGTGCTTTACTTTTACAACTGGCATAAGAAAGTATTGGTAATAATAATGTTATTATTATGCTGATTAACTGCTTAAAATTTACCATATTTACACATCCCCAATCACATATTTATTATTTTTATATATAAAATGTGTTTTTAGGCTATCTAAACTAATAATCAAATAAAACTGAAATTATTGAGTAAACTTTCAGTAACAAAGCCAATAAGACAGTAAATTTTGTTAATTTTTATCCAAATGTAATCAACATAACCTACACTTTTTGAAAATGATTTAATATAAATGAAATTTGAATCTATACTAAAATTAATAAATACCATTTAAAACTAATTATGGAGTGTAACAGAACAATGATTAAAACAATTAAATCATATGGGTTAATTACTTTAAGCTCTATTACACTAACAACGCTATCTTTCGCTACAGATAATACGAATCAGGGCATGATTAAAGTTAATAATAAGCCAAATATGCAATTGGCTCAAAATAATCCAACGCAATATACTCCAAGACAATCAATACCAACAATTATCCCTGAACCACCAAAAATTAGACTCAATGCAGCCAGTTGGGTATTAATGGACTTTCAAACAGGTGAAATTCTCACTGAAAAAAACATGAATAAAGAGCATAAACCAGCAAGCCTAACAAAAATTTTAGCTGCCTATGTAATTGGTCAAGCGCTTCATGATGGGATGATTAAATGGGGTGAAACCGTGCCAATTAGTAAAAAAGCTTGGAAGACTCCTGGCTCAAAAATGTTTATTAAACCATCTGATCATTTAACTGTTGGCGATTTATTTAAAGGCATGGTCATTTCTTCTGGGAATGATGCAACCGTCGCTCTGGCAGAATTTGTTGCTGGGAGCGAAGAAGCTTTTGTTCAGTTGATGAACCATGCTGCCAAACAGCTTGGAATGAATCATAGCCACTTTGTAACATCTGATGGTTTACCGGCAAAAAATCAATACTCAACCGCCTATGATCTGGCTATTTTATCAAGAGCTTATATTCATACTTTCCCTGACTTATATAAACTGTATAGTCAGAAAAGCTTTACTTTCAATGGCATCACACAGCATAATCGAAATCGCCTATTAAATAATGAAACAGGTGTTGATGGTATTAAAACTGGGTATACTGACCAAGCTGGCTTTAATTTAGCATCTTCACAAATCAAAGATGGCCGTCGTTTAATCGCTATTGTTCTCGGCGCTCCAAGCGATAATGCAAGAACAGAAGAATCAAATAAGCTACTTACCTATGGTTTTCGCTTTTTCGAAAATTATGATATTGCTGATAGCACCAAAAAAATTGCTAAGCTGCAGATTGATAATGCTGAAACTTACCAATACCAACTACCTGTTACAGTAAAAAATGATTTAATTGTAACGCTTGCTAAAGGTCAAAATAAGTTAATACATTTAAATGTAACAGCCAATAAAGACCTCAAAGCACCCATTAAAAAAGGTCAACAAGTTGGCACATTAACCGTAACATTTAAAGGAAAAACGCTTGCCACAACGCCTGTCTACGCTTTAGAATCTGTTGAAAAGGCAGGTTTTTTTACGAACATAGGACATACCATCCGTGGTTGGTTTTGATATTTAAATGCAAAAAAAATTTATATATATATTTTGGATAGCAGCGTTTATTTTGCTTACATATGTCATTCATATGGTTATGAAATCAAATCAAGAAAAACAGTTAACCCCACAGTCAAATGAAACACTCTATCGCAATACTGTTGTTTTAAAGGAGATTGACCATTCATATTTAACCTATGGTTATATCAATGGTTATAAAGTTAAGTTTATAGTAGATACAGGTGCAACTAGTGTTTCTATTCCAGAGTCAATAGCTCAAAAAATTGGCCTTAAAAAAGGTGCACGATACCAAGCGATGACAGCAAATGGAACCATAACCGTTTATAGAACTTATATTGATAAACTAACCATTGGCAGCATTACCTTAATAGATATTGCAGCAAGTATTAACCCCTCTTCAAACGATGACTATATTCTTCTGGGAATGAGTGCATTAAGACAACTAGAATTACAGCAAAAAAATAATGAACTTATTTTAATTCAAACTAAATGGTAGTGTTCACTTAAGTGTGTCAGTTTAGTTTAATAGTATGATTGTAGCTTTGCTTAAAAGGAAATTTAATCTGTTTATTTTTTTCTTAATAAAGCATACTGCAATCATAAAAAAGACAGAGTAAC
>JAKJJU010000018.1 GCA_021713295.1 Thiotrichales bacterium 19S3-11
GATACACAGCTTCTGATAGAGCAATCTGGCCATGTTATTGAATACCTACCGCCATACTCACCTGATTTAAATTCTATTGAAAGACAGTGGGCAAAAAAGAAAAAACTAAGAAGAAGGTTACAATGTACAATTGATGAACTGTTTAAATAAGACCATATTATACTGAGTTAGCTATATTACGTTTACTGACTTTATCCGTTAAAGCACCAGCAAAAGGCCCTAAAATAATCGATGGTAGAAAATAAAATAAAATCATGATACTAAGCACTATAGGTGATGCATGCCATTCTAGTACAAAAATAATTTGCAAAGCAAAAATATCAAACCAATCACCTATATTACCAATGGTATAAGATACAAAAAATCGACTGAATTGATGATTTTTCCAAATTGTGTTCATTTTCTTCTTCTAATTACCTAAGCATCCGTTATCAAATCAATCATCATTTGTATATGATCATCTGAATCATTAAGACAAGGGATATAGCCAAATGACTTGCCACCTGAAGCTAAAAAGCTTTCACGGCCAGCCATATTAATTTCTTCTAATGTTTCTAGGCAATCACTTGCAAATGCAGGTGAAATTACTTGAATTGATTGAACACCTTCTTTAGCTAATTGAATTAATGTCTTATCAAAATAAGGCTGTAACCACTCTAATGGTCCAACTCTTGATTGAAAACACATTATGTATTGATCTTTAGATAAATTTAATCGACTAACCACATGCTTAGTTGTCTCATAGCAGGCCTGTTGATAAGGGTCGCCTTTTTCACAATAAATTTTTGGTAAGCCATGATATGAAAAAATCAATTTATCTGCCACAGCATTTTTATGCTGAAACTGTTCAATTGACTTTACCAATGCATCAATATATAGCGGATTTGTATGATAGCCTGAAATAAATTGAAATGAAGGCAAGTTACGCTTTTTTGCAAATACTTCGTTAACATTATCAAAAACAGAAGCAATTGTTGTTGCTGAATTTTGTGGGTACAGTGGTAAAATAATGATATCTGAAACTTGTTGACACTCAAATTCGCTTAACGCTTTCTCTATCGATGGGTTACCATATCGCATAGCAATTTCAACATGGAACTTATCCCCTAAAACTTGCTGTAATTTGTGCTTTTGCTTCTGTGTATAATATAACAAAGGTGATTGATCGTTTTCCATCCAGATCGATTGATATAGTTTTGCAACCTTTTTAGGTCTCGTATTTAATAGAATACCATTTAAAACTAATTTCCATAGAATACCTTGGTTATTAATAACACGACTATCCGATAAAAAGGGCTTTAAATAACGTCTAACTGCTTTAGAAGTTGGCGCATCCGGTGTCCCTAAATTAACTAATAAAACACCCTGTTTCTTTAATCCATGCATTTCCATTTTATGCTACAATCTCTTTGTTTTATTATATTGATATCAAAATAACGCTAGTCAACCATCATGGTCTGTTTTAAGATAGGTTGCAAGCAAAAGAAATGAAAGTTTAAACAAATTACGGTAGAAATCAATGTCAGAATACAATTTTAAGCAAATCGAAGAAGAAGCTAGAAATTATTGGCAAACTAATAAAATATTCGAAGTTAAAGAAGATCCTACAAAAGAAAAATTTTACTGTTTATCAATGTTACCCTATCCAAGTGGATCATTGCATATGGGACATGTTCGCAATTATAGTTTAAGCGATGTTATTGCGCGCTATCAAATGATGCTAGGTAAGAATGTTCTCCATACGATGGGTTGGGATGCATTTGGCCTTCCAGCTGAAAATGCTGCTATTAAACATAAAAAGCCAGCTGCCCAATGGACTTATAACAATATCAAACAAATGAAGATGCAACTAAAAACCCTTGGCTTTGGTTATGATTGGTCAAGAGAAATTGCTACCTGCCACCCTCAGTACTATCGATGGGAACAATGGTTTTTTATTAAATTGTATGAAAAAGGACTAGTCTATCGTAAAAATGCGCTTGTCAATTGGGATCCAGTTGATCAAACCGTACTAGCCAATGAACAAGTCATTGATGGACGAGGTTGGAGATCGGGCGCTTTAATAGAGAAAAAAGAAATTCCACAGTGGTTTATTAAAATTACTGACTATGCAGATGAATTACTCAATGATATGAATCAACTGGACGGATGGCCAGAAGCTGTTAAAGTGATGCAAACCAACTGGATTGGCAAATCTAAAGGTTTAAATGTTAAATTTGATCTTAAAGACACTTCAGAACAAATAGAAATATTCACAACTCGACCTGATACACTTTTTGGTGTTAGTTATTTAGCAATTGCACCTGAACACCCTATTGCCATCGAAGCTTCTAAAAATAACCCAGATATTTTACGTTTTCGTGAAAACTGTAGTCACATTTCAACGATGGAAGCAGATCAAGCAACTATTGAAAAGAAAGGTATTGATACACATCTCAAAGCGATTCATCCACTTTCAGGCAAAGAAATTCCTATTTGGATTGCTAACTTTGTGCTAATGGGCTACGGCACTGGTGCTGTTATGTCTGTGCCTGCCCACGATCAACGTGACTGGGAGTTTGCACAAAGCTATTATCTGCCAATTAAACCTGTCATCCGAGTTGATAATAACCTAGAGCATGACTTCAATCATGGCGCACTAACAGAGTATGGTATATTAGAAAACTCAGAGGAGTTCAATGGGTTAAACTTTGATGAAGCCTATAAAGCTATCAAGAAAAAGCTTCAAGCAGATGATCATGGGAATGAAACCATTAACTACCGTTTACATGATTGGGGAATTTCTCGCCAACGTTACTGGGGCTGTCCAATCCCTATGATTCACTGTGAGCGTTGTGGTACGGTTGCAGAAAAAGACGAAAATTTACCGGTTATGCTGCCTGAGGATGTCACCCTAACTGAAGCTGGTTCACCATTAAAATCAATTGATAACTTTTATCTTACCACTTGCCCTAGCTGTGGGGAGAAAGCCCATCGTGAAACGGATACATTCGATACGTTTATGGAATCATCTTGGTACTATGCCCGTTATACGTGCCCAGACGCTAACCAAATGCTTGATGAGCGAGCAAACTATTGGTTGCCTGTTGATCAATATATTGGTGGTGTTGAACATGCGATTTTACACTTGCTTTACGCACGCTTTTTCCATAAAGCAATGCGAGATATGGGCTTAGTTAAAAGTGATGAACCTTTTAAAAACTTATTAACTCAAGGCATGGTACTAAAAGATGGCGCCAAAATGTCAAAATCAAAAGGCAATACCGTTGACCCACAAGCCTTAATTGATCAATATGGTGTTGACACTGCTAGATTATTCAGCCTTTTTGCTGCACCTCCTGAGCAATCACTTGAGTGGTCTGACCAAGGTGTTGAAGGTGCACATCGTTTCTTGAAAAAACTCTATAATTTTTCAAAACAAAACGAGGCTATACTTAAGAAATTAAATTTGGCTATGCCTGATAGCACATGGAAAAATCACTTATCTAAGGAAGATAAGATGATTCGTTATGAAATTCATAGCACACTGAAACAAGCTACTTTTGATATGTCTCGCAATCAATTTAATACCGTTGTATCCGCAACAATGAAACTATTAAATGCTTTATTAAAAGTTGAAAACGAGAACTTAATTTATGAAGGAATAAGTATTTTATTGCGCCTATTATCACCTATTACGCCACATATTACACATCACTTATGGCAGCTTCATGAGTTTGGAGAAAATATATTAAACGCTAACTGGCCTATTGCTGATTCAGATGCACTCATTACCGATGAAATGACACTAATTGTGCAAGTAAACGGTAAAGTCAGAGCAAAAATCACAGTTGATGCTCAAATGGATAAAAAACAAGTAGAGGCCATTGCATTATCACAGGAAAATGTCTTACGCTTTACCTCTGAAAAGTCTATTCATAAAGTTGTTTATGTGCCTAAAAAGCTTGTTAATATCGTAGTTGGAGCATAAAAAATGCAGTTTTTATCAAAGCAATTTTCATGGTTTAAATATTTTCTCATCATCATGGGCGCAGTAACAATTTATGGCTGTGGATTTCATTTACGTGGACTAAATTTGAATATCCCTGAAACTATGAAAAAACTTTATATCCAAAATGATACAAATGACTATCAATTCGTTGCCGCATTAAAACCGTTGTTAACTTCATATAAAATTGATGTTGTTGATAATGCAAAAGATGCAACAGCAATTCTGGTGATTTCGAGTGTTAAAACTTCTAACGCCATGCAAAGTGTTACAGGTAATCTATCAGCAGGTCAATACCTCGTTACTTATAATGTGACTTATAAAGTCATTGACAATAAAGATCATGTTTTATTACCTCAAAGGGTAAGCTCGGCAAATGAAACCTACTCTAGTAATGCCACGCAACAACTTGCAGCCAATAATCAAGTTGATCAAATCAAAGAACAACTAAGTAAAGAAGTTGCTAATAACGTCGTGAACTCATTTACTCAAATAACGCCTTCTGATCCAATTGATGATAATATCATTATTCCAGATGATAGTGATCAGCCATGAAAATTAGTTTTAATGGACTAAAACAACACCTTAATCTACAAAACCACTTTATTTATCTTATTTTTGGCGAAGAGCCATGGCAAAAAGAACAATCACTCGAACTACTTAAGCAACACTTTAAAAATCAAAACTTCACCGATATTGAACGTCACAATTTTGATAAAACCTTGGATTATGAATGGTTTTATCGAGTCAGTGACAATTTATCGTTATTTGGTGATAAAACGCTGATTATTATTCGTTTTGACCATGTCCCAGATGAAAAATCAAAAAAGACCCTTGCAGAATTTAGTCAAAACTGCCGGAATATGATCGACAACCAAACAGCACTTATCTTACTTTTACCACAACTAAATGCGCAACAACAAAAACAAAAGTGGTTTAAAACAATTGATGAAAACGGTGTTCTATTACCAATTTGGAATCTCAATCGCTTTCAAATGAAGCAGCTCATTGAAAAGCTAAGTCAACAAACTAAACTTCAATTATCTGATCATGCCTGTGAAAAGCTCATTGAGTGCACGGAAGGCAATCTTCCAGCAGCGACCCAAGCCCTGGAAAAACTTGCAATCACGCATAGTGAAAAAACGGTAACAGAAAAAGATATTATTGAAATTATCTCTACAGTTAGTCATTATGATGCCTATGCACTAAGTGAAGCATTCCTAAATGCTGATCTAAAAAAAGCCATTTTAATTATCAATCAACTGCAACATGCAGGTACAGAGAGCGTTCTGCTCTTATGGATTTTAAGTCAAGATATTCGTTTACTACTTCAATTTAAGCATGCCAAAAACAGCATAGAGCTAAACACCCTATTTCAAAAAAATCGTATTTGGAAGAATCGTCAATCCATGTATCAAAAAGCACTAAATCATTACACATATGAAAGCTTAAAAATCAAATTATCCTTATGTGCTAAAGCAGATCATTTGATTAAATCTTATCAAAATGAGCTTGCTTGGCAAAGACTAGTTGAAATTCTCCTGCCATAAGAAAGCAATATACTTATATCATACTTTCTCTTATTGATTAGCGCTATATTCAATGTTATCCTATCCGGCAAACAACAGGGGGGGGGTAATATGCATCCTGATCAAAAAAGCGAAAGAGCTTATACTACTTTTTTCAAACTATCTAATGGTTCTATTATTGGAGTTATTAATAACCCTAGTGATGAAAAAAGAAAGACTGAATACGACAATGATAAAGCTGTACGAGTAAGACGAATCACTAATTT
The DNA here is from genome assembly GCA_021713295.1 of Thiotrichales bacterium 19S3-11. Classification (GTDB taxonomy): domain Bacteria; phylum Pseudomonadota; class Gammaproteobacteria; order Francisellales; family Francisellaceae; genus M0027. The sequence continues at coordinate 5,784 of JAKJJU010000018.1, forward strand.
TTCAGATAATTCACCTGGCATTATAAAAACATATGACTTAACTGTACCGAATGTCAAAGAAAAAATTGCTCATGAAATAAAAATACATCGAAAGCTTGCTGACCACAAAAATACAAAATCACTTATCTATGATGTAATTACTAGAGAAAATAAAATACACCTAATCATGGAAGATGGTGGAGAAAGCCTTAGTACTCGGCTTAAACAAGGAGAGTTACCGATTGCAGAAGCGTTTATGAGAAGTATAAATTTTTTAATTGAACTTAATACATTACATAGCATAGGCTATGCACACCTAGATTTGCAACCAGAAAATATTTTATTAATTAATGGAGTAGTTAAATTAATTGACTTTGAACTGAGCAGAAAAATAAGTAAAAAAGGTATTGTTGGCGGTAACATGGTTTATCTACCAATAGATTTTTTAGATATGCCATGCAAACAAATTGATTTATTTGAAGCAATTAGAGTCATTGCCTTTGCTAAACACTATTATCAATTAACGCAGTGTAAAGATATAGTTACTGGAGAAATACATCTGCAAACTCTATTTCTTAAAAATGACCGATGCGCAAACCATTCATCCATTTTTTCTCATCATCAAGTTAATGACAGTCCCTACTTAAGCGCATTTGCTAATTTGGCAATGAAAGATTTAACCCTACCAGATAATTATGATGCAATTAATTTAGCTATTTTTCTTATTCTAATTGAAAAAAATCTTTGTCACTATGCAGAAACTATTAATCTAAGTAATAATGAGTTTGTTAAAAGTAAAATTATTTCTCAATACCTTAAAGAACCTGATAAAATTGATGCATCATTTTTAGATCAACTTAAAGAGCAATCAGTATCAAATAGTTGTGACACGTCAAATGGCAGTATTATCTATCCAATAATACAGTCACTTGCAACATTAGATAACAATGCTAATGCAGACACTCAAAATGAATCAACCAGTAATAGCAACTATATCGATAACAGTTTTACTGAAACTTCTAATTATATTGATAATACCTTTACTCAGTCATCATCAAACCCTGAATCGAGAGAAGCTACTGTACCTCCTATATGGAGCGATATTGCGCCCAATGATATAGTTCCACGTCATAATATAGTTACTCCTGATAATACAAGATTAGATGAGTCATTAGAAGGTTGCAACATTTAATCGAATAGTCTGCATCAAATTACTATCAATAAATATTAACTGCCGCATTAGAATAATTGACACTGTTAGAAACAGAAGCCCAAGGGCATGAAGCATCTGATGGATATGCTTGCCTGCAGAAAAAAACAAATGAGTCTGATCTAAAAGTTGAGCCAACTCCATTATCACACGTTATCATTTTATTTGTATAACGACAAACTTCTTGAGTTTTACTAAAATGGAAAATATAGACATCATCAACAGAGCCAAGGTCAACGTCAGTTAGTCCAAGTTGCTTACCAACCCCATCTGTAACGACAATATCACCAAGTCCAATTGAGACATACTTTCCAAAGCCATCTGTCGTCTCAATAAATTGATCGCCATCATTTCCTGAAACCCATTTATTTTTACAATCCTTACCCTTACAGCTTGCTGAGTGTAAAATTAAGTTCCCTTGTGTTTCACCGTCAACAATAAACCCCCAAGAGCCACTTTTTTTATAATGCTTCCATTGAACTTCTTTTTTATCACCAATAGCTAAGTTATTCTGATCAACGAATTGATAGTATATTGAGAAATGCTTCTCATGCCCCTCACAACCATTACCCTCTGCTCCATCATCCTGAGCACTAAAGGTTACTTCTTTATCTGAAGAAAGTATTTTATTATTAGGAAAGTTTACTAACATCTTAATGCACTTCCAGTTACCTTCAGATAACTTTACATCATATTTACTTGTATTTCTTAATGTAAATTTAAAAGTCGTACCAGCATAGCTATTAATGCTTAATAGGATGCCACAAATTACTAACAATATATAATTCTTCACTTTGATCACCTAATAAATATTAACTACTACATTGGCATAATTGACACTATCGGAAACAGAAGCCCAAGGGCATGAAGCATCTGATGGATATGCTTGCCTGCAGAAAAAAACTAAGGATTCAGATCGAAAACTTGAGCCAACACCGTTATTACACTTAATCATTTTATCTATATACTGGCAAGTCTCCAATGTTTTACTAAAGTGGAATAAATACGTCTCATCCATTGAGTCTAAATTGACTTCATTAAGATTAACTGAGCGCCCAACTCCATCAGTAACTCTAACAGCCCCTAACCCTATCGTTTTAAAATAATCTGCATCAGCTGTTTCTATAAATAGATCAGCATCCCCTCCATGCTCATACCATTTATCATGGCAATCGTGTCCCTTACAAGTAGCATTAACTAATAATAATCTACCTATAAATTCATTAGAATCTTCCCCAAGCGTTGTTGGAGAAATATTAGAATACCAATCTCCGCTATCAGGATGCCCTTTTTCATGTTCCCACTTAATAAGATCAGGCTTATCCGTACTTGAATCAATTGTGTTGCCATATTCATCTTCAAACTGGTAAGCCAAAGTAACTGCCTTACCTTTACCCTCGCATTTACCCTTCTCAGAGTTTTTAATCGAACCATTACTTACACCATCTTTAATCTGATCATAGCTATTCGTACTTGTACCATCATTTTCTCCATAAGAAATTGTGCTACTACTTTCGTTTCCATTATCTCTTAACTCAATTTGTTTAGAACTATGAGGTTTAATATCTAGTGGCAAACCTTTAACATAAGTCATACATTCAAAACTCCATAACTTAACGTGAACCGTATAATCACTATCATTTTGTAATGTTGTCTTATAGTAGGAATCTGCATAACTGATACCCATGCTTAAGAAAAAAGAAATAAAAACGGTTATAAGATATTTTTTGTTTATTATATTCATAGCGTCACAACCCTTAAATTTTAACTCGGGTTAATTGTAACGCACATCTTCATATATGTGAAGCATTAATTCATATTTCAGCCTAAATACTTTAGGAATCTACTGCAACAAACTGTTCTGGCTTGTCATCTTTACCTTCAAATAAGAATTTAACCATTTCTCCTTCAAGGAATTTTCGTGATTGGGCATCCATCAAATTTAAGCGATACTCATTAATCAAAATGGTTTGATGATTAAGCCACATTTGCCATGCTTCTTGAGAAATATTTTCCAAAATCCGCTTTCCTAAATCACCAGGATAAGGTGCAAATGCCATTTTAAGGCTTTCTTTTTGTAGCTTTTGACAGAAAATTTTATTTGTCATTGGTTCTAACTCTATCGGTTACTAATAAGTATGCTCTATTTTACTGAATCACTGTGTAAACCAAAAGCTTTAATTCAAAAATTGAAACTTTTGATTCAATGTATCAATCAAAAGAAACCGATGCTTTATGATCCAGTTATCCCATAATCTTATCCATTGTTTGTACAATACAACAATGGATAGTTCATCCATTGATAAAAGCTGCTGATATAGCCTTTCTTCAAACTGCTGCTGCACTTCACTTGTTATCTCTAATGTCAGTGGTAAAATCACAACCCAATGGGTCATTAACCGCTTAAATAATGTATCAAATAAGTTCTTATAATCCTCAATTCCATAAACTTCTAAATTATAAAAAAATAAAAACAGTTCGTGAGCAAACTGATTATACTTAAGCTTGCTAAGTTCAAAGCCAAGTAAATTTAGAGCATCTGATGAAACGTCTTTTTGATCTAGATTTTTAATATCGGCGTAATGAAATAAGTCTTTCTTATCTTGCGGCAGTTCTAAAATATAGTCACTCATCATGCTTTTAAACTTATATGAAAAATTTATGTTTAATATCTGATATTGTATCACGAAGTACTTGAGCTTGTTCAAATTCGAGCTCTCGAGCATGTGCTTTCATTTGCTTTTCTAGTTTTGAAATTAATTTAACTGCTTCTTTAACGCCTAGAATTGCTTCAATGTTAATATCATTTACCTTTGCCTTCTTTTTACGTGCTTGTTTCATTTTTTCCTTTTCAGGAGCAAAATCCAACATATCATCAACATTTTTAATAATGCTTTGCGGTGTAATTGCATGCGCCTTATTATAAGCAATCTGTTTCTGCCTTCTTCTTTGAGTTTCATCTAACGCTTGTTGCATCGATTTTGTAATTTCATCCGCATATAAAATTGCGCGGCCATTTACATGACGTGCAGCTCGTCCTATTGTTTGAATTAACGAACGTTGTGAACGCAAAAAGCCCTCTTTATCTGCATCAAAAATCGCAACCAATCCAACTTCCGGCATATCAAGGCCTTCTCGTAATAAATTAATACCGACCAATACATCAAATGTGCCAAGCCTTAAATCCCGTATAATTTCTACCCGCTCAACCGTATCGATATCTGAATGCAGATATCGCACATTAACACCTTGTTCAGAAAGATAATCCGTTAAATCTTCGGCCATTCGCTTAGTCAACGTTGTTATTAATACACGTTCATTTGCTTTCACTGAGCGATGAATTTCAGATAAAATATCTTCAACCTGAATTTTAACGGGCCTAATTTCGACAGTTGGATCGATAAGCCCCGTTGGACGAACAATTTGCTCAACTGTATTTTGTGTTTGTCTTAATTCATAATCAGCAGGTGTTGCTGAAACATAAATTGCCTGATTAACTAACGACTCAAACTCTTCAAATTTTAAGGGCCTATTATCAATGGCTGAAGGCAAGCGGAATCCATATTCTACCAAGTTTTCTTTGCGTGAACGATCTCCGAAATACATACCACCTAACTGTGGTACTGTAACGTGTGACTCATCAATAACTACAAAAGCATCTTCTGGTAAATAATCTAAAAGTGTTGGTGGTGCTTCGCCTGATTCCCTACCAGATAGATGGCGTGAATAATTTTCAATACCCGAGCAATAACCAAGTTCTCTAATCATTTCAATATCATAAAGTGTACGCTCACGTAAGCGCTGCTCTTCAATGAGCCGTCCATTATCTCTTAATACGTCTAAACGGTCTTTTAACTCTTCTTTAATTAATTCAATAACCTTTTCTAACCTCTCTCTAGAAGTTACATAATGGGTTGAGGGAAAAATACTAATATGTCTTAATTGTGCCAATGTTTCCCCTGTAAGTGGATCAAAATAACTAATTCTATCTATTTCTTCATCAAATAGTTCTATTCGTATTGCTCGGTTATCACTTTCAGCTGGAAAAACATCAATAACTTCCCCCCTAACTCGATAGGTTCCACGAGAGAAATCCATTTCATTTCTTTGATACTGCATTTCAGCTAAACGTCTTAAGATACTTCTTTGGTCAACGGATTCACCAACTCTAACTGATAATAGCATCTGCATGTATTGCTCTGGATCACCTAAGCCATAGATAGCTGAAACGGTTGCAACAATAATTACATCTCGACGCTCTAAAATTGATTTCGTTGTGGATAAGCGCATTTGTTCAACATGTTCATTAATTGATGCATCTTTTTCAATATAGGTATCAGATGCTGGCACATAGGCTTCAGGCTGATAATAATCATAGTAAGAAACAAAATACTCAACTCTATTTTCAGGAAAAAATTGCTTCATTTCAGAATAAAGCTGAGCAGCTAATGTCTTATTGTGCGCTAAAATCAAACATGGTCTTTGTACTTTTTCAATAATATTTGCAACTGTGTAGGTTTTTCCAGAACCAGTCACGCCTAGTAAAACCTGGTGCCTAAGCTGATTATCAAGTCCATCAACTAACTTATTAATTGCATCGGGTTGATCGCCTGCCGGTTGATAATTTGTATTTAACCTAAATTGTTTTTCATCACTTAAGTTCATATTACTTTTAGTCACAGTCTGACGCTTTTTATTAGACATTGTTATAACAGCTCTCTATAATTTTCAAATAATCTAACCTAGTTAATATACATAGACTGAATTGATACACCTATATGCATATCCGTCACTTTAGAATTAATAACTTCCGCAATATTACCACTTCAGATATAACTTTTCACCCCCATATTAATCTTATCGAAGGATTAAATGGCTCTGGTAAGACTTCATTATTGGAAGCATTATACTTTATCAGCCATGGCCGTTCATTTAAAGCCAATCAATTAAATCGCATCATTCAACATGACTGTGCTGAAACAACGCTATTTGCCGAAATCACCCATACCAAAATGCAAAAAACATTAGCACTGCAAAAAAATAAAAATGGCCAAACCGAGTTAAGGCTTAATCATATTTCAGTTAATACACAAAGTGAACTTACAAGAAGCTTACCCATCCAACTTTTGCACCCTGGCAGCTTTGCCATTTTAACCTCGGGCGCAAAATATCGTTGTCAACTTCTCGACTGGGGTGCATTTTATAGTCAAAATAAATTTCATCTCCTATGGCGTAAAGCCAAGCAGCTTATCCGACAACGCAATAGCTTATTAAAACAAAATCCAAGTCAATCGATGCTTAAGCCATGGGACTACGAATTAGCAATCTGCGGTAGCGAATTAAATGAACTACGCTTTAGCTATATGAATAAATTTCAAAAAGAAATCAATCAGCTACTGCCTACTTTTAGTCAACAGCCCGTCAAATTTGACTATTATCGAGGTTGGTCAAACCAAGAAGAACTAGCTGACACACTTCAAAAGTATCTAGCACAGGATATTAAATCAGGTTTTACGCATTATGGCCCTCACCGAGCTGATTTAAGGATTACAACAAATCACCTCCCTGCAAGTGATGTCTTATCTCGTGGACAACAAAAATTATTAATTTTAGCGCTAAAGCTTGCCCAAGGCGCTCTATTTTATCAAGAACATCAAACACCTTGTATTTATTTAATTGATGATTTACTCTCTGAACTAGACGAAAATGCGACGAACACTGTATTAGAGTTTCTTAAAAATCAGAAAGCACAAATATTTATTAGTGCGATTAATACGAAATATATAGCAAATACGTTATCTAACGATGAGTATCATCAATTTACACTTAATAATGGTAAGATTACAGCTAATTAAACTGAAACCTATAGACGCTCTATATCGTTTGAAAGTATTCTATACTATAAAACAGAATGTAAATTAACTTTAATTTGAGATAATGATGGAATATAAAAATATCTTAGTTGCAATTAATGTTTTTGAAGATTATCAACATATCTTTCATTCAGCACAATCAGTTGCTGAAAAATTTAATGCCAAACTGACCGTTTTTATGGTGATTACAGCCTCTTCAGGCATTCTCAACAATCAATCCAGCTATGATGAAAATCTAGAGAAACAAGCCAATGAAACCTTAGATTCACTTACAAAAAATGCACGCTTAAAGCAGATAAACTTTGTGATAAAAATTGGTAAAGCGCATTCGCTTATTTCAAAATATGCCAAAGAAAATCATTATGATTTAATTATTTTAGGCTCCCATGGATATTATGGAATTAACTCATTATTAGGCTCTACCTCCAATAGCGTCTTACATAATGCACCATGCGATACGCTTATTATTCGGATCACTGAAAATGCACCCAAAACGGCAAGCATTTATAATAAAATTTTACTAGCTACAGACTTTGAACATGATGATGAACAATTAACGAAACAAGCTAAAATAGTGGCCAATCACTATGGCGTATCACTTAATGCATTAACCGTTATAAAAAATATTACCTCACCGATTTCCTCTAGCGATTATAGTGTGATTCCAGATGTTCGCCGAGACCTACTCAAAGAGACTAAAATAAAGTTCTCCACTTGGCTAAAAGAACAAAATATTGCTAGCAAAGCCATGTGTGTCATTGGCGAACCTTCGTTTGAAATTGCTAATTATGCTAATAAAAAAAATATTGATTTGACTATTCTTGGCAGCCATAACCGCAGTTTTATTGGTCGCTTTTTTATTGGCTCTACAGCAAATGCAATTTTGCATCAGATAAAAAAAGATGTGTTAGTTATACGCTTAAAAAAATAAGGAAGTTTTAAATATGCATTATTATAATAATTTACTTTATATTAGTCATAATACCAATAATGATGTAGAGGGATTAAAACAAGCATTAAGTACTGCAAACAATAATAATGCCTCATTAAAAATTTTAATTATCTGTCCGATATTTCCTGAAGATATTGCCAACTACCAAGAGAAATACGAGGCCTTTCTTTTATTTCAAATGCAAAATTCGCTTGAACGCGCTCAAGAATTAATTCACCCTCAAACACAGCATACAATTACCATCACTACTGAAATTCTCAAAGCCAAAAAACCAGTAGTCGACATTGTTCGATATGTACTTAAACATCACTATGACCTTGTTATTAAACAAGCTCAAGCAGAACTTGAAGAGATCGATATCGAATTACTGCGCAAATGCCCAACAACAATATGGTTATCAAAAGCGATTCGTCATTCTCATAATCAAATGAAAATTGCTGTCGCAATAGACCCAGATGATCAACAACCACAAACAATTGCATTATCAAAAAAACTGTTGCAACTATCTAATTTTTTGGCAGGAAACTGTAATGGACATTTACATATTATCTCCTGTTGGAGTGATCTATCTGAAATATACTTACGCGATCATGTTAGATTTAATATCCCACACAAAGAAATAGATACTATGATTTTAAAAAAACAAAATGCGCATTTAACTGCACTTAAGCTATTGATTAATGAATCTAATATGACTGAGTCATACCATATCTATCACTTAAAAGGTGAAGCTAAAGAATTAATACCAATTTTCACAAAAGATCATAAAATTGATATTTTAGTCATGGGGACAATTGCCAGAGGTGGAATACCTGGCTTTATCATTGGTAATACTGCAGAAAAAATCATGCTCAATCTTCCCTGCTCTTTAATTGCACTAAAGCCAGAAGACTACATTTCTCCAATAAAGTTAGCTTGAAGGATATCAACAAAAATGGCAACTGACAGTCATCATATGATGATCGACCTTATTCCCTATCTTTGCCTGTTTTTTGGAATTGCAGGTGTAGTAGTTCCATTACTACAGCGAATTAGAATTTCACCAATTATCGGCTATTTAATCTGTGGTATAATCATAGGCCCATTCGGATTAATTCAAATTTCACAACTTCAACCATGGGTTTCTCATATCACCATTCGCGATACTAACACCGTTGAGTTAATTGGTGAGCTTGGCATTATCACATTAATGTTTATGATTGGTCTTGAGTTATCACTTGATCGTTTAAAAGAACTACGGCGTTATATCTTTGGTCTTGGCACACTACAGATCCTAATTACTGCTGGTATTATTGCAACAATTGCAAAGCTATTCGATAATTCCCTAGAAATCTCCATATTAATTGGCGCAACATTTGCACTTTCTTCTACTGCTATTGTTATGAAATTTCTAGAAGAACGTAAATTAATTAATCGCCCGATTGGTATGCTATGCTTATCAATTTTACTTATGCAGGATTTAGCTGTCATTCCAATTTTAGTCCTAATTTCATCATTTACAGTCAACACTCAAACAAATCTATTAATGGATTTAGGTGTATCACTAATTGTTGGCATATGTGTTGTTATTGTTATTTACTGGCTAGGTAAACGTATTTTAAAGCCTTTATTTCAATCGGTTAGCTTTTCAAAAAGCCCTGAATGGCTAGCTGCACTTGTTGTATTTATTGTTATTAGCTTTTCTCTGTTAACTTATATGGCCGAATTATCAATGGCGCTAGGCTCATTTATTGCTGGCTTATTAATCGCTGAAACCGAATTTAAACATGAGGTAGAAATCATTATCAACCCACTAAAAGGGTTTTTGCTTGGTATTTTCTTCCTCTCGATAGGCATGATGATCAACCTTAAAGAAATATTGAATTACCCACTATTATTGCTGCTTGCAATTGTAGGTATCTACACACTAAAGTCGGTAATACTATTTATACTGTGTTATATTTTTAAAGTCCCCGCTAGAGAGTCTGCAGAAACTGCCGTTTATTTATCTCAACCAGGCGAATTTGCTTTAATGATATTAGGTATTGCAATGACCAGCCAATTAATGCCGCAGGATAATATACAGTTTTTCTTAATTGTTACGGTTGTCTCAATGATGATTTCACCCATTTTATTTAAGCTTGCTCCTTTAGCTGGTAATTATAGTCACCGACTTTCTAAAAATCACAAAGCGATGATCACACCTTCTAACACTCATGAAAAACAGGAAGTTGTCATCGCTGGCTTTGGCCGGGTTGGTCAATTAATTGGCATGGTGTTAAAAGAACAAACGATTCCCTATATTGCGTTTGATCACGATGGTGAATCTGTGCAAAAATTACGCAAACAAAATTTTAAAGTCATTTATGGTGATGCACGCAAAAAAGAATTATGGCAGCATTTGATTGGTGATACTGTAAAAGTCGTTGTAATCGCCATTGATGATGATTATCTGACCAGTAGAATTTTAAGGTTAATCAAAACCAAATACCCACTATTACCTATTATTGTGCGTTCTAAACATATGAAAAACACAACAATGTTATATGAAAAAGGCGCTAATTTCGTTGTAACTGAAACACTTGAATCATCTTTACATATTACTCAGCTTGTTATCGAGCAGCTCAATGCTAGCCCCAACCAAGCCAGAGAGATAATAGAATCAATACGTAATCGCTTTAATATATCCCATAAACGCAAGGAAAACCGCCAATAAATTGACATAAGTCATACCATAAGTGTAAAATAATGCGTATAATATCTTTGTAGTTGAAACAACAAGGAAGCAGTTTAAATGTTAAATCATAAAAATATATTATATGCCATTGACCTTGGTAAAGGTTTAGATGACTCTTTCGCAAAACTGATTGATGAAGCCAACGATAATAACGTTAATATTCATATATATCACGTGGTTAAATCTACTGCTGCTGCTTACGGTTATGCCACAGCGTATATTCCATCTGATGCGATGATGGAACTTGAAACAAAGCTTAAAGATAATGCTCAAAGTAAGCTCAACCAGCTACTTGAAACAAGTCAATTCAATCATGGCTCTGTATGCATTGATATCTCAGATAGCCCTAAAGAAGAAATTATCGAAAAGGCAAAAGAATTAAACGTTGATGCCATTTATATTAATGGTCATAACCACAATATAATTGGTAGATTAGGCTCAGTTGCAGATTATGTCATTAATCATGCAAAATGTGATGTTGTTGTATTAAAACATTGATACAACAATAAAAATATTCAATCACAATAGTTTAAGTTTAAATTGAGTATTTTATGAGGGAGATAAAAATGACTACTACATCTGAATATCGCAATCAAAATCACAAAATCGAGCTGCCGTTTCGTTTTTGTTGCACCAACCCAGGTTGTGGGCATGTAATTTTTAAAACCACAAAGTACGATGGAAGTTTGCATTGTCCATACTGTGACCGAAGTCTCGTTTTAGAAGAACAGTATAAACATGATCTAAAACTTCAAAAATCTCGATTATTTTTGCAAAATTTACTTTTGAATGAACGTATTAATACTTGCCATTTTCTAGAATATAATCGCCCTGAAACCAGAGGGCCAGAGCCTGAAGCTAATCTTATTAAAGAAATGAAAACAGACGATGCAAGAGAAAATGAATACCACTCGCCTGAACTTGCACCAAAACCAATGCCTTAGCACTTATAAGCTTAACGTATTGCATCAATATCTTTTATCTGGATTAATTTATTTTTGATCAAAATATTTCCCTTCTTATTTATAGAAGAAATTGTCCTTGATAGTGTTTCAACTTTAATATCCAAATGATTAGCTAAGTCTTTGTACTGCATGGGCAAATAAAACTCTTTCTCACATAATCCATACTGTTTTTTCTTCTCAGAAACTTTCAAAATAAATTGATACACTTTATGTTCGGCATCCTTGTGATGAAGATGGTACGTATTTTGTCTGTTAACTTGGTGGCCTAATAAAGGTATTAAATCTTTTACCATATGTGGATGCTGTATCAACTCATTATAGAATTTGTCGTATTCAAAGGTACATAATAAAGTATTTTCAATGGCAATTAAGGTCATCTGATGCGTTTTATCATTTAATCCATCTAAACCTACAACATCCCCTTGAAAATAAAAGTCCGCAATATAACCATCTTGAGCGACAGACTTTAATGCGCCTGATTTAATCGCATACAATTTTTTAAGCTCTTTCCCCTGTGAATATAAAGTTTCACCTGGCTCTAAATAAGTACTTTCAGGGTGAGAACTAACCCCCTCTTTTTCTTGATAATTACAAAGCCATTTGAATAAACAACTCTGACACGTTATTGATTGAACTTTACTCATCGTGCAATACGCCTATTTTAAAGAATAATTATGTGAAAAATTTTATCGTTAAGCTCCTATTACAGCAATCATTAACCAATAATAAATTGATCTATGTCAATTCTATGTTAAATGAGCTAAATATACAAAAAATATCTAATGGATTTACAAATAATCTCTACTATACTTCATTCGAAGAAATTAAACTTCTAAAGGTATATGACTATGCTACCAACACTCTTATCGGTTGAACTTGCCAGATATCAATTTGCATTTGTGGCAATGTTTCACTTTATTTTTGTTCCATTAACACTGGGTTTGACCTGGATTCTATTCACCATGGAGTTAATGTATGTAAAAACAGGAAAAGTCATTTATAGAGACATGACAAAATTCTGGGGAAAACTATTAGGGATTAATTTTGCCCTAGGTGTTTTATCTGGTTTGACAATGGAATTCTCATTTGGCTTAAACTGGGCTTACTATTCACAGTTTGTTGGTGATATCTTTGGGACACCATTAGCGATTGAAGGTTTAGTAGCCTTTATGCTGGAATCAACTTTTTTAGGGATTTTCTTTTTTGGTTGGAATAAGCTTTCAAAAAAACAACATTTAATGGCGACTTTTTTCTTAGCTTTAGGCTCCAATCTATCAGCACTTTTAATTCTAGTAGCCAATGGCTTTATGCAAGTACCAACAGGCGGTGAGTTTGTCTGGCAGACGATGCGCATGCAAACTACGAACTTAGCTGAATTATTTATTAATCCAATTGCACAAATTGGCTTTGCTCACACTATTTTTGCTGGCTATACAACAGCCTCAGTATTTGTTATTGGTATTAGTGCATTCTATTTGCTCAGAAAACGTGATACTGAGTTTGCGAAAAAATCCATAGCAGTTGGCTTAGGGTTTGGCCTGGTTGCATCAATTATGGTTATTTTTATGGGTGACCAACAAGGATTAAATGCCTACCACAATCAGCCATTAAAACTTGCTGCCATTGAAGCTGAGTGGAGCACACAAAAACCACCAGCTAACTTTAATGCTATTGCTTTTCCTTCACAGGATGCTCAGAAAAATTATGCTAGCATTCAAATTCCTGATGCACTTGGATTTCTTGTAACGCACTCAAAAAATACAGAAGTTTATGGTATTAAAGATATTCTATACAATGGCTATCAAACAAGTAACGGTAAACACATACCGTCAATGGTAACACGCATAGAACGCGGCGCACTTGCCTATGACGCACTAACTAAAATGCAACAAGGTAATTCTAATAGCCAAACACTTGCAATTTATGATCGTTATAAAAATGATCTAGGCTTTGGTATGTTACTATTACCGTATGTTGAGCCAAATAAACCATTAGCTTCTGCAACTAAGGAGCAGATTTATAATGCAGCAACCGATTCAGTTCCAGATGTTTTCTCTCTATTTTGGACATTTAGAATTATGGTTGCATTAGGTACATTGATGTTTATCGTTATCCTCCTTGGAGTAATCTTTGTTCTAAGAAATACATTATGGCATAAACGCTGGCTTCTAAGATTTATGCTTTATATGATTCCTGCGCCATGGATTGCATCCTTATGTGGTTGGTTTGTAACAGAACATGGCCGCCAGCCATGGACTGTCTATGATATCCTACCGACAAGCCTAAGTGCTTCTTATCTATCAAGCATTGATATTGTCATCTCGTTGATTTTATTTATTGCTTTCTATGCCATTCTCATAGCATTTGAATTATTTTTAATGTTTAAATACGCAAGATTAGGCCCTAGTGCCCTACACACCGGAAAATATCACTTTGAAACGACTACCCAAAGCACAAATCAAGGAGATCAATAATGGTTGACTTATATACAATTGTTCAAATTATCAGTTGGGTAGCAATTGGACTGATTATGTATCTAGTTTTAGCAACCGTCGGATTTGATTTTGGTGCGGGTATGTTAGCACGTTTTGTTGGCAAAACAGATCAAGAAAGACGTGCCATTATTAACGTTGTTGCCCCTACTTGGGATGGTAACCAAGTATGGTTAATTACAGCTGGCGCAGGTATTTTTGCTATTTGGCCTCGTGCTTATGCTGCCTCATTTTCAGGTTTATATCTTGGCATGCTTGCTGTCTTGTTTGGATTATTTCTACGCCCTGTTGCATTTGAATTTCGCTCAAAAATCAAATCAGCCAAATGGCGAAGCTTTTGGGATTGGATGTTAGTCATTGGAAGTTTTATTCCAATGTTAATTATTGGTGTTGCTGTAGGCAATTTATTTCTTGGATTACCATTTCAATTCCAACCTGGCAGTTTAAGGTTTGCCTACGGTCAAGGCGCTCAAATCGCACCTGAAGCAGCTGGATTTTCCCTAATCATGCTTTTAAAACCTTATGCGCTAGTAACAGGCCTCTTTGCCGTTGTCATTGCAATTATGCAAGGTGCATCCTACTGCGCGATACGAACTGATGGCATTTTAAGAAAACGGTTTAACCGCATTAAAATTTTATCTTCTATGCTATTTATCTTGTTATTTGCGATTTTAGGCCTATGGTTATTTGTTATTGTTGGCTATATGTGGCAACCTTCTAGTATCCTCAGTAGTTACTCAGATGCCATTTATCACCCATTAAATGGGCAAATTGTCACACGTTCTGTTGGGGCTTGGTTTCATAATTACATAAGTTATCCGTGGATGGCCATTGCCCCTATCATTGCTTTTATTGGTGGCTTCGGAGTCATGATTATGACTAAGAAAAATAAGGAAATTGCTTCATTTATTTTTAGTCTTTTGGCTTGTCTAGGCGTTATTTTCACTTTTGGATTTACACTATTTCCTTTTCTTATGCCATCATCAATTGCAGCCAGTGAAAGCTTAACGCTATTTAATGCATCCAGTTCTATGGTATCATTAATCGGTATTTTAGTTGTTGCTGTTATTATGTTGCCAATCATATTTATTTATACAACGTTTGTTTATAAAAAAATGTGGCAACGAGGTGATTTCATGAATGCAGATCAAGTGAATGCTCGTGACCATGAACTATATTAACAGATAGGAGAAATTAACATGTTTTATATCGTCTGGATTGTTGCAGCTTTTGCAGCTGTTGGTGCAGGCTGCTGGCTTGTAGGTTTAACTGACAGGAAAAACAAAAATACACAAAATGATACTGATCACTAAATTTTATTATTCAAGAGAAATTAATTATGATTTACTTAGACAACATTGAAAGCTATTTGTTAAGCCTACAAAATAACTTAGTTAACCGTATTGAAAATGAAGAAGATCAAACCAAGTTTCTACACGATGCATGGGAGTTTGAAACGGGTGGCGGAGGCCTTAGCTGTGTCATAGCGGATGGTAGTATGATGGAAAAAGGTGGTGTCAATTTCTCAAGAATTAAAGGCCCTGAGCTGCCTAAATCGATACTAGAGATGAAACCTGAATTAAAAGGTTATCAATATGAAGTCATGGGTGTCTCTGTCGTTATGCATCCTGTTAATCCATACGTTCCAACCTCACACATGAATGTCCGATTTTTTTATGCTGAAAAAGAAGGCGTTGAGCCAATCTGGTGGTTTGGTGGTGGTTATGATTTGACTCCTTATTATGCATTTGATGAAGATTGTAAAAATTGGCATCTTAGCGCATATAACGCTTGTAAAGACTTTGGTGAAGATAGCTATGAAAAATACAAACGTCAGTGTGATGAGTATTTTTATCTACCCCATCGCGATGAACAACGTGGTATTGGTGGTATTTTTTATGATTATCTAAATCACTGGTCTTTTGAAAGCTGTTTTGCATTTATGCAGTCTGTTGGTAATGCTTATGTTGATGCTTATCTACCAATTATTGCCAAACGCAAACACACACCATTTGGCGAACGTGAACGTTCATTTCAACTTTACCGTCGTGGTCGTTATGCTGAATTTAATCTTATCTACGATCGAGGCACACACTTTGGGCTACAAAATAATGGACGTACTGAATCCATCTTAATGTCATTACCTCCAGTGGTAAATTGGTTATACAATCATCAACTCGAACCAAAATCAAAAGAAGCTGAATTAACTGAAAAATATTTAATAAAACGCAATTGGCTTTAAATATTAACCCAAGTTATACTTAGCAAAACTGATTATTCTTAATTAATTGCCACAAGGAGTCCTGCTTATGATACTGGATAAGTTGGTTCAACTGATACAAGACCCCTTCATTGCACTTTTTATTACGCTTTGCTTGGGTTATTTAGTTGGTAAAATAAAGTATAAGACTTTCGTCTTAGGTGGTATCTCTGGCTCCCTAATTATGGGCGTTGTTATTGGTCAAATCGGCATTAATATCTCACCAGCTATTGGTTCTATTTTCTTTGCGCTATTTTTATATGCTGTTGGCTATCAAGGTGGTGCTTCTTTTTTTAAATCACTTAATAGACAAACCTTAGTGCAACTTATTTCAGCAACAATTACTTGTGTATTAGGCTTATTAACTGTCTTGGTTTTTGCTTGGTTATTTCACCTTGATCGTGGCATTGCTGCTGGTCTTGGTGCCGGCGGGCTTACTCAATCAGCAATGATCGGCTCAGCTAGTGATGCCATTTCTCAATTATCCTTACCCCAATCAGCTATTCACGCTATGCAGACAAATGTTGCCGTTGGCTATGCTGTTTGTTACATTTTTGGCTCATTTGGCCCGATTATTTTACTCGCTACAATTTTTCCTCTAATGATGCGCTGGAACTTGCGTAAAGAAGCTGTTGCCTTAGCATCAGAACAAACCGATGGCCATCCATCATTAGAACCGGGACAGTTTGAAGCAATTTCTCCTTTTAGTAGTCGAGTTTATCTGGTAACTGATAGTGCTTTAGCAGTTGGAAAACATTTACTTACGCTATATGCTGATAAAAAGCCAAGAATTGTCATTGAAGCGCTACTACGCCATAATCAAATAATCGAAACAACTCCAGAGACAGTAATTCAACCTGGCGATATTATTGCCGTTACAGCACACAGCGACGACTTCCATCATATTGCTAGTCAACTTGGTAGGGAAATTGATAAGCCACCTCATTTAAATCTTGTCGAAGAAAAACGCTCGTTTATTCTAACCAACAAAGAAGTTATTGGTAAATCGATTAAACAAGTTATTCATTCAATTAGTGCTGAGCAGTACTATGGACTTTTTATTGCCCAAGTTTCACGGTTTGGTGAAAAACTACCGCTAAGTGGCGAACTCATTCTTAAACGCGGTGATGAAATTACTCTAATTGGTAAACCAAAAGACTTAGATCCTGTTACAAAAAAAATGGGAAAAGTCATTACAAAAGCACCATTAACCGATTTTATCTTCTTTGGGCTTGGTATGGCTATTGGATTTTTAATTGGAATGATCTGTTTTCATATTGTTGGTGTCTCGATTACATTAGGCTCAGGCGTTGGTTGTTTGTTATCTGGCTTACTTTTCGGTTGGATCCGCTCTGTCAAACCACAATATGGTGCACTTCCAGAAGGCGCTTCTAATTTTTTACGTGACTTTGGTTTGGCTGTTTTTGTTGCAACGGTTGGCTTAACTGCTGGCCCTCAAGCAATCGAAGCTATCAAATCAAACGGACTGAGTTTATTCTTTTTAGGAATTGGTGTAACACTTATCCCACAAATTTTAACCTTTTACATCTCATACTACTTATTACGAATTAAAAACCCAATCGTACTCTTATCAACAATTGCTGGCGGTAGGAGTGCAAACCCTGGGTTTGCTGCACTACTAGAAAAAGCTGGTAACTCAACACCAGTTATTCCATTTACTTCAACTTATGTGCTTGCAAATATATGGTTAACGTTATGGGGGCCTGTCATCGTAGGATTAGTCAGCACTAATATTTAATTTTTTATTGATACATGGGAGATTATTATGGCCAAAAACAAATCAAAACAAGAGCTAAGTCCATTTGAATTTAAAGATGAACTAATTAAACTAGCTCAATCATCACAAGATCATGCCATGCTCAATGCAGGCCGCGGTAATCCTAATTTTCTCTCAACCACTCCACGTTATGCATACTTAAAACTAGGCCACTTTGCCGTTAAGGAATCAGAACGCTCTTATAGTTATTTAGAGAATATTTTTGGTGGTTTACCTGAAAAGAAAGGCATTGTTGAACGCTTTGATCAATACGTTTTATTACATGAAAAAGAAAATGGTGTTGCGTTTTTAAGTTCCGCATTATCATTTGCAAATGACCATTTGGGGATTGAAAAAGAAGATTTTTTATATGAGATGGTTAGCGCATTTTTAGGTTGCAATTACCCCTATCCCCCTCGTATGTTGCCAATCTGTGAAACAATTGTTATGCATTACTTACAAAGTGAGCTTTATCATAAAAGTGATACACCTTTTGCATTTGATTTATTTGCAACGGAAGGCGGCACTGCGGCAATGACCTATATATTTCAATCGATGAAAACAAATGGATTACTTAAAAGCAGTGATAAAATTGCAATGATTACTCCCATCTTTTCACCCTATCTTGAAATTCCTGAACTTCCAGAGTATGCAAATGAAATCGTACCTATTCACGCCAAAAAAGAAAATAACTGGCAAGTACCTCTATCAGAATTAAAAAAACTTGAAGACCCAAGTATAAAAGTACTCTGTACGGTTAATCCAAGCAACCCACCATCCTATAAAATGGATGATCAAACATTACAAACCATTGCTAATATCATTGAAAAGAAAAATAAAAATCTAATGATCATCACAGATGATGTCTATGCAACTTTTTCGGATGACTTTGAATCGCTCTTTTCTCGATGTCCTTTTAATACATTATGTGTTTATTCATTTTCAAAATACTTTGGCGCAACCGGATGGCGCTTGGGTATAATTGCACTACATAAAGCAAATATTTTTGATCAACTTATTAAGAACCTACCAGCTAAAACATTAAAGCAATTAGACCAACATTACGGTTCATTAACACGTACTCCGCGTAGCTTAAAATTTATTGATCGCTTAGTTGCCGATAGTCGATCAGTTGCACTAAACCACACAGCTGGCCTATCCTTACCACAGCAATTACAAATGATGTTTTTTGCATTATCAAGTTTATTAGATAGCCAAGATATATACAGAAAATCTGCAAAAACACTCATAAGACGTCGCTATAATATTTTATTTGAAGCAATTTCACCAAAAGTTAAGTCTCATAATGATGCCAACTTAGTCGGCTACTACACGTTACTAGATTTAGAAGACTTAGCCAGTAATCTTTTTGATAAAACATTTGCCAAATGGGTATTAAAAAATACTCAAGGCTCTGATGTTTTAAAACGACTTGCACTTGAGACCGGTGTTGTCTTATTGCCTGGACGCGGATTTGATGTGGAACATCCTTCAGCTCGTGTCTCCTTAGCAAATTTGAGAGAATATGATTATCGTCAAATAGGTCTATCCATTCGTAAATTACTAGATGAACATTATGAACTATATAAACAATCCAAAGCATAAGCCAACAACGTTAATTTTAGGTATTGGCTCACCATTTTCAGATGATCAATTTGGCTTTAAAGTTGCTCAATATTTAAAAGGCTTAGTTGGCGCTAACTTAAATATCATGATTGAAATAGCGGATCGACCAGGCCTAAATTTATTAAGTTATCTCAATGAAGACTACCAAAAAGTTATTCTAATTGATGCTGTTAATGCTAATCAAAAACCTGGGACTTCATTTTACTTTAAAGCAGATGAAATTACTCAATTTAATGGTTTTTTATCTTCACAC
The DNA here is from genome assembly GCA_021713295.1 of Thiotrichales bacterium 19S3-11. Taxonomy (GTDB): domain Bacteria; phylum Pseudomonadota; class Gammaproteobacteria; order Francisellales; family Francisellaceae; genus M0027. The sequence continues at coordinate 25,887 of JAKJJU010000018.1, forward strand.
AATCTAGGCATTGCTTATGCTTTAAGCTTACATCATGCACTTGGCCACTCACTTAACCATATCCACTTTTATGGTGTTCAAGCGAAGTATTTAAGTCAAAAAGATATCAATTTATCTGATGAAGTAATTGCTCAAATACAATCAACCGCCAATAAGATTATCAATCATATCTAAATCCTATTAATTTGGTTAATTTTCTATCATTACATATTGTTTCATTGCAAATTTATTGTTATTTTTTATCTTAAGCTTAAATTTATTTAAATTCATTATTACTAACTACAACGTAATATTTAGAGTAAATACGATAACATTTAGGAGTTCATCATGAAAAAAGTAATATTTGCACTAAGCCTTATTGCAGCAGCAACTTCGGCTGCTTTTGCAACAACCTATAACGTCTACAACCAACCAAATACACAAGCAAAAGTTATATCTGCAATTAATGAACAAAATAGTAATCAATACATGCCATTTTACCAACAAGGACAATGGGTCAAAGTTGCTGATACGACAACTGGAAATGTTGGCTGGGTGAATATTCAAGCTAATTCACATAAACAACAAGTTAATTATCAGAAAAAAATCAATGCTCTTAATGCAGAATATCAACAACTACAAGCACAGCATCAAATCTTTGAGCAAACTTATCAAGCTGCTATCAATCAATTGCAATATAAGGCACAACAATTAGAGAAGCAAATTAATAAAGCGCCAAATGCAACTCCTCCTCAACAAACTACTCAAACTAATGACGTCGTTGAACAATCATTTAGCTCCTTTAATGTACAAGTAAATAAAGGCGGAAAAACAGCTACCGTTACTAAAGAATGGTTGGGTAATGATGGAAAAATACATAAGCAAACTAAACAAGTTCCAGTTAGTGAACTACAAAGTGTTGCAATCGGAGTTTAATCTTAAAAACGTTGTTCAAATAACCATTTACAGAAAAATAATCACACATTTATGATTTAGCAATAATTTATTATAATAGAGTAGCGTTAATAACTTAGGAGGTAAGCGCTATGAAAACATTAGTATTACTATCATCAAGTCTAATCATTGGGTTATTCGCTACAATATCATCTGCAAGTGCAGCATATCATAATATAGTTGATGGGCCAAAACTTGCATCATCAAAAATACCACCCCCAGTTGTAGCTGGATCATCTCAAACTACAGCATTAGGCGCGCATGGTACTCCCGCAATGATGAAGCTGTGAGGTATCATATAACCAACACTAAGGCCTTAGTTAACTAAAAAATTATAAATGTTAGTTAGCAAAGGCCTTTATAGAACAGCATCTTCAATAAATGGATAATCAATATATCCTTCTCTACCTTCATGATAAAAGGTTGTAGAATCAGGAACATTCCTTTTTATATTATGCTTAAAACGCTCAACCAAATCAGGATTAGCTATAAACAATTGCCCCCATGCTGCAGCATCAGCAAAACCTAATTCAATTGCTGCCTCTGCTTCTAATTTAGATAGCTGTTGATTAATAATATATGGCCCAGCAAAAGCATCTTTAAGTTTACTCGCTAGATTATCATTACCTAAATTTGCTCGCGCAAAGATAAAGGCAATCTTTTTCTTACCCAACTCTTGAGCAATATAAGTAAACGTTGCTAATGGATCAGAATCTCCCATATCATGAGCGTCACAACGTGGTGCTAAATGCATACCAACACGCGAACTACCCCAAACATCAACTACAGCATCCGTTACTTCAAGCATTAAGCGTGCACGATTTTCAAGCGAGCCACCATAGTCATCCTCTCTTTTATTGGTACTATCTTGCAGAAACTGATCCAATAAATAACCATTAGCACCATGAATTTCAACGCCATCAAATCCAGCTTCTTTAGCGTTGATTGCAGCCGAACGATAAGCCTCTATTGTTTCTTTTATTTCATCTTGTGTCATAGCTTGAGGTGTTTGAAAATCTCGAATAGGTCTAATTAAACTTGGATGTCCTTGAGGTTTCACAGCACTTGGCGCTAATGGTAATTTACCATCTAAATAAATTGGATCAGAAATTCGTCCCACATGCCATAATTGAAGTAATATCTTTCCATCAGCCTTATGCACGCTATCTGTTACTTTTTTCCAACCTTCTATTTGAGCAGCATTCCAAATCCCTGGCGTCCTTGGATAGCCAACGCCCATTGGAGATATCGACGTTGCCTCTGTAATAATAAGACCTGCTGTTGCTCTTTGTTGATAATACGTTGCCATAATATCCGTTGGCACTCTTGTTTCACTATCCGCACGACAGCGAGTTAATGGTGCCATAATAATACGGTTTTTAAGTTCTAACTCACCTAATTTAATCGGTGTAAACAGAATACTATTGGCTGTATCGTTTGTTTGCATAAAATAATCCTTTTAAAATATTCTTTATTCTTTTGAACACGAATTTACCATTACAATATTTTTATGCGTAAGTACCACAAAATCACTTTGAAGCTCACCATTTACAGTTGCGACATTTACAACATGATAATCTTGATTTATTAATACTCGCGCATTTTTTTCATCAGTTATCGCGATGATTTTTAACTTTTCATTTACCAAGATAAATAATGGCTTATTTAATAAATTGCTGATTAACTGCTTCAGTAACTGAGAATTATCCTGATTCAAACTAAACTTCAATACATTGTTAGACTGGCATACTTGATTACTTTGAAATGGAATCATCATCAATGAATTACTATCTTCTGCAAGTACAACTTTAATTAAACCTACTGGAATAATCAGGGCAATGACAAGCATAATAAAATTATAAATAATTACCTGTTTATTCATGACAACCCATTACCTTTAATTACTTTAAGTTTAAAATACCAGCATACCGATTTCTCAGAAAATAATAAATAAAAAATATTAAAATTAAGCCTACAATACTTCCGCCAATAATCTCAGAGTAATTAGATACAAGTATAATAGTCTGGTTTAAAATATAGCCAACTTGAATATCAAACAAACTAAATAATTCAAACAACCCAAGTAGTACGGAAATCACTAACGCAAAAGATGAAATAATCAGCTGATATTTTTTATAATATTGCTTATTTTCATTGGCAATTGATACTAATTTCGCCATTAAACCTGCACTTAAAGAATCAACAAAAGCCATTCCTAATGCAAATGCTAATGGTAATAACAAAATAAAGCTAATTGAAATACCATTGATATAAGAACTTGCTGCAAGCCCTAATAATCCAATTTCGGTTGCTGTATCAAAACCAAGACCAAAAATAAAACCAACAAAATACATTTTATAAGGCTTATTAATTGAAACTAACAAGGGTTTCGTTAATTTTGATATAAAGCTAGTATTCAAATTTACTTGATCACGTTTTAATAACTTCATAATAAAGATACAATTAATAAATGCCATTAACCATAAAAAAATAATTGAGGTTAATGCACCAATATACATACCTGATGTCATCACTATAGAGGATTGCTCTTTGAAAATGCTAATTCCAAAAATCAGCAAAACTGTCATAATAACTACAATACTAGAATGACCTAATGCAAAATAAGTTCCTGTAGACAAATAGTATTTTTTTTCAACGGCAAACTTACGTGTCACATTATCAATTGCAACAATATGATCCGCATCAAATCCATGACGTAATCCAAGTAGAAATGCAACTAAAACCATATAAAATACAATTAAATGACTTTGTAAAATAAGTAATGTAAATAACCAAAATGCTACAGCAACTAGGCTATAGCATTTAAAAAATTGTTTAAACATAGAGGGTTATTCCAATTAATTAACAGAACATTAATTTCGAGTAATATTTAAGGTTAAGAAGTGAGCTGAACAAGAAATGCATGGATCATAATTTCGAATCACCATTTCTGCATGCAATCGTAATTCATCATCATTTCTATCCAAACCAAACTTCGTTAGTGACTGTTTCAAATCAGCTTCCATACAAGCTAAGTTTTGTGCCGTAGGCGGTGTTATTCTTATTTTACTTGCTAAGCCTTGCTCATCAAACTCAAAGTAGTCAATTTGAATACCTCTTGGTGCTTCACTAGCGCCCCAAGCTTTTCCTTTTTTAAATTTAACATCTACATAGGGTTGTTCTGGATACTCATAATTACGGCAAATCGTTAAGATTTCATAAAATGCATAGTAACTTTCAATAGCACGAGCCAATATACTGTGAAAAATATTATTACTTGGAAATGAAATACCTGTTTCATTCGCTAAATCTTTTACCTTTTGCGGCAAACAATCAAAATTTAAATTAAAACGTGACAGCGGTGATGTTAAATATGGCAGGTCATCTTTAGTTGAATGAAGTGCTGTTGATTGTGGAACATGAAACTCCTTAAAGTAATCATCCCACTGATCAATATGAAACTTTAGTCCACTACTGGTAATAACATGATCTGCAATCACTGGGTACTGGCCCGACTCATCACACAGTGCAACTTGAAGCAACCCATCAAACTCAACATCAGGATAAGGTAACGTTGCAAACCAACGTACAACAGCTTCAGCATCAATAAGCGCATCGTCTAATCTTGTAATTAACTCATTAATTTCTTTTTGTTTTGGTGCTCGATAAAAACCACCAACTTTAATTGCACCAGGATGGACAGAGCGCCCACCAAAAAGTTTTAGAATATCATTACCTAATTGCTGCAATTTGACACCGCGTTTCACTTCATTAGGGAAATCTTTTGCCATTTCAATTGCTGAGTGATAATTAAGAAAATCTGGTGCTGCTAATATATGTGTATGTAAATAATGAGACTCCACCCATTCAGCTAAGTACATCACTCTACGCATTGCATGAACCCAAGGCGTTACCTTAACCTCAAAAGCACGCTCCATTAATGTAACAACACTCATTTGGTAAGCCATTGGGCAAATACCGCAAATTCTTGCTACTGCATCAATAATTTCATTTGGTTCTCGCCCTTCTAAAAATTTCTCAAAGTATCTCGGTGGCTCATAAATTCTAACATGACATTTTGTAATTTCATTATTTTCAATAACAAGATCTAGCGCACCTTCACCCTCTACCCTTGCTAAAATTGGTACTTCAATTTTTTTTGTTTGTTTGGATGATTCATTTGTGTTCATTTAAATCACCTGCTTCCTTAAATCCTTTTTGTTGATTGTTTATGAAATGGTATTTGCGTGCAATTTCTTCACGAGTCAAACCCATTTCTTTTAATTTTTTTGTCATCGCCTCAAAATTGGCATACTTTGAAGCACCATAACAACCATAACAACCTCGATTAATTGCTGGGCATAAGGCATCGCAGCCATTTGCCGTAACAGGTCCTAAACAAGGCTCACCTTTGGCCACCATAACACACGTAATACCTCGGTGCTTGCATGAAACACAAACAGGGTCGACAACCTTTTCAGGCTCAACTTTAAATAATAACTGTCTTACGGCATGATACATTTGATCAGCACTAACAGGACAACCTGATATTTCAAAATCTACCAAAACATAATCTTTAATAGGTTTGGCCGTTTCTAAGTCACTTGCCTCAATCACCTGTGGGTGATTAGCATAAACATCTTTTATCCAACGTTTAAACGTCTTAGAATCAATATTATTTCTAAACCCTTGAATGCCACCGGAGACTGCACAAGCCCCCATCGTCATTAAATAACGACTGTTTTTGCGAATCATTTTAATCCGATCAACATCATGTTTGGTATTAATACTACCTTCAATAATTGCAATATCAACTTTAGCAGTTTCATCAACAGCACCTGCTTCAGCAAAGTGTTTAATATCCACTAATCCTGAAAGTTCAATTAACTTAACTCCTTTATTAATAAAAGCAAGCTGACAACCATCACAAGAACTAAATTTATGTACCGCCAAAGTTGGTTTTTCTGCAACGCCTTTTAATGGATCATGTGCTGACATTACTATACCCCTTTTGTTTCCAATAATTTTTCTACACGAGGATAAGCATAGACAGCGCCGTCTTTACAAACAAACTCCTTACCCATCTGACAATGGCCACAATGACCTACCGCACATTTCATACTACGTTCTAAGCTTACATAAACTTGATCACTTGGAACGCCTTTTTTAATGAATGCTTTTGCCACATTAATCATCATAATTTCAGGGCCAACGCTCATCACAATCGTATTTTTATAATCAATATCTAAATCATCAATTGCTTCGGTTACAAACCCCTGATACCACTTCCATGGCCCAAAAGAATCACCCTCAGTTCTTGTAATAATGACTTCCGTATTAGGTAGTTCATTCCAACGACTATACTTATCTTGATAAATCAAACCATCACTATGGCGTAACCCTTGAACGACATACAGTTTACCAAAACGATCTCTTTCATTGAGTAAACTTTCAGTTAATGCAACAAGTGGCGCATTACCTAAACCACCTGTCATAATCACAACATCTTTGCCATAGGCGCTATCAATTGGCCATTGTGTACCAAATGGCCCGCGAATACCGACTCGATCACCTTTTTGTAATTTAGCCATTCCCTTTGTAACACGTCCAACTACCTGAATGGTGTGCTCAAAACGGTTTGGATTAAACTTACGATCATTGACAATAGAAATTGCAACTTCGCCGACACCATATAAATAAATCATATTATACTGGCCAGGTTTAAAGCGATACGTCTCCCTTAGTTGAGGGTCTGTTAATTCCAAACGCAAGGTGAAAATTTCATCGGTATCATGCAGACACTCGATTACTTCAGCTTCGAAGGGCAAGTATACATCATCTTCAATAATCATATTATTCCCCACAAATCGCATTTATTTCTTCAGTAACATCAATTTTAACTGGGCACCAAGTAATACAACGTCCACAGCCAACACAACCTTTAGTATCAAACTGATCTCGCCAGGTTCCAAATTTATGCACTAACCATTGGCGATAACGATATTTTGGTTGCTCACGATAGAGTTCGCCATGAGTATAACTATGATCTAATCCAAAACATGAGTCCCATTCTCTAAGATGCTCTGTTTCTTCACCATTTAATTTAGGTTCATCTTTTTCAGTATGACAAAAACAAGTTGGACATGCTTGAGTACAACTGCCACAAGATAAGCAACGTTTTGCAACATCATCCCATTGTGCATGATCTAAACTTTGTTTTAATGTCTCTTCCATAATAGGAACTTCTGGTACTTTTTTCACTTGCTTAGAAGTCGTTGCTGCTATTTGTTTAGCTGCTTGCTCAATTTGATTCTTTGTTGCGCCTACTAATTGAAGCTGATCAACAACTGATTCACCCGTTTGAGAACCCACTTCAACTACAAAGCCACCTTCAACTTCGGTCATAGCCATATCAAAACCTCTATCTGCTTGAGGTTTATCACCAAGACTGACACAAAAGCAATTATGATGACAACTCGTACAGTTTGCTGCAATAATAAATAGTTGCTGACGTCTTTTTTGATACCTAAGATCATGATAGGTATTATCAATAAACACTTTATCCTGAATTTCAATTGCACGTAAATCACAAGGTCGCACACCAAAAATTGCATATTTAGCAACATGCGCTGACTTTTCAAATGAAAGCTTTCCTTGATCATTACGTTTAACGTTCCATAAAACTTCACGCTCTTCAAATAGCAATGGTTTAATTGACTGAACCGGTAGTGTCCATCCAAATGCACGCTGGCTATCTGTTTTTTTTATTGAATAAAATGCCTCTTTTTGTTCATCAACATAGCCCCATGGCAACTGTGAAGCCTTATCTATTGTATCATAGACAATTGACCCATCATCAACGACAGGAGCTTTAACCTCAAAACCCGCTTTTTTTAAAATAAAAATTAGGCTATCTAATTTTTCATACGCTAAAAATAGTTGTTCATTCATATCCTAAACCTACTAACAAATTCTTGGTAATTGCTCACCACTTAACCAATCAACTCGTCTTAAACCACCAAATGCTGTTTTCATTGCCACATAAGGTGCCTCCCGATCATTTAATTCGGTTACTTCTGCAATAATTTGTGCATTGCTACCTTTTGGGTGGCTTCTAAGTTTTGCCAAAACATTATCTGCCTCTATTTTATCACAAATCATCAAAACTTTACCTTCATTTGCGATAAATAATGGATCAAGACCAAGCAATTCACAAGCGGATAACACGTCATCTGAAACCGGCAATTTGGCTTCATCAATTTCAATCGATACACCATAATTATGCGCCCATTCATTCAGCGTTGCTGCAATACCACCACGCGTTGGATCTCGCATCGCTTTAATATGAGCTCTATTGCTACTTAATAAATCGGAGACAAGATCATTTAGGTGATTTGAATCACTTAAAACCTGAGTCATAAATGTTAAATTCTCCCTTTCTGACATCACAGCAATTCCATGTTCAGCTAAATTTCCGTTGATAATGATTTTATCACCTTTTTTTATAGCATGTTTGATTAATTGATGCTGTGGTTTGATAACGCCAATACCTGATGTATTAATAAAAATACCATCTGCTTTATTTTTCTCTACAACTTTAGTATCACCTGTTACAATGCTAACGCCAGAGGCTTCAGCAGCTTTTGCCATAGAGGTAACAATTTTTTTTAAGTCGCATAAAGGCAAACCTTCTTCTAAAATAAAGCCAACCGAAATATACAAAGGCGTTGCCCCTGAAACAGCTAAATCATTAACCGTACCATGAATGGCCAATGACCCAATATCACCACCTGGGAAAAAATAGGGCGAAACCACATAGCTATCCGTTGTATAGGCAAGCTTACCCTGAAGTTCAGGTAATACGGCCTGGTCTTCTTTTTTATTTAAATAAGGATTATCAAAAGCCTTTAGCATTAATTGATCAATCAAGCGATTCATTGACTTACCGCCTGAGCCCATTGATAAATCAACCACATCTTTTTTAAAATTAAGTTTAATCACTGTAATAAGCACTCCGACTATATTGATAATGCGCAGCACACGCCCCTTCTGATGACACCATACAAGCGCCCATTGGTTGTTCAGGGGTACAAGCTACACCAAATAATTTACAATCAAGCGGTTCTTTAATACCTCTTAAAATTTCTGGGCACGCACATGATTTATGCTCTATTCCTTTTATTTGCGGAGGTGAAAATATTTTTTCTGCATCATAACGTTGATATTTCGGCGCAATTTCTAATGCACTAAACGGTATAAAACCAAGTCCCCGCCACTCAAACGATGTGCGTAACTGCAGATACTGCTGCATTAGCTGTTGTGCCCGAAGGTTTCCCTGTTCTGTAACTGCTCGCATATATTGATTCTGAATGCCTAATTCACCTGCATTTATCATTTCGACCAACATTAAAATAGATTGTAAGATATCTAACGGCTCAAAACCTGAAATAACGATGGGTTTTTGATACTTTTGGGCAACTTCTTTATAGGCATTACTACCAATAATAATACTAACGTGCGATGGACCAATAAAGCCATCAATTTGAACTGGATCATTACTAGTTAATATTGCACTCATAGCCACAGGAGTTAATACATGATTACAAAAGACAGAAAAATTAGTTAATTCCTCTTTAATTGCGCAATGAATCGCTACTGCAGTTGGTGGCGTCGTTGTTTCAAAACCAATAGCGAAAAAAATAACTCTTTTTTTCGGATTATTTTTTGCTAAGGCAAGTGCATCATCAACCGAGTATACCATTTTTACGTCACAGCCACGGGCTTTTGCTTTTAGCAAACTATCTTGATTCGTACCTGGCACACGCAACATATCTGCATAACTACAAAAAATAACATCCTTTTGGGATGCCAACCAAATTGCCTGATCAACCCTTGCAATTGGCAAAACACAAACAGGGCAGCCCGGACCATGAATCATTTTAATATTTTTAGGTAATAAATCACTAATTCCATAACGATGTAGTGCATGGGTATGCCCACCACAAAACTCCATTAACCGATAACTCCGATTAGCATCTACTGCTTGATGAATTTTCTCAAATAACTTCTCAGCAACTAAGGGTTGTCTAAATGATTCAATATACTTCATGATGACGCCTCTTTAAGCATATCTCTAAAGTCATTGAGTGTTTTTTCAGCCTCTTGTTGATCCAATTTATTTAAGGCATAACCAACATGGATAATCACAAAATCATCAACCTCTACTTCCTCTGCAAGTAACGCTAATGATATCTCTTTTGAAATACCACCTACATTAACCACGGCTCGTGACTGATCAATCAATTGCGTAATTTGTGCAGGAATTGCCAAACACATAACTATTTTCCTTTAATTTACTTAACTTCTGTTGATGTAACTTTGCTGCAATATATGCCTGACCTAGTGAAATACCGCCGTCATTAAATGGTAATAATTTTGGCCTATATACTTTAAGCCCATTATTCGTTAACTGCTTATATACTTGCTTTAAAAGCACCGTATTTTGGAAACATCCTCCATTTAAAACTATCTGTTTCAGGTTATATTTTGCTGCATTTTGTATTACCCATTGCGCTAAAGCATAGGAAAAGCTCCCATGAAATAGCTCGCTTGCATATTGAGCTGAATGCTGAAATTTTGCATCGATCACAGATTTGATTAGTTCACTAATATCCAATTGATTTTTATCATTGACTTGATATAACGCAGAATCGACTTTAACCGTTTCAACCAAAGCTTCAAGACGCATTGCTGCTTCTGCTTCATAGCTATTATAATGGCATACATCTAATAGGCTACTGACAGCATCAAATAAACGGCCACAACTTGTTGTTGTGACATTCAATCGTCTTAGCTTCAAAATTTGACGGAATTCCTTTGCTCTTGGCACTGCATCTAAATAATCTAATTGAAATAATTTAAATTGTTCTGATAAAGCAACCGCCATACGCCAAGGCTCTTTCTGTACTTTATCCAATGAGAAGTAATTCATTGGTAACAAACTACCACAACGACTAAAGTTAACATTTTCTGAATCATATAAAAATAACTCACCACCCCAAGCCTGGGCATCATCACCATAACCGTAACCATCTAGAATTAATCCTAATGCAGGACCTTCAATTTTTGATTCAGCGATTACCGATGCCATATGCGCTTTGTGGTGTTGAATTGGATAGATTGGTAAATTCAATGATTCAGCTATCTCTGTTGGATAAAAATCTGGATGCAGCTCTGTTGCAATCGCATCAAAAGTAATCGAATATAAATTTTGAATGTGCGTTAATGTTTCACGGAAATACTCAATCGTATAGTGACTATCTAAATCCCCAATATGCTGTGAAACATACACTTTATTTCCATTGACTAATGACAATGTATTTTTAAGGTGGCTACCTAAAGCTAAAATATTAGGCATTTTTTCTTTTAAATAGATAGCCTCTGGTGCATACCCTTTCGCTCGTCTTATCATATTAATATCAGTACGATCACAACTGATTACAGAATCATCACAACGCATGCTAATTAGTCGATTGTGATCAACAATAACATCTGCAATCGAACGTAACTTTTCCTTAGCCACATCGATATCAGCAATGACTGCATCACCACTTAAATTAGCACTTGTAACAACGAATAAACGCTCATTTTTTTTATTTAACCAATCAGTATTTGTTGTTTTTCCTTTTCCTAATAGTTCATAAAATAATAAATAATAAATTGCTGTGCTCGGTAGCATAAAACCCAGTTTATTTAAGCCTGGATTTAACGTTTTCGGCAAATTTGTCGTTTGTTTTTCTTTCAATAATACAATTGGTGCTTTTGACGATTTAAGTTGCTTGATTTCATAATCCGAAACTTCTGTATATTGCTCAACTGAGTCCGTATTTAATGCCATCAAAGCAAACGGTTTATTTATTCTATTTTTACGTTTTCTTAACCTTAAAACAGCCGCTTCATTTTTAGCATCAACAATCAAATGAAAACCTGAGTTTCCTTTTACCGCAACGATCATCCCTCTTTCAATTGCTTTAGCAACCTCTGATAGGCTTTGCGATAACTGTGGCCCACAGATATGACAAACCGTTGTTTGTGCATGAAATCGACGATTTAATGGATCTGTATAGGCATTTTGACAGCGATTACATAAATGAAACTTAGCAAATGCCGTTTGTCCTCGGTCATAGGGAAGTTGATTAATTGAAGCATAACGAGGCCCACAATTAGTACAACTAATAAATGGATATAAATAATAGTCGCTTTTAGGATCAAATAGCTCGGTTAAACAATCATTACAAGTTGCAATATCAGCTGGTATATCAGTAAGTGTTTCTCCGCTATCACTGTTTAAAATATTAAAGCCATCTAATGTTTGTTCTAATTCAATGTAACTTACATCAAAAGAATCTATTTTAGCTAACGGTGGTAAATTAGATAGAATCTCATCTTTGACTAATTCAATATCAAGCTTATCTAAAACAATAGTTACACCTAAGGGTGTATTTTTGATAAAGCCGTTCCAATTGTGTTGACTGGCTAAACGGAAGATAAAAGGACGAAAGCCAACGCCTTGTACAACACCATTAAGCGTTAGAGATAATGCTTTCACAGCAACAAGCCTTCAAGCCACTGATACCAACTATCTAAGTTATCCCTTTGTTTCACTGAAACTGAAATGACGTTTGCCTTAGGTTGCACTTTATGAATATTGTCCTTGAGTTTTTGCATATCAAAATCAACATAAGCTAATAAATCTGTTTTATTAACAATCACCAAATCCGCACCAAAAAACATATCAGGATATTTTAAGGGCTTATCATCACCTTCTGTAACGGATATTAATACCACACGTTTATTCTCACCTAAATCAAAGAGTGCTGGACAAATTAAGTTACCAACATTTTCTATTAAGACAAAACCATTTTCTTGAATCGTTAAATGCTCAAATGCATGAGATATCATATGTGCATCTAAATGGCAGGCCTTACCTGTATTAATCTGATATGCCTGCGCACCAGCTTCTCTAATTCGATCAGCGTCTAACTGCGTATACTGATCTCCCTCAATAACCGATATTGGGTATTGGCTAGATAAATCTTTTATGCTTTGAACTAAAAGGGATGTCTTACCTGAGCCTGGGCTTGATACAAAGTTTAATAAGATACTTTTTTTATCTTCAATATACTTTTTATTACGTTGTGCGTAATAAGTATTTGTCTCTAATATTGCCTTTTCTAACTCAATACTCTGAGGCAAATGATTATGGTGATGATGCTCTGTATGAGAGGCCTCTAATAACTTTTCCGTATTCTGACAACCACATGTTGTACACATAACAATCTATCCTTTAATGTTGTAGTTGAATCTTATTAACCAACATTTCCATTCCTGATAAAACTTCTCTATCATAACTATGGCAAAATGTGCAAGCTTGATAGAGTTTTTCTAAATCAAACTTTTGCTTACATGTTTGACACTTAGCTCTACCTTTTGATATAGAAATATCAAGTTCTGCCGAATCAACTTTGGTATTTCTCGCTGCAACTGGAAACCAAAATTTTAAAGACTCTGTATCAATTGCTGCTAATTGCCCAATCGTTAGTATAATTTTTTCAACTTTAGGAGACTCTGTCTCTAATTGATTACTAACAATTTGGATAATACTCTGGCAAATTGAAAATTCGTGCATCATTTCACTTCTATATAGCCCTTTTAAAATGCAAGTATATCACATATTTTAATCAGATAAACATGATATAAATCAAATTTAGCCCTATTTTATGGAATATTTTTAATTATTTTAGATCTCTATTCTTATATAATTTCATCCTAACCATACAAATAACCGTTGAAGTTAATTATTGTGTCTGAGTATCTTATTTTAACCTTAAACTGTGGCAGCTCATCAATTAAATTTGCTGTCATTTCTCCCCAATCACAGAATACCATATTAGAGGGTCAAGCAGAGCGAATTGCCCAACCTGATACATTATTTAGATCTACCTATTTGAATAATCCTCCTGTATTAAAACAACTTGATTGTGCCTCTTATGAAACGGTTTTTAAAGAAATTAAAAGTCACCTAGCAGAACACAAATTACTAGATGCAATTCAAGCTGTTGGCCATCGTGTAGTTCATGGAGGACATTTATTTAAAAATGCAACAATCATTAATTCAACTGTCATTGATACGATTCGTTCATTAATTCCGCTAGCACCACTACATAATCCGCATAACCTATCAGGTATCGAGTTTTGTCAGAAAGTATTTCATAATTTAACTCAGGTTGCTGTGTTCGACACAGCTTTTCATCAAAGTATTCCCCAAACTAATTATGTTTATGCACTGCCCTATGATATGTATGAAAAGCATCACATCAGAAAATATGGTTTTCATGGAATTAGCCATCAATATTTAAGTAGTAAAGCAGATCAAATTTTGCATATTAATGGTGGTAACTATATCAGCCTTCATCTTGGCAATGGCTGCAGTATCAGTGCGATCAAACAATCTAAAAGTTTTGATACCTCAATGGGTTTCACTCCTTTAGATGGCTTAGTTATGGGCAGTCGCAGTGGTAGCATTGACCCTGGCATTATGACTTACTTATCTAATCAACTTAATTTAGATATTAAGCAAATTGATCACATACTAAATAAACAAAGTGGATTACTCGGTCTCTGCCAACACTCTGATATGCGTGAAATTGAAGCACTCATTGACAAAAATGATAAAAAAGCCAAACTTGCATTAAATATTTTCTGCCAACGAATTGCTTTTTTTATCTCTGCTTACTTTGCCTATTTTGAAAAACTTGATGCTATTATCTTTAGTGGTGGCATTGGTGAGCACTCAAATTTAGTACGCAAAACTGTAATCAATAAAATCAAAAACTTAGGATTTATGCTGGATCAAAATAATAATAAACAAAATGGTAACGAAAGTAATTACCATATTAATGCCTTTGGTTATAAAACTGTTTTAGTCATTCCAACGAATGAAGAATTAATGATCGCAAAAGAAACAGAAAAGCTAATAACTCATTAATTTATAGTTCGACAAACTCAATTATACTCATACATTAAAACGTATAAGTAACTCCCCCTGTAATCGCATCAATATCCGATGCATACCCTGTCCCCTGCGTACCATTAACATTAACTTCATTATTACCAAATATATGCATATATTGAATGAAGAAATTAAATGCTTCATATTGATAACCAACGCCAGCTGCCGCAGCAAAATCCCACGAGCTATCCCATTGAATTGATACGCTACTATCGGTATCATTACCGTAAGGGTGCACATAGGCAATACCCCCTTTAACAAATAAATCTAAACCAATTGGCGTTAATAACTTTAGTTTAGCCAAAATAGGTATAACCAAATTACTTACTTTATATGTTCCACCACCGGTTTGATCAAACTTAGCCAAATCATTACCATAAAAAACACCAGCCTCCGCACCAATTGCAAGTGTATTGATTAACGCAAAGTCTGCTCCAAATGTTGCACCGTAGAAAAAATTCCCTTTCTGTGTTTCAGCTTGCCAGTTTTTAACATCAGAATTAACCTGAGCATAACCAACTTGACCTCCAACTAAAAAACCTGATTTAACCTTAGTTGATTGTGCATAAGCATTTAAAAGAGAAAAATTCAATACTATTATGATAATTGATAATTTAATTTTCACTCACTTTAACTCCATTAAACTGTGATTTATTTTTTAAGTCTAGATGTGTAAGTGGCATCCAGCTAGGTATTTGATATAATAAGATTCAGTATTTTTTTATTCAAGTTAGGATACTTACTTAAATGATTTTACCTATCGTCTTACTACCGAGTAGTCACAATACAGGGTTATCTTCGCTACAACTTGGTCTTGGGTTTTCATTAGAACAAAAAGGTTATAGCGTTAAAACATTTAACCCATTAACAGACTCTGACCTTTCTGCAAAACAGATGGAACAGTATCTAATTAATGATGACTTAACTTCACTACTTGAGTATTTACTCGATTATATTGATGGTTTTACCAAGAACTGTGATATTTTAATTATCAAAGGTTGCATCATTAAGCCTAGTCTAAAGGCTGAATTTGGCTGGTTCACTCAATATAAAAATCAATTTAACCAAGCACTTATAAAAGCATTAAATGCTTATGTTATTTTGGTGACGACACCTTCGAATAAGTCGCTTATCGAATTAGAGCATGAATTACAGCTTGCCAGTAAAAATATTGAATCAGAAAACTTAATTGGTGCTATTATTACCAAGCTCAATGCACCAATTGATAACTCTGGTAATATTTCTTTTAGTCTTCTTGATGAAGCAGCACCAAAATTAAAATATAATTTATCCAAAGATGACATAAAAAAATTGCCAATTTTTATGGAGTCAAAACTTAAACTTTTAGGCATTACACCATGGAAAAATGCCCTAACTCACCCAAGGCTTATTGATATTAAAAATTTCTTATCACTCGATGTATTAAATGAGGGTGATCTATCTCAGCGACGAATAAAAACAATTACTATGTGCTCTAGAACAATCAATCGTGTTATCGATGAATTAAATCCAGGTACATTAATTATCACATCTGCTGATCGCTCTGATATTCTTATTGCTGCAACTTTAGCAAATCAAAAAGGAATTCGAATCGGTGGAATTTTACTAACAGCGACAAATAACTTAGATAAAAAAGTATTTAAGTTTTGTTTAAGCCATGCAAAAGAAAATAATCTACCTGTACTTACTACAATCAATAAAAGCATTAGCACTATATTAAAATTAACCAATCTTGATTACAGTGAAATCCCTACTGATGATGATGAGCGCATTCAATTATTAAAAACAACAATATCTGAAGAAGTCAGCATTGAAGAAATTGAAAACCGATTAGCAACACGTATTGTTAAAAAAATGTCACCTGCTGCATTTCGATATTACCTAATACAAAGGGCTAGATCTAATTTGCGTAGTATTGTATTACCAGAAGGTAGTGAACCAAGAACCATTCAAGCGGCTATATATTGCACTCAGCGTAAGATTGCACACTGTATACTACTGGGTAAGAAAAAAGATATTCTATCCGCTGCACAATCACATGGCATTACCTTAACTGATACTATTTCAATTGTAGAGCCAGATACGATTAAAGATCAATTTATCCAGCCGTTAATTGCGTTAAGAAAGCATAAAGGCATGACAGAATCAGTTGCAAAAGATGCACTTGAGAATCCAATCACACTCGGCACAATGATGGTACAACAAGGCTTAGCACATGGTCTTGTCTCTGGAGCAATACACACTACAGCAGACACCATTCGACCTGCACTAAAATTAATTAAAACAAAAAAAGACTTTCATATTGTTTCATCGGTATTTTTTATGTGTACTTCCGATAAAGTCCTAGTATATGGTGATTGTGCTATTAATCCAAACCCCACAGCTGAAGAATTAGCTGAAATTGCCATTCAAAGTAGCCAATCTGCAATCAGTTTTGGCATCGAGCCAAAAATTGCTATGATCAGTTATAGTACCGGTTCATCTGGAGCTGGAAGAGATGTTGAAAAGGTAAGAAAAGCAACTGAACTGATCAAACAGCAAAAACCTGACTTGGTTATTGATGGCCCCATGCAATATGATGCTGCTATTGATCCAAAAACAGCACAAACAAAAGCACCTAATAGCCCAGTTGCAGGCTCAGCTAATGTAATTATATTTCCTGATTTAAATACAGGAAATACAACGTATAAAGCTGTCCAAAGAAGCGCAAATATTTTAAGTATTGGGCCAATTCTTCAAGGTTTGAACAAGCCTGTTAATGACTTATCTCGTGGTGCTACGGTAGATGATATTATCTATACCATTGCGATTACGGCAATCCAAGATTAAAACAAGCGTTTTATTTGAAATATTTCTTTTGTTACTATTGTTTAGTTTTCATGATACTCTACACAAAATATTCTGTACTATATCAGTATAAACTAGAGGGTTGAAACTATGAAAATATCACTAAATGAAATTCAAAAAATCAAAAGAGATGCTGAACGCACATTAACAGAAGCTAAAGTTAATGCTCATAAAGATGGGGGAGTATTTTATCAAAAAGTTACAAAGCAACTCTATACTATTGCACAGGAATTAGCGAACCTCAGCGGTAAATTAATACCAAATCAAGACACTATAAGCTCTAAATTTAGTATATTTATAGGCGCTATAGCTGAAACTAACCCTACTAATGCTGAAGATAAGCTTATCGAATGCCCCACCAAATTTGATACACTGAAAAACCAGCTTTCTAATCTAGAAGCATTGCACAGTAATCTACTTGAATTGATAAAAATCAAAGAACATATAACTGAAACAGCATCAAAAGCTAAATTACAAATAGCATCTGATGCACAAAAACAATTATTAGATACTGCTAAAAATAGTTTGGATCTTATTAATAAGCTATTATCTATTGACTTCACTCAACTTGATCAGTGGCATCAATCTGGAGAACTAAATCAAATTGAAGAGACAATCAATGAAGGTTATCAAGCTTTTATCTTGCAAGAGACAATCTATAGATCTACACTCAGATCAGAATCAATTGACGGTGTTTTTAGTTATCATACACAAAAAGCACATACAGCAATAGAAGAAGTAAAAACCCCCAGTGATGTACTTAGAGAAACTGCTGTTGACCCGGAAAGAGAAAAGCAAAAAACTCAAACTTTCTTTTTCCTAGAAAGTGATAAGTCAAGCGACAGTCAAAGTATTTCTTATGAATAAGGCCGTTTATACTCTAGCTGCTGTTTTATTAATTTACTGTTAGTATTTATGTGTGCACTTTTTACTTTCTGTAAATCAAAACTATCTATGACTCATCAATTACCTTAACATAATATTGACCATCTTCACCTTGCTCAACGCCATGAATATCAGTTTCAAATCCTGGTAATTGCTGACCAATATCTGTCAGCATTAATAAGAAATCTAAGATTACCTTTGATTTATCAGTAATACGCTCTCCCGGCATGATCAATGGAATACCAGGTGGGTAAGGTAATACCATAACAGCAGATGTCTCACCTTTTAATTTTTTTAATGCTACTAATTTCGTCTTATTTTTAACCAGTCGTTGATAGGCTTGGTGTGGGTTCATAACTTGCTCAGGTAAATGATCAAAAGCATGATACATTACTTGCGGTAAATTATGTTTAACGATCACTTGATGCAACTTATCAGCTACCTCTTGAATTGATTTATTGCGATAAAAAACTGGATCCTCTCTGTATATGGAGGGCAATACGTCACGTACTGATCTATTTTCATCGTAAAGCTGTTTGAATTTATTTAATACTGCCAACAAACGCATTGATTTTGCCTTAGTAATTCCAACACTAAATAAAAACAACATTGAATACGGCCCGGTTTTCTCGACAATAATGCCGTGATCTTCTAAAAACTGGGCAACAATGCTTGCTGGAATTCCATGTTTTTCTAATTTTGCATTTTTATTGATCCCTGGTAATAAAACCGTAACTTTCACTGGGTCTAAATATAAATAATCATCATCAATTCGTTTAAACCCATGCCATTTATCATCTTTTTTTAAAGCCCATGCTTTTGTTGTTCTTATGTCATTCGGCTGCCATATATCATAAAACCAGCTCTTGGAAGATTTATTTAACTGAACAACCTCTCGTCTAAAATCCATTGCTAAATGAATACACTCTTGAATCAATGCTCGGCCTAATTTCCCTTTCATCATCGCCGCTGAAATTTCAGTCGATGCAACAATTGGGTAAAAAGGTGAAGTTGATGTATGCATCATAAATGATTCATTCAAACGCTCATTATCATAGCTACCCTTAACATGAACCATTGATGCTTGACTAAATGCAGCTAATAGCTTATGCGTTGACTGTGTTTCAAAAATGGTATGATTTTTTCTAACCTTTTTAATCCCCATCCCATACTTACCATTATAAATTGGATGAAAATTGGTATAGGGCACCCAAGCACTATCAAAGTGTAGATTTTCAACATCTAATGCTTTGTGAATTTTTTCGACATTATAAAAAATACCATCATACGTTGAATTAGTGATCACAGCATAAACTGGCCAAGAGCTAGCATTAGGATGCTCACTAAGTTTCTTTTTAATACTACTTTTTTTAAATTCACTTAAACGAATACCTCCTAAGATACCATACGCATTACGAGTTGGTTTAAGATATATTGGATGCACATTAACCATCATCATTAAGTGTGTAATTGATTTATGACAATTTCTATCTACTAAAATTGTATCGCCATCAGCTGCTGCATACATCCCAACCACCTTATTTGATGTCGATGTACCATTTGTCACAATTAATGATCGATCTGCATTAAATACATTCGCAATGTACTTTTCTGCTTCTTTATGCGGGCCGGAATGATCTAATAAACTCCCTAACTCACTCATGGATATTGAGATATCTGACTTAAAGATATTTGCACCAAAAAAATCATAAAATACAACACCAACTGGACTTTTCTGAAAACCAGCGCCTTGCTGATGACCTGGCGTACAAAATGAATAGTTATTCTCTCTAACATAGTGCATTAATTCTTTTGTGAAAGGTGGTAGTATCTCTTCAAAATAATGTTTAATTCCTTGATCAATACGATTCACTCCATCAGTATCTAATGATGCATCATACTGCAAAAAATCCAAATTAAGATTAAAATCTTTCAATTTCAAATCTAGATCAAAGTGCGAATCACTCAATGCAAATATAGGCAACCTTGGATTATAATTAGCTATTTTTGTAAACGCCGATAAATCAAAATGATCCCAATCAACGACAATACAACAAACACGGGCATTCGACTTAAGAATTGATGCAGCAGCAATTAGATTTTCAACAATTAACGGACTATAACCTAACTCATGAAGTTTATTTTCCAGCAAATACAATGACTTAATTTTGTTTTTAAAAATATTATCATCGTATATAAATAATACATAATTCATCATCAAGCCCCTATTTATCTATTTTCCAATGATGCACACGTCTATAAATAGAACGTTCAAACTCTTCTCTATCTTTTCTTACATAAAAAACTAATGAACCAAGTGAAACAATCGTGACACCTACCAATGAATAACCTTCTGCACCAACATAAGCTGCAAAACAAAAACACATTGCAATTACTGCTGTAACAGTAATGGTAAAATGCTTCACTGGATGTTCAACAACATCTACCAAGTTCAATGCTGAATAAAAATAGGGCAAAATAGTCATCATTACAGCAATTGAAATTACCTCACCAAATATCCCCGCAGTTGACTTTGAGCCAAGCATAACAAGTATCATTAAAATACTCATGCCAAGTGCTGTTAATAAAAGCCCTTTTACTGGTGTATTATTTTCATTTAACTGGCCAAATACTTTAGGTAATGTACCATCATGTGCGGCTCTAGCCCCTGCTTGCGCCGTTAACATCATCCAAGAACCAAGTGATGCTAAACAGGCAAAAGCAACAACAGCTGAAACAATTGGACCTCCCCAACTGCCAAACATGTGACTGATTGCTAGAGAAAATGGTGCTGATGAATGACTGACATCGCTATTGGAAAGCATACCTGAGATTGCTGTGCAAGAAAGAAAATATACTACTGCAGCAACACTAACGCCAATCATTGTCGCTCGAGGTATCGTCACTTTCGGGTTTTTTACCAAATTAGAATTAACAGAAGCACTTTCTATACCAATAAAACTCCAAATGCACAACAAAACACCCGCAAAAACAGCATTGATATTTGAATGACCTGAACTATTCCAGTTTTGAACAAATAAGTCTGGGCTAAAATAGTACCAACCTGCCAAGCCTGTAACAAGCACTGGAATTAATAATAAAACTACGCCTATAGATACTAAACGACCGATCCACTTTGCACCTAATAAATTTAAGCCAACAAATAGCCAAATAATAATAATTGTTGCAATTCCTGATATCACAGGGTTATTCAATGCTGGTATAAATGTGGATAAATAAGCAACACCTGTAATCGCTATGGCTAAATTACCCACCCAATTAGCATTAAAATATAAAACTCCCGTTTGAAACCCTAAAATAGGTGCAACTTCACCGGCATAACCGACAGGGCCACCTTCTTGTGGATTTTCCGCACCTAATCGAGCATAAACATAAGCCAATGCAACAGCACCAATTGAAGCAATAATCCAACTAATAAACGTAATAGAGCCAATTGCGGCAAGGTTTGCAGGTAATAGAGCAATACCTGACCCCATCATATTGCCTGCCACGATAGCTGAACAAGCAATCACCCCCAGTTGATTATTATTTGACATTGCAACTTCCCCTATAACAAAAACAATATAAATAGTAGCAAATTAATTTGCTATATGTAATCTTAGCATATTTTTATATATTGGCCTTTAAGCTTAAAGAATAAACTAAATGATTAAACTTAGAGTCTATTTGTTATTCCTTTTCTTTCTTTTCACTGAAAAGTGTATCCACGCAATAAAAAACCATAGGATAGGTAGAATAAATAAACCACCTGTAATAACAATTGCGATAATGCTAATTTTCCCCCCTAATAATTTCATTAGTAGTAATAGAAAAAAAATAAAGCCAAATAAAAAAGGGATTAGTATCATCAATCAAACCTTTATATAACCCTTATGGAACTATAAATAGCATACCATTAAAATTATCGCAGCGCGTCAAAGAATACCTAACCTTTCTTATGCCTTCTTTAACATTAAACCATTTCCACAACTACTTACTTTCAAAAAGCATCATTGATAATATTATTTAAAATTCAATGAGTTAAAATAATAAAAACTTTAAAGCTCTACGTATTTAATTAAGGCTGTATCAATTTTTTTTAAACGTGCTGATCCGTTAAAATATCAAGTTCAGCTTTACACAAATAAGAAAATATAAAATACTGATACCGAGAATTTTTAAGCGGAAACAAAAGCATTGTTGTGCAAATATTGAAATCAATGACATTAACCAAGGAGGTTATATATGCATCATATTCTTATTTTGGGTTCAGGAAAAATTGGTACGCTTGTAGCAGGACTACTTGCTGATAGTGGCGACTACCAAGTTTATCTAGGTGACTTACAAGAACCTAAAAAAACACCCAATACTCAAACTGCAATAACAACATTTTCTTGCGATATTAACGATCATGCACAACTGACAGCATTAATCAAAAAGCACAATATTCAATCGGTTGTTTCATGCCTACCTTACTTTTGCAACCCTAAAGTTGCTGAAGCTGCAGCTGAAAATAATCTTAACTACTTTGACTTAACAGAAGATGTAGAAGTCACTAAAAAAGTTCGTTCATTGGCTAAAAATAAAAATACCACATTTATTCCGCAGTGCGGTTTAGCTCCAGGCTTTATCAGTATTGTTGCTAATGATCTGATTAAACAATTTGACTCAATAGAACATGTTAAAATGAGAGTTGGCGCATTGCCTTTGAATGTAAGTAACCCACTCCAATATGCCTTAACGTGGTCTACCGATGGTGTCATTAATGAATATGGAAATCCGTGTGAAATATTAGCAAATGGTGAAAAAACACTCATCGATGCTTTAGAAGGTCTAGAAGAAATTCAATTAGATGGTTTAACGTATGAAGCTTTTTATACCTCAGGTGGTGTTGGCTCACTAATCGATACATACAAAGATAAAGTCAAAAACATGGATTATAAAACCATGCGTTACCCAGGACATTGTGAAAAATTACAGTTTTTAATGAATGACTTAGGTTTAAACCATAAAAGAGATGTTCTTAAAGATATCCTTGAAGATGTAATTCCAGAGACAAAACGCGATGTTGTACTAGTCTATGTTTCAGTGCTTGGTACGATCAATGGCAAATTAATTGAAGAAAACTATGCAGAGAAATTCTATCCTAAAACACTATTTGGTGAGCGTTTCTCAGCTATTCAAATGACGACTGCTTCTGGAATTTGTGCTGCAATCGATATGACTGTTATTGAAAAAACACTCAAAGGGCCACTTGCTAGACAAGAAAATATTGATTTCAATCACTTCTTAGAAAACCGTTTTGGCAATTACTACCATAAAAATACACAACTAGCTTCATCTGGAGCTTTTAGCCTAAAAAAGACTAAAACGTTTTCAAATACTGCTGAAACCATCGCGGAGGTATAATTAATGGATACAACAATGACCGAATCACAAACTGCAATTAATCGTTCATCAGAAAATGATAGTTTAACGAATCAAATTAACACGATACTTAACACATTTGATCTAACTGACAATCATAGTGGCACAGCCATTGGCAGTCACTGGCTTGATGGTGATCATGCTAATACACTTATATCACATACACCAATAACTGGCAAAACAATCTCAAGTATTAACACAACCTCAAAGTCTCAATTAGATGAAGTCATTCATAAATCGCATCAAGCTTTTCTTAAGTGGCGTCAAATTCCAGCACCTAAACGTGGCGACTTAATTCGTTTAATCGGTGATAAACTGCGCCATTATAAAGATGCACTAGGCTCTTTAGTTGCAATTGAAATGGGAAAATCAAAACAAGAAGGTGATGGTGAAGTCCAAGAAATGATTGATATGGCAGATTTTGCTGTTGGTCAATCACGCATGCTTTATGGTAAAACCATGCACTCAGAACGACCTGAGCACCGCATGTATGAGCAATGGCATCCTTATGGTGTTGTTGGGGTAATCAGTGCATTTAATTTCCCTGTTGCTGTATGGTCTTGGAATGCATTTATTGCAGCTATTTGTGGCAATACGATTATTTGGCGGCCTTCTGAAAAAACACCACTTTGTGCAATTGCTGTGCATAAAATTTGTCAAGAGGTTCTACAACAGCATAATTATCCAGATATTTTCTCACTAGTTACCTCCGATGATATTGAATTTTCAAAATCATTTGTCAATGACACACGCTTACCTATGATTTCATTTACAGGCTCTACCCCTGTTGGTCGAGAAGTTGGTATGCAAGTTGCTGAGCGATTTGGTAAATCATTACTTGAGTTAGGCGGTAATAACGCTGCCATTATTGATGAAACTGCCGATTTAAAACGTACAATTCCTGCAGTTGTGTTTGGTGCTGTTGGTACAGCAGGACAAAGATGCACAACCTTAAGACGTCTAATCGTTCATGAAAGCATTTATGAAAAAGTCGTATCCGAATTAGCCTCTGCTTATAGTAAATTAAAAATTGGTAACCCACTAGATACGAATAATCATATGGGTCCCCTAATTGATAAAAATTCAGTCAACCATTACCTTAATGCCATTGATCAGGTCAATAAAGAAGGGGGTAAAATACACTTTGGTGGTAAAGCAGTTAATCGCGAAGGCTACTTTGTAGAACCGACGATTGTAGAAGCAAAGCCTCAATGGGCAATTGTTAATGAAGAAACCTTCGCACCAATACTTTATGTTATGCCATATAAAACCCTTGATGAAGCAATTGCAATCAATAATCAAGTTAATTATGGCCTATCGTCAGCAATATTTACTCAAGATGTCCGTACGGCTGAATACTTTTTATCAGCCAAAGGAAGCGATTGTGGTATTGCCAATGTTAATATTGGTACTTCTGGTGCTGAAATTGGTGGTGCTTTTGGAGGTGAAAAACATACAGGCGGTGGCAGAGAAGCTGGTTCTGATGCATGGAAAGCCTATATGCGCCGTCAAACTAACACCATTAATTGGGGGTTAGAGTTGCCATTAGCACAAGGCATTGAGTTTAACTTATAAAAGGGATTTTTAGATATGAATAACAGCACATTAAATCAATTATTTGATCACCTTTGGCGACAATATATTTCTGAGAGCCCAGAAGCTGAAAAAATACACCAATTATTTATCAAGCAAGGTGAAACTGTTATTAATGATCACATTGCAATTCGCACGTTCAATGACCCACGTGTGAACGTAGAACACCTAGCATCATTTTTTAAACAACTGGGTTATGAAGAAAAAGGTCAATATGATTTTGCCAAGAAGAAACTCAATGCGAAACATTATGAGCATAAAGATGATGCCAACCAACCGAAAATCTTTATCAGTGAGTTACGTACTGAAGATTTTAGTGATCGCCTACAGGCGTATGTTACTGCATTAATTGATCAAATTTCACCTAAGCTTCTAGAGTCTATCGAATTACTCTATTCAGGTACACCTTGGCAAATGCCATTAGATTATGAAATCTATCAAAATCTACTATCTGAAAGTGAGTATGCTGCATGGGTATATGCTTTTGGCTTTAGAGCAAACCACTTTACTGTCAATGTTAATCATATGCAGAAACTTAACAGTATCGAGAAAATTAACGAATTACTTAAAATGAATGGCTATAAGTTAAACACTTCTGGTGGAGAAATTAAAGGTACACCCACTGAGTTACTTGAACAATCAAGCACACTAGCCAATCAAGTAGAAGTTAACTTTAAAGAGGGTGCTCATATGATCCCTAATAGTTATTATGAGTTTGCAAAGCGTTATGAAAATAATAAGGGTCAACTCTACCAAGGTTTTATTGCTGCTTCGGCTGATAAAATTTTTGAATCAACCGACACTAAAGCAACTAAGTAATAAACTATTTTTTACTATGATTTTGGTGAAACAACCCAAAGCCCACCACCAAAATCATCATGATCATCTGAATTTGTCATTGGCTCACAACCATTAACTTGGCAATCCATACCATTACCATTGTCATCACCAATTTTGCACATATGCTTTTTTTTCTCACCTGCTATGCCATAGTTTTTATTTGAGGCTCCGCCGCCAATTAATATGGTGAAAATACACTCTTTCTGTTGATTATCAGATTGCCATGTAATTACTGTTGTTAAAGGATATATACAACTTACAGAGCTTCCGTAATCAATTGGTGGTATATAGTCATCTAATGTATAATTAAAATGCATGGAAAAATGATCAGATGAATTATCAATAGGGTTAGTTGAAGGGAGCTGAACTGGAGCTTGATAACCTTCAGAGGTTACATCGTGATCATTACAGTATTGATCATGATCAGAATCATTTGGAAGTATATACATAAACTGAGCACCTTTAAAGCCCTCAAATGTTACATCTTGAGAAACACTCATAGAGGATGCATATTTAGAAACACTCATAGAAGATGCATATAACAAATTAAAATTTATAAAACCAAAAAATACGAATACTAAATACTTCATTGAAAAACCCCTATATCTATAATAAATAACCAATTGATGCACCATTTTGATAGCCTACGGCCAAACTTAAATTATTTTCTACCAAACCTGTTACCGCAACAGAATCTATAGATATAGCTAACTCAGTATAATATGGTCTTATTTAAACAGTTCATCAATTGTACATTGTAACCTTCTTCTTAGTTTTTTCTTTTTTGCCCACTGTCTTTCAATAGAATTTAAATCAGGTGAGTATGGCGGTAGGTATTCAATAACATGGCCAGATTGCTCTATCAGAAGCTGTGTATC
>JAKJJU010000019.1 GCA_021713295.1 Thiotrichales bacterium 19S3-11
ATTCCATGCCGAACTCAGAAGTGAAACCACTTTGCGCCGATGATAGTGTGGCCGATGCCATGTGAAAGTAGGGCATTACCGGGAATTTAATTCATTAAGCCTCCATATAGGGGGCTTTTTTATTTCTAATACGAATCAACTTAAGTTATCTATAAACCAAATTCATTAAATTGTAACAGTATATTTAGATGTTCTACTATTTCTTATTGATTTATAATTAATTTCTAATAAGTGATTATTAAATTGTTGGTTAATTGAAGTTGTGCTTTTTATTATTTATACTAAATAGCTTAAGATAATATTAACTCTAAGGTTGGTTATGAAAGAAGCTCTATTTGCTGAAATATGCAAAGATATTCAACGTAGAATTCCTGATAATAGTTTATTTCAAAATGGCGTGATGTTTGATAATGGTTTTAGGGATTTAGATTTACCTAGTGCAAAAACAATGGATATTAGTTATCAAAGTATATTTCAATCTGAATCAATGATGAAAGGACGTCATTATGAAGGTGACTTTGTCTGTGAGTCTTCAGATACGGAAATTCGTATTTATTCAAGTCCGTTTAATCGTGGTGGTCACCCTGGTTTGGCTACTACAGGGTGGGTGAGTTGTGCTGGTGTCATTGAAGAAGATAAAATTAGATTTCATGGTGGTCATTTTCATCCAAAAGCAACTAATGTTTTACATTTCATGGCTGCATTTATACAAAACTCTTTAGCAGCATATGATGGTAAGGGGTTTTCTAGTAAAGAAGAGATGCTAACTTATTTATGTGAAGAATTTGTTATTGAAGTTTACTATGATGACTCAGATACTGCTAGAAGAGAAGCTGAAGAAACAACTTTTCTTGAATTATATAATCATATGAATGAATATGGTCACTTTAACTCTGACGATAAATCAAATAAGATGCATTCAGAATATCGAAAGCTAATGCAAAGTAGACAAAGACAAAAATCAGAGAGCGAGCCATTGTTACGTGATGACTCTATTATTAGTAGTTCACCTCGGCCAATTTTCATTAGAGATGAGGTTGATAAATCAGATGGATGCTGTACATGTGTAATTTTATAGTTAATAGATAAAGCCCTTTGCAAAGGGAGGGCTTAGAGAAATAAGAATTAGTTTAGATATTATTAGTATCAACACCTTGAAGATTTGATTTGATTTTAACAATTGCGTTATACAATGTTTCAAATTCTTCATCTTCTAATCCATCAATGATTTGTGGATGTACCTTAGATTGTAAAGTGCGATTTAGTTTATCTAGTAAATTTTTACCTTTTTCAGTTAAGAAAAGGCACTTAGCTCGACGATCTTCAGGATGTTGTTCTTTTTTGATTAAATCTTGTTTAGCAAGGCGATCTAGGATCAAAATCAAATTTTGTGCCTCAATATCTAGAAACTTAGCTAATTCTACCTGGGTTAGGCCTGCACAGTAATTTATATAGACTAATGCACGGCGATCAATTGAATTAATACCTAATTTTTTTGCATGACTGTTATAAACACGACGTACAATATTTGATGAATCTGTTAGTAAAAACATTAACTCTTGAATCTTTGTTTTTTGTTTTTGAGACATTTTTATAATCCTATAATATATATACAATAATTAATCACTATAAACTAGTCGGTATATCATAGCAAAGAAACGCTATAAATGTAACCAATAAATGACAATAATTATTGATTTTTATCACGTGCAAGTATATATACTTCGCTAGATCGGGCTCTAGAAGAATCAGGTTTTGTAATAACAACTTGATTGTACTGTGTTTTTAGCAAATTAATTAAATTATCAAAACCGCTACCATGAAATGCTTTTGCTAAAAAAGAGCCATGAGGTTTAAGTGTTTCATCAGCAAAAGCAATTGCCAACTCAACTAAGTAAAGTGACTTTGCTTGATCTGTCGTTTTATTACCACTAAAATTAGGCGCCATATCCGATATAACCCAATCAATGGGATGATTTTGAGTTAACTCTATTAACTGATGGTAAGGGTTATCTTCCGTAAAGTCACCTTGAATGAACGTTACGCCTGCAATTGGGTCCATCGGTAAAATATCAAGTGCAAATATCTTGCCTGTAGCATTAAGTATATTCAATGCAGCTTGAGACCAACCTCCGGGTGCTGCGCCTAAGTCTACAATTGTCATACCAGGTTTAAACAATTTATATTTGTTGTTTAGTTCAATCAATTTATAGGCTGCACGCGAACGAAAACCATCTTTTTTTGATTGCTGAACATATTGATCAGAAAAGTGCTCTTGTAACCAGCGCTTACTACTTGCGGATTTACTCATACATTATTAAAGTTATTATGCTATTTGTAGTTGAAAGATTATTCATGGATTTGGTTGATCTGTCAAATATAATATTTAATTAATTTATATTTATTAATAATTAGTTTAAATTTGAACATTGGATTGATATTTTTAGCTATAATTAATATATGTTTATTATTATATGGCAGGGTGTGTAATATGAGAGTGTATTATAATATATCATATTTCATTATTTGTTTTTTTTGCTCATTTGGGATGTTTGGTGCAGCTTATTCAGCATCTTACACTGAATGTAAAAGTGGTAATATTGCTAATGGAGATGGAAAAGACCTTAGAGTAACTGGAGATTGTACGGTTAATGATGGAACTTATCATTATGGCAATGTAAATATTTATGGCGGAGGTTCTTTAGAGTATATTGGCAAAGGAAAAACGAATTTTTGGGCAAAAAATATTGTTATTGAAGATAAAGGTAATTTAATTGCAGGTTCTCCTGAAAAACCTTTTGGAAGTGAGCCTGGCCAAGTATTAACGATATATCTCTATGGTAAGGATCAGGGGGTAAATGGTTCTGGTGTAACATGCATTCAAGATAAATGTGGTATCCCAACTGAGATTTGGGATAGCAATGGTTCAGTAAAAAAAGATTTAAAAAATGGAATAACGGATTATTTTTATCAATACAAACCAATGTTTGCTGATAAAGGTGATCCTCATGCATATTTTGGTTATAAAGTATTGGCCGTGTCTTTTGGTGGAACACTTAAATTATTTGGATATAAGGGAGCAAATTATGATGAATCATTACCAGAGGATTACACTGCACCTAGTTGGGTGCGTTTAGCAAAGACTGTAGAACCAAACTCAGAAAAATCTACGTTATTTATTGATCAAAAATTAAAGGTTGATAATAATTGGCAAGAGGGTGATCAAATTGTTATTACCACAACTGATTATATGCCAGGACATTCAGAGTTACTGTCTATCGAAAGTATAAATGGCAATTCAGTCGATGTAAAAGCTTATGATAGCTATACCTATAAACCTTTAAATTCAGGTGTTCGTTATACCCATAATGGTGAGGTTTATTCACTTACAAAAGTACCACAGCGATTAAATTTAGATATTAAGGTAAATGGGCAACCTGCGATTGAAACTCGAGCAGCTATTGCGTTATTAACACGTAGTATACGTATTGTTTCAGCTGGTGATAATTATGGTGAGGAGTTTCCAGCTGCTGAAACAGGTTATTATTTTGGTGGCCATACGGTAATTCGACAAGGCTTTAAAGCTTTGCAAATTCAAGGTGTCGAGTTTTACCAAATGGGTCAAGGTGGTAGAATGGGGCACTATCCTGTGCATTTTCATATGGCTCGTAAAGTACCTAAAGATACATTTGTTAAAGATAGTTCAATCCATGATTCCATGACAAGATGGATAACCTTGCATGCAACAGAAGGTGTTAAACTACAGAGAAACGTTGGCTTTTTATCAATTGGTCATGGGTACTATATCGAAGATGGTAGTGAGATTAATAATCAATTAATTGGTAATATTGGAATTTTAGCACGTGCTGCAGTAGATAATATTCAAAACCCAAGAACAGTTCCAGGTATTTTGTCAGCGCCTGATATCGTTCAGATTGCTGGTGAAGATGTGCCTTATAAATCTGATGCGGTTCATCCAACCATATTCTGGATAATGAATGGTTGGAATGATTTTAGATACAATATGGCAGCTGGAGCAACTGCTTGTGGGTTATGTTATTGGATGTTACCATCAAGAATTAGTGGTCATTCAATGGGGCAAAAGTGGGATTCTTATGCTTCTTTAATTAAAACTGAAAATGGTTTAGCGCCACTTAAATCTTTTGTTGGTAATTCTTGTTCTTCAGCGTATATATCATTTAATACCATTGATAATGTAGCAGCTTGCCAAGGTTTTTTTGAAAATACCAAAGCGTATGGATCAATGGGAGTTATTAATAACTTAGCACCAACGAAAATGATACAAGATCCACAAAATCCAGATGGTAAAATTCTAAATCCGGATGCTAAAATGTATTATCCAAATGTTATTGGTGGTATTAAAGCTACTACCTGTGATGCAAATTCGGTTGGTGCAGGAGGGATAAAAATCTCACCAAATGCAGATGGTTCCCTTGATTGCTCTACCGTAATACCATGCTCTGGTACTTCGGTTGAAAATTGCACAGTTAATCACTTGGATTATTATACATCCTCATTTAATACGATAACGGATATTAATTTCTCTGCCATTTGGCTAAGAACCAGTTCCTACTTCTTAACAAATAGTGCAATCACCGATGTCTTAGGTGGTGGTGTATCGATGGTTAGTGGTGGTAGTTATACAAGATCAGATGCACGAGTTGGCTATATAGCATTAGTAAAACAAAGCGTATTTGTTGGAGAAACACAGCCTAATAATAAATATGCTTATGCGTTAGGGCCAATTAATGCTGAGACAGCACTAGAGTGTGATAATGGGGCTAATAATAACCCATGTATTCTAAAAGATGAAGGGGTGAGCTATTTGATGTCAAACTTTAATACAGGTCAGAGAATGTTGAGTATTTACGATGGTCCAATGCAGCAAGATTCAAATGCATATCTCGATATTCAAAAGACAATCAAATTAAGTGATAAGTTTTTATTTAGACCAGTATTAGGTATACCAAAAGATACAAAAACAGGTGAATGTTATTTGCCTCATGCTGCCATTGCTTGGAAGCAACCAAATGGTTTCTATTATCCGCCAGCATTTCATTCAACTAATTTATTTTTTGATAATGTTGATATTAGACATTTTGTAATTGTACCACGATTTATACCAGGAACAGCAAAAACGATTGATCAAACAGAGCTTGATAAATTATATTGTACTGGTGCTCAAGGTATGTTTACAGGTTATAGTGATGTTGATCGACAAACATTTTTGAATGATGATGATGGTACTTTAACAGGGCGTATTAATGATAATGGTGGTCGTCTAAGTGGAAAAAGTACGATTTCAATTAGTGAGGACCCATTTTTTAGAGCACCCATTGAAGAATTTGAGTGTCTATCAGAAAATACCGCTAAAACAAGCCCATATCAGTATGTAACAACGGCCATAGTACCAAGTGACTATAGTTCAATCACAAAAAAAGGAAATGAACAAAAAGGTCTGCCTTGGGCGAGTGCTTGTACTAATTTTGAATGTTATGGAGTACCTCTATATCGTCAATTATTAACAGATGATGAGTTTGATAATAATGAATATCCGTATATATTGCTAATGGGGCAAGGTAATGCTCAACGTAGCTCATTGACAATTAATAATGGTGTTTATTTTCTAGATACAACCGTTTCTCGTGATAAACAAAAATCTACGCCGAGTGACCCAGGTAGTAATGCGTTTATACAATACTCTGAATTTGCAGCAGGAAAAACGTATAATGTTTTCTTTTTATTCACAACGCCTGAAACAAAACAAACCTATCAAATTTATGTAGGCAAAAATTTTAACCCTGACTCTCTAAAGGCGATAAAAACAGAGTTAAATAGTGATAACTTTGATTTTCAACCTGCACAATGGCCAACACAGTGGACTAAAAGAGAAAGTGCATTTGATGCCAGTACAGGAATATTGACGGTTAAAATAGATATGAGTGGATTTAAAACTAAATTAATACAGTCACAAGAAGAAGAATGTAATGGTAATACTATTTGCACTTGGGATTCTTCACAAAATGTATGTGGTTGTAATAGTGCTTCGCCATTTTATAATGAATGTATTAAGCCACTAAACTTTAAGCCTAAACAAAGAACAACATGTAGTTGGGTAGGTAATGATGTAGCTTGTCCACTTGGTGGGTGTGTCGGTTTTTCATTTACCCTGCCTTCAGGCTTTGTATTAGATGATCTTGGTAGCAAAACCCAAGCTCAAGGTGGTTATCGACCTAACCCTCAAAAATACAGCTCGAATAAGGAACTATGGGATGTCAGTTGGAAAGGTGTAGGCTGTCAAGTAAAAGCAGGTAACTAAGTTAAACTAGCGGTAACATCATCATTATACTTAGAAGCGTAATAACAATAATTGAAAATAAGAACATTTTACGCGCCCAAGTGCGATCGTCATCTGAATTTATGCCTTTTAGTCCAAGTATTAACCACCCTAAACTTAATAAAAATGCACCAATAAAATAAATGATTCCTGTATAGCCTAAAATACTAGGCATTACAGCGGCAAACAAAAAGATTAAAATATAAATAAGCATATTAGTTTTTGTATAGGAGATGCCTTTAATGACAGGTAGCACAGGTATCGATGCATTAGCGTAATCATTAATACGGTAAATAGCAATGGCAAATGAATGTGGTATTTGCCATAAGAATAAAATTAAAAATAATGATAGAGCACCAAAATTTAATTCATTCGTTGCTGCTGTAAAGCCAACAACTGGTGGTACAGCGCCAGCAATACCACCAACTATAGTTCCGTATATAGAAGCTCTTTTAAACAATAGTGTATAAAAGCCTACATAGAATACCAACCCTAAAAATGCAACTAAGGCAGTTAATAGGTTTGTTAGAAAATATAATAGGGCTAAACCTAAGATACCAAGAATTAACGCATAGATAATAGCAACTTTATCTGAAATGAGTTCTTTAGCTGATGGGCGATTTTTAGTTCGTTCCATTAATTTATCAATGTCGCGATCGATGTGGTTGTTTAAAACACAGCCGCAGGCCATTACTAGAGACATGCCGACTAAAGTTGACAGTAATATCAAAAAACTAAAATTATTGGCAAGGCCTAAAAAGTAGCCACCTGAAACAGTAATTACATTGCCCATGATGATGCCGGGTTTGGCAAGAGAGAGATATTGTTTCATGGTTAACTAGTGCATCATATTATAATTTAGATTGACCATAATCCAGATTGAGCCAAAAACTAGAATTAAGACAACAACCAAACTAAAGAAGAATGCAACAAGATTCCATCTGGATTCGGATTTGGCACTTAAATGCAAAAAGAAAACAACTTGCACATATAACTGAGCTAAGGCAAAAATAGTAATTGCAATATAAAGGCCAGTATTGCTTAGCCAGTGAAAGCTAACCGCACCAAAAGATAAAAGTGTAAATGCAATAGATAGGATAAAACCAACAATATACGAAGTATATGTGCCGTGATCACTACCGGTTCCATGCTCAAGATGTTGATGATGTGACATATCAAACAGCTCCCATTAAGTAAACGATTGTAAAGACGAAAATCCAAACAATATCTAAAAAGTGCCAGAACAAACCAAGGCAGCTTAGTTTAGTTGTTGTTTGGTTGTTAATGCCGTGGATTGATACTTGAATGATTAAAACAACCATCCAAATAAGGCCCATTGTAACGTGAAGTCCATGCGTTCCTACTAAGGTAAAAAATGCAGATAAAAACCCTGTACGATACCAGGCATTGCCTTCAAGAACTAAATGGTAAAATTCATATAGTTCCATTGCGATAAAGGATGCACCTAAAATAAAGGTAACAACTAACCACTTAATCACCGTTGCTTTATTACCTTTAAGACGACTTAACATTGCTAGCCCATAGGTGAAACTACTGCATAGAAGTAGCATGGTTTCTACAAAAACATAAGGAATACTTACTAAGTCAGCGGCGGTTGGGCCACCAAATGTATTATGTCTCATGACGACAAACGTTGCAAAAAGGCATGAGAATAAAATACAGTCACTCATAATATAAATCCAGAAGCCAAATACAGTATTGCTTCCAGTATCATGATGTTCGTGATGGTCTGCGTGACCATCATGTGTCATTGTTGCTGTGCTCATAAGGTTGCTCCATCAAGTGGCAAATGAATCTCAGAATCTGGTTTATTTTCAACATTTAAACCGTGGTATTTATATTTTGCATTAGCTCTTTTTTGTGCATTTTCTCGTTCAATGCGTTCAACTTCTTCTGCTTTGACATAATAGTCCTGATTGTAGTTGAATGAACGACACATAATGCTTAGGAACATGCAAACAAAACCAGCAATTGCAAGCCAGTATATATGCCAGATCATAGCAAAGCCAAAAATGGCAGCAAAAGCAGAAATTATAAAGCCTAACGGTGTATCTTTTGGCATATGAATATCTTCATAAGGTTTTGAATTTTGTGGGTATGCTGTGCCACGTTCTTTCATTTCCCAGAACATATCACGACTGTCAACTGTTGGAAGGTGAGCAAAGTTATAAAACGGCGCAGGAGATGGTAGTGACCATTCAAGCGTTCTGCCATTCCAAGGGTCACCAGTTTCATCAGCTAACTTCTCACGATTCTTAAAGCTTAAGATAATCTGCATAAACTGACAAAAGATACCGCAAGCTACTAAGAAGGCACCACAAGCTGCAACAATCAATAGAGAATGCCATACTGGATTATCATAGTGGTATAAGCGGCGAGTCATGCCCATGCCACCTAAGACATACAAAGGCATAAAGGCAACAAAGAAGCCGATAAACCAGAACCAAAATGCAGCCTTACCCCAGCTTTCTATTAATCTAAAACCGAATGCTTTTGGAAACCAGAACGTTAATCCAGCAAGGAAGCCAAAGACAACACCACCAATAATTGTATTATGGAAGTGAGCGATTAAGAAAAGACTGTTATGTAGTACAAAGTCCACGCCGGGAACGGCAAGTAATACGCCAGTCATTCCACCAATGGTAAATGTGATTAAAAACCCGATTGACCATAACATAGGCGATGTAAATAGGATGCGTCCGCGATACATGGTAAACATCCAGTTGAATATTTTCACACCTGTTGGAACAGCGATGATCATCGTTGCAATACCAAAGAATGCATTGACATTTGCCCCTGACCCCATAGTGAAAAAGTGATGTAACCACACAGCGAATGACAAGAAAGTAATAGCAAAAGTTGCCCATACCATCGTCGCATAACCGAATAGTCTTTTTTGAGCAAATGTTGCAACAACTTCAGAGAATACACCAAAAGCGGGTAACACCAGAATGTAAACCTCTGGATGCCCCCATGCCCAAATTAAATTAACATACATCATCATGTTGCCACCAAAACCATTGGTGAAGAAATGCATGCCCATAAAGCGATCTAAATATAAAAGACCCAAGGTTGCTGTTAAAATTGGGAATGCGGCAATAACTAAAATCATACTACACAATGCAGTCCATGTGAAAATAGGCATTTTCATTAAAGACATACCTGGGCAGCGCATTTTAATAATTGTCACAAAGAAGTTAATTCCCGAAAGTAGTGTGCCGACCCCGGATATCTGCAACGACCAGAGATAGTAGTCAACGCCAACCCCCGGACTATATTGTAGTTCAGAAAATGGCGGGTAAGCTAACCAACCCGTATGTGCAAACTCACCGATAAATAGAGATATATTTACCAAGATGGCGCCCATTGCAAATAACCAGAAACTCAAAGAGTTTAAGAATGGGAATGCAACATCACGTGCACCAATTTGTAATGGTACAACCAAGTTTATCAAACCAAACATTAATGGCATAGCCATAAAGAAGATCATGATAACGCCATGTGCGGAGAAAATCTGATCAAAATGTTGAGCACTTAAGTAACCATAATGATCACCATTAGACAGTGCTTGTTGGGATCTCATCATGGCAGCATCAGTGAAGCCTCTAAATAGCATGATAAGTGCTGCGATAATATACATAATACCAATTTTTTTATGATCAACGGTACAGAGCCATTCACTCCACAGCCATTTCCATTTTTTAAAATAGGTTAATGATCCAAGAACTAGAACTCCCAGTATAACTGTTAAGATAAATGCAAGTAACACAGGTGTTTCATGCATAAACTCAAGTGAGTCCCAGCTTAGTTTTCCAAAAATAAATTTCTCAAGCATGTTAGTTTCCTACGCTTTATTTCCATTATTTAAAATTTGATTTCATCTTGTTTAGGATGCTTTTCAATTAAGCGACTAGATGGCATCATAAACTTCATCAATATTTCATGATAAAGATTGTTAGAGACGGATGAATAATACTGAATTGGGTTGTTAACGGTTGGATGTACTAGTTGCATGTACGCTTGCTCAGTTAAGGTATTACCAGAGTGTTTAACTTGGTTTACCCATTGGTTGAATTCAGCTTTTGAAGTAGCTCTGGCATTAAAGTGCATACCAGCGAAACCTTTACCAGTATAATTCGCATTAAAGCCACGGTATATGCCTGGATGATCAGCAATTAAGTGTAGTTGTGTTTGCATGCCAGCCATTGCATAAATTTGACCACCTAGTTGAGGAATGATAAATGAACTCATTGGAGCATCAGCTGTAATTCTAAATGCAACTTGGCGGTTGGTTGGAATTTGAAGGTAATTAACAGTAGCAATATTCTGCTCAGGATAGATAAATAACCATTTCCAGTCAAGTGAGATAACTTGAACAACTAATGGTTTTTGGTCATCTTGTTTTGCCAGTGGGCGATAGGGATCTAGCGTATGTGTGCTGACCCAGGTGATAATCGCTAGTATGGCAATAATAATACAAGGGATTGTCCACCAGATTACTTCTAATATCGTACTGTGAGACCAATTAGGCTTATAAGTCGCTTTTTTATTCGATGCTCGATAGCGCCATGCAATAATAACGGTTAATAAAATTACAGGAATAACGACAATCAGCATTAATAATACAGCGATTATGAAAAGTTCTTTTTCTTCAGATGCAATTAGTCCTTTAGGATGTAAACTAATCATACTGCTACAACCGCTTAATAATACTGCACCTATAGCGAGTGCTAGCATTTTTAAGGGATTGGAAAGTTTATTCATATTCAGATTGAGATTATGTCCATTTAGATGACATTGTAATCTTTTGACTATCTGCTTAATCATGGGTTTTTTCGGCTCCTTTTTGTTCCATGCTCTTAACGTTACCCGGTTTCCCTTGTGCTAGATAAGAGCTACACAGCGACATCATACAAAATAAAAAAAATAATATCTACAAAAAAAGCCTGTTGATTTTAGTTGGTTTTCTGGCAATATGGTGAGCATATTAAACGATTATGAACCATGAAACTGAATAAATGAATGCATTTAATTCTAAAGAAGATAACTCGAAACAAAGCACTTTTAGAGAAAGGTGGGGTTGTCAATCTAATTGGCAAGTGATCATGATATTTGTTGTTTTTTCGATTACAGGGTCTATGGCTGTTGCGCTTGCACATCCAGTTGTTCACTTATTTGGCTTAAGCAGAGAAACGACTAGCCCATGGGTTTTCTG
The DNA here is from genome assembly GCA_021713295.1 of Thiotrichales bacterium 19S3-11. Lineage (GTDB taxonomy): Bacteria > Pseudomonadota > Gammaproteobacteria > Francisellales > Francisellaceae > M0027. The sequence continues at coordinate 11,595 of JAKJJU010000019.1, forward strand.
GCCAATTCGAATTGCAATCATTTTTCCAATTTATCAAGTATTGTTAGTTGTTATGGGTAGTTTGTTAGGGCAGCATAGATTTTTCTTTAGATATGCAAAAAAAATGATAAAACGCTTTGGGTTATCAAGATTAATGATGGTATTTCATAAGCGCTTGAGTTAAAATCTATATAGACTTTTTACTAACTATTTGAGTTATCTATAGTTTGGGATCAACTCAGTATTGTAAAGTAATACATTGGATGATTTGACTTAACTTAAAGGAAACAATTTCAGTCATAGGAGGATAAATATTATGGATAAACCACAGCGTGTATCGGTAGCTGTTGCTTTGTTATATGCGTCAAGTATTTTAGGTGCAATGGAATTATTAATGTCAGGGGTGATGTTAAAGTTCTTTACCCCTTTAATCTATTTGGATCTAATAGCTTATGCAGTACTTATTATTATTGCCTATTTTATATCAAAAAGACTTAGTTTTGCTGTTGCTTTGTATATTGTTGTTGCCGTTATTTGGTATGCCGTTTTAATTGGCATACTACCTTGGAAATATGGACATACATTAAATACAGTTTCTCTATTTGGACAGTTTTGTTTAACCATTGCTGCATTGATTTTATTATTTCAGAAAAAATCAATCCAGTGGTTTAAGGAAAACCATCAAGCTTAGTGGTATTTAGCAGTTCTTGATGTGTCCTTCATAGAAGAGGTATCATCAAAATAACGAATGTTTTTATCACCAAAGCTATCATTAAATAGTACGTCGATAGATTTTAATAATTGGTTGTTTATGACCTGGTTAAATACAGTTTGTGTCTTTTCAGTTATAGTATCAGTGGCTTCAACAGTTTCTGTTGCTAATTCAAGCTCTTCTGTGTTTAATCGTTGATTTTTGCTATTCATTGTCATTCCCCCTCAAGTGTTTTATAGCATATTACATAATGATTTTTAAATAAGTTTGTACCTCTCATATAATAGTATTTAGTGCTAGATATCAAGTATTTTTCGAGAAATTTTATTTTTATTATAGTTTGTAGAATTGAATTTTTATCACTCGGTGGTTGTCTTTCAATGAGAAGATGATAACATTAACTGCGTTATAAATTAATGAGGATCACCATGTGAATCGTAATATTGTCATTTTGGGTAGCCAATGGGGTGATGAAGGCAAAGGAAAAGTTGTTGATTTGTTGACTGATCAGGTTGATGCTGTTGTGCGTTTTCAAGGCGGACATAATGCTGGTCATACTCTAGTTATTAATGGTGAAACAACTAAATTAAGACTTATTCCATCGGGTATTTTGCATAGCCATGTAAAAAACTATATTGGTAATGGTGTTGTATTTTCTTTAGAAGCATTTATTGAAGAAATGACTGAATTAAAGACTCGTGGTGTCCCGGTTGAGAAACGTTTAATTATATCCGAAGCATGTCCTTTGATTTTACCCATACATATCTTGTTAGATCATGCAAGGGAAGAGTCATTAGGCAATAAGAAAATAGGTACGACTAAACGTGGTATAGGCCCTGCCTATGAAGATAAAGTCGCTCGTAGAGCAATTCGCCTTGGTGATTTATTAAAGCCTGAGCGTTTTAGAGAAAAATTAACTTACTTAATTGATTATCATAACCAAATTTTAACACAGCGTTATGCGAAAGATGCAATTGATTTAGATGAGTGTTATCAGAATACATTAGAACAATTTGAAGTAATTAAGTCGATGGTTGGAGATGTATCTTCAGAGTTACATCAATTAAGGCAGAAGAATAAAAAAATTATTTTTGAAGGTGCTCAAGGTACCTTATTAGATATAGACCATGGTACATATCCTTATGTAACCTCCTCAAATACAACAGCAGGTGCGATTTCTGCCGGTGCGGGCTTTGGTCCATGTTATATTGATTATGTATTGGGGATTACGAAAGCATATACAACGCGAGTGGGTAGCGGCGCATATCCAACAGAATTATTTGATGATGTTGGTGAGTATATTGCAAAAGTAGGGCGTGAGTTTGGTACGGTTACTAACCGTAAAAGAAGAACAGGATGGTTAGATTTAGTTGCCTTAAGGCGTGCAATAGAGATTAATAGTATCTGTGGTTTATGTATTACTAAACTAGATGTGTTGGATGATTTAAGCGAGATTAAGATTTGTGTTGCGTATGATTTAGATGGTGAAATTCGATATTATCCACCCTATGATTCGGATGATTATCTTCGTTGTAAACCAATTTATGAGACATTGCCAGGCTGGCAGTCTTCAACTTATGGTATAACTGATTGGGATCAACTACCTATAAATGCTCAAAAATACTTAACTTATATTCAAGAAAAGTCTTCAGTTAATGTGGATATGATTTCTACAGGCCCAGAACGTCACCAAATGATTGTGCTAAATGCTATCATAGAAAACCCTATTGATGCGGTGATTTAGCACTATATTTTTATTCTTTTAGATATGATCGATATCTTCAACTTTTTTATAACAATCTGAATTTAACCTGTTGACTATTTATTAAAATTATTTGGTCGAGGTTAATTGTTAATAACTAAATTCGTTTAGAAATTTCAGCAATTGTTTCAGAAGCATGATCGCCACCAATCTCAATGCCCAGTTGGCGTGAAATACGCGTTGCTGAAAAAATACCTCTTAACATGTCTTCACCATTACGACAAACTTCATAGACGAGTAGATGCTGAAGATTTTTTTCATGTAGTATACGTGCAATATGACCTACTCTAGCATTACTTAGATCACGATAATTTAGTACCTGTAAGCTATCCATAGGTTTCATTAACATCCATACAGCTACTTCAGTTTGGTTAATTCCATGATCTTGAGCTGCCTGAACTTTTTTCATGCCTAATATTTGTGCGCTATGAATTAAGCCAACCACCTTATCGTCAGAATCATCTATAACAAGTAGTGCTTTAACTTGAGATGATTTCATTTTTTCAAGCGCTTTGGATACTAATTCTCTTTTATCAATTGTCACAGGAGGTCTGATATGAAAGTCGGTAAATACTTGTAGAGCAGGTGAGTCAGTAGTAACAACATCAGTGAAATTTTCAGGGTGAAAATATTCTGTATGTGATGGGAGCGTATGTAGCTCAAGTTTTGCAAATTCTTTAAACATATTAAGAAGTCCTTATTTGCTTTTTATTTTTTATTGACTGATAGTATTAGTATAACTTTTTTTTATCTATGTTGTTAGTTATTTGATACAGCTCTTTTCAATTGAAACTATCAAATTAAATTAGTGAGGTTTTTATTTTTATACAGCAAAAACTTTAAAGATTATCTAAAATAATGTATTGTAATTGTTAGTTAAGTTAAAATAATATGAATTATAAATTATGGGGATTTTCAACTGGGTCAGTTTTATATTGTTGATTGTTGTTGTAGGTCTGCTTACATTTAGAGGTCAGAACAAAACACTTAACACGGAATCTTATTTTGTATCAAATAAAAAGACAGCACTTTTTGCTTTGGTCGCAACGTTAGTTATGACGGAGCTTAATACTTCAACTCTCGTTGGCTTTGCTTCATTAGGTTATAGTTACGGTGATTCTGCAGTTAGTTTATCGCTTGTGTTTTTATTTGGCTTGATGTTCTATGCAATTACGGTTGCAAAAAAGTGGAAAGCGTTCGACGCAGTTAGCGTCACAACGTATTTTGATTATAGATATAATAAGTTAATTGGCTTGATTGCCAAAGTTATTTTAACCTTTGCGATGATTGGTTTTAGTGCAAATTATATCAAATCATTGACGTTAATATTTTTGCCCGTTTTTCCTGGGTTGAATGAATGGTTAGTTAGTGGTGTCTTTTGTTTAATTATGACATTAATTACAGTTAGAGGTGGTTTACGCTCAATTATTCAAATTGATATTTTTAGTTTTTTAATAACGTTAGTGATATTTCCATTTTTATATTTTTTGAGTGCGGTTTCTTCAAAATCTCATCTTTTTGGTGATACAACGAATACGATACATCAATCACTGCCAAATTCATTATTATTTTCTTTAATTATTATCACGATGTTTACTTATATTTTGGCGCCATGGTATGGACAGAAAATATTTTCTGCCAAATCGAAGAAAACAGCATTAAAAGCTGTGATTCTTTCAAGTATCATTGTTGCTGCTGTTTATGCATTAGCTATTTTATCTGCAGCTAATTTATTGAATAATGCTGATATTCATGGTCATCCTCAACAAGCAATTCCCATTTTAATCCAATATTATTTGCCTAATGTTTTTCAAGGTATTGCCTATGCTATGTTGTTTTTTATTGCAGCAACAACGATTGTAGGTTTATGGAATACAATTGCATCAGTCTTTATTGCGCATAAAGTTGAAGAAGTGCAAGTAACTCCATTAAAGTATAGTATACTGATTACTTTACTTATTTCGATATTTTCTTATTGGCTGGCAAATGTATTTATTGATCAAATATTCCAGAAAATGGTTTTAATGAATATTCCAATTTCAGCACTAGCCTTTTCGCTGTTGGGGGGATTCTACTGGAAAAAGGTTAATTCTTTAGCAAGTTTTACTAGTATTATTTGCGGTATTATTGGTGGTGTATTTTGTTATTTATATTATGGTGAGCCTCAATATATGTGGTATTGGGCAGTCTATGTAATACCCGCTAGTTTTTTTGTTGGAATTCTAATAACATTAATTATACCAAAAAAAGTAGTTTGCTTTTCTCTTAAAAATTAAGTCTATGATGTAAACTAATTTAGTTGAAGTTCTAAGGTTTTGTTTATTTCTGTTGATTATTATTGTATTGCGCAGCATTTATTATTCGATGAAGGGATTATGTCAGATTCATCCTGACTAGAATTATCATTTTCGCTAGAATTGGTGTTTGTAAGGCTCTTTTCATAAAAAGGTGCAGTTTGTTTGATAGTATTGTTATTAGGTTGGTTATCAAAAATATTAGATTTTGAAGTTATAAAGGAGATCTCAGGAGAATACCTTACACAGATAGTATTATTGCTAGCGGTATCCATTTCAATAATAAATTTAATTTCATCCTTGTAAGTCATGGGAAATTTTTTAGACTGTAATAATGCTATTTCAGATGATGAGTACTCTATCTTTCTAATGGTGATAGAATTTTTTCGCCCTACAATATAGTTATGAAATTGTTGTTCTGTCATTTTATTATTGTAACAAGTTGCATCATTAGTTCTAAGAGATGCGATATAGAATGTTTTTGACATCAAGTTATTCCCCCCAAATTTAGGTGTTAGTAAATTTTTGATTGATTATAAATGGTGTTGTAATAAAAACCAATAAGAAAAATACTAGTTAATAGCCTAACTTGATTTATCTCAACGTAATGTCTTACGCATGGCAAAAATTTATAGAATTGTTCAAAAGAAAAAAATTATTTAAACAATGCCTTAAACTACTAAATCAGCTGAAATTTAAGGGGTCAACCTAAAGTTTTCTTACGCTTAATGCGTTGATGCTTTGAGGTTTTAGCGATTGGTTTTTGTCTCTCTCTATGCTCAGATTTAGGTACTTTAGGCTTTTTAGGCTTCTTTGGTTTTTGTGATAATAGGTTAGGGCTGGATGCAGGTAAATTATTAATTGGATTAAAGCCTTCTATAAACACGCGCTTAAGGATTTTTTTGGTTAGTCTTTCAATATTAATTAACTGCTTATGCTCATCTGCACTAACAAGAGATATAGCCTCTCCTGCAAATCCAGCACGGCCTGTACGACCAATTCTGTGTACATAGTCTTCAGCAATATGAGGTAAATCATAATTCACAACTTGTGGTAACTGATGAATATCTAAGCCACGTGCAGCAATATCGGTCGCAACTAAAACGTGTAACTGATTATTTTTAAAGTTAGCTAATGCTCTGGTTCTAGCGCCTTGGCTTTTATTGCCATGAATTACATCGGCATTAATATTAGCCTGATTTAGTTTGCGTGCTAAATTATTTGCACCATGTTTTGTCTTTGTGAAAACTAAAACTTGTTGCCAATTATTTAATTGTATTAAATGAATTAACAGGGCTGTTTTTTGCTTTTTATCGACAGGAGAAATCCAGTGATTTACTGTGGTAGTAACTTGATTAACAGGGGATACTGATATTTTTACTGGGGAATTTACAATTGATTTTGCTAATTTTAATATTTCATTTGAAAAAGTTGCAGAAAACATTAAGTTTTGACGCTTTTTAGGTAATAGCCTTATGATTTTTTGAATATCATTGATAAACCCCATATCTAACATACGATCAGCTTCATCTAGTACAAAATAGTTTAAATGATCAAATCGAATCGCGTTTTGTTGATATAAATCGAGCAATCTACCTGGAGTGGCGACCAAAATATTGACACCTTTACGAAGTTTCATCATTTGCGGGTTTATTTTGACACCACCAAAAACCACAGTTGATCGCAATTGCAAATTTTGTCCGTAATGCTCAATGCTCTGGGCAACTTGCGCTGCAAGTTCACGAGTGGGTGTTAAAATTAATGCTTGGGTGTTATTTGCCTTTAGCTTATTATTTTTTGATAAATCCTGCATAATTGGCAATGTAAAAGCAGCCGTTTTGCCTGTTCCTGTTTGAGCAGATGCCATGATATCTTGACCTTTTAAAATTTCAGGAATTGCTCTTTGTTGGATGGGGGTAGGTTTAGTATAGCCTTTTTTTTCTAATGCTTTTATTAATAGCTTAGAAAGACCGAGTGATGCAAAGTTCATAGTTTTATTTGTCATTTTTATAGTTATTCAGTCTGCAGGATAATCAAATTATCAGAAAATAGATAGTCTTTGTGTAAATTAAATCCAATTCGGTGATATTTATTAATGGCTGTGTTATTTCTCTGACAATTAGAATAAAGCACTGCACTATCAAAGCTACTGTCGTGTAGTATGATTTTCCTATGAGGATAATAATAAGGAAAATGTTATAAACAACAACCCAAAAGCTTGCCAATAGCGAGAATTTTTCCTTCATATTCTATGATAGGAGTACGTGCTCTAATCCACTGTGGGATTTGCTTTTCTTGGAAAATAACTTTTAATTTATTAGATTTATCTCGACCAAAAGGGCGGCAAGCATCGTTCGGTTTACGAGCTCTAATGATAACTTTTTGCCAATTTAACCTATTGGTATTAATGCCAAGTGCCTGAAGATCGGCCTTAGTTATAGAAAAATTATATTCCATAATTTCGATTGGTTCGCCAGTCCATGGCAGATGAAAGTTGCTCGGAATTTCAGGCGTATTTTTATATAATTGAAGTAACTCATTGTAATATATTATTATATATTTTGAAAATATGAATTGCCAGTTATTTTTAGCATGCTTAACTGAATTAATAAATTGATTCATTTGTTTGCGATTTGGTGGCGTAATACAGCTTTTTTTAATCCAAAGTCGAATAAGATACAGTTGTTTTATCTTATCTAATTTTAATAATGATGAAAGATTAATATGCTGATTATCTTTTAGAATCAATGATAAATCATTCTCTAAGTACTGCTCTAATAAATTTGCGGTTTCCTGGCAATAGTTAACCGATTGGCTGATATTACTTAGTGCATTGAAACGCTGACTTAGCCGGCTTACAATTTCATGGCGCATAAAATTGCGATCAAAACGAGTATTTTGATTACTGGGGTCATCAATATAGCTTAATTGATGCAAGTGAGCATATGCATGTATCGAGCTTCTTGGGATATCAAGCAGTGGACGTAATAGCATATAGGTGCTTGTTTTACGGATAATGGGCATTGCCGATAAGCCAGCTATGCCACTGCCACGCATTAGATTTAGCAAAAAAGTTTCAACTTGGTCATTTTGATGATGTGCTAAATAAAGGTGAGGGTTTGTTTCATTTTGTAATAGCCGCTGAAAACGATCATAACGTTTTTGACGAGCCCACGCTTCAATGCTTTCTCCTTTTTCTGGGGAGTCCGTTAACGTAATGTTAATACATTCAATATCTAACTGATGAGAGAACGTTTCACAAAATACGGCCCAGTCTTCAGCTGCCGCTTGTAACTTGTGATTGATATGAATTGCTTTTAGTGTAAATTTTAGACTTGTTTTTAATTGATTTAGAGCATGTAATAATACAACCGAATCAATCCCACCGCTAAATCCAACATAAATAACATCAGTTGGGTACTTCTTTAGAAATTCTTTTAGTTGAGTTTCAATCATTCAATATAAAATCCTTGAGCGAATTGTTCCATCAATCGTTTTAAGCTTAGCAAGTAAGCTTAAGGCTGTATGTTTATCTGTTTCAATATCCATTACAACATAACCAATAGTTGCAGTTGTTTGTAGATATTGCCCAAGAATATTGATATTAGACTCTGAGCAAACACGGTTAATTTGGCGCATCATTCCAGGTTGGTTAACATGAATATGTAGCAATCGACAAGCAGTAGCATGCATCGGTAATGATGCTTGCGGAAAGTTAACAGCTGATAAAGTTGAGCCATTATCTGAATAGTGAATTAGTTTTTGGGCAACTTCAATACCAATGTTTTCTTGAGCTTCTTCAGTACTACCGCCTATGTGTGGTGTTAGAATAACTCGGTCAAACTCAATTAGAGGGGAGTTAAATGATTGTTGGTTAGATTGAGGTTCTTCTGGAAACACATCGATTGCAGCACCTAAAAACCGGCCTTGTTTTAAGCTTTGATAGAGTGCGTCTATTTCAATAACATTACCACGAGAAGCATTGATCAATACAGCCGTATCTTTCATCAAGGCTAATTGGTTTTGATTGATCATATTCTGGGTTAGTTCAGTTTCTGGCACATGTAACGATACGATATCTGAGTGTTTAAGTAATTCATCAAGTGAATTAACAGCGCTTGCATTACCTAAAGGTAGGCGATTAACAATATCATAAAAGATAACTTTTAAACCCAAGGATTCAGCAAGTACACTAACCTGAGAACCAATATGACCATAGCCAATAATACCCAATGTTTTTCCACGAACTTCGAAACTATTTGATGCAGATTTATTCCAAATACCTCGATGGAGGTCAGCATTTTTTTTAGGGATGTTGCGCATTAATAGAATCATTTGTCCAATGACAAGTTCAGCAACACTGCGTGTATTAGAAAAGGGGGCATTAAAAACAGCAGTACCATTATGTTCTGCGCTAGTAAGGTTTACTTGATTAGTTCCAATGCAAAAGCAACCCACAGCAATTAACTTAGGAGCGTTGTTAAAAATGAACTCATTTAGATGAGTACGCGAACGTATACCTAAAATACGAGTATCTTTTAATTTTTCAATTAATTGAGTTCCATTGAGTGAACCATTAAGTTGTTCAATATTGTGATATCCTGCTTGATGAAAAGCATCAACGGCACATTGGCTAATATTCTCAAGTAATAAAATTTTAATTTTATCTTTTTCTAATGAGTAGGTCATAAGGTTAAAACTTCCAAGATTTTACATGTGTTTTATACAGCTACAAGCCCTTTAATTGCTGGGTGATGTTGATATTGCCTAATTTCAAAATCCTCATACTCATAATCTTCAATACGTTGTGGCTTACGTTTAATAATTAATTTTGGTAGGGTATAAGGTTCTCGAGAAAGTTGTTCTTGAATTTGCTCTTGGTGGTTATGATAAATATGACAATCACCACCAGAAAAAATAAACTCACCAACATCTAAATTACATTGTTGAGCAATAATATGCGTTAGTAGGGCATAAGAAGCAATATTAAATGGTACGCCTAAGAATGCGTCGGCAGAGCGCTGTGTTAGCATACAAGATAATTTACCATCGGCAACATAAAACTGAAATAAAGTATGACAGGGTGGTAGTGCGGCTTTGCCTTGCTTGACATTTTCTTGAGGTGAAAGTGATTCATCGGGTAAAACAGCGGGGTTCCATGCATTAACAATCAAACGGCGTGAATCTGGTTTTGTTTTAATCAAGTGAATGACTTCTTGAATTTGATCAATCGTTTCGCCTGATGGGGTGCACCAAGATCGCCATTGTTGACCATAAACAGGGCCTAAATCACCATTTTCAAGAGCCCATTCATTCCAGATACGAACACCATTATCTTGAAGATATTTAACATTTGTTTCACCTTTCAAAAACCATAGTAGCTCATAAATGACACTTTTTAAGTGGATTTTTTTTGTTGTTACTAAGGGAAAACCTTCATTTAAATCAAAACGCATTTGATAGCCAAAAATACTTGTTGTACCGGTTCCAGTACGGTCAGATTTTTTAGTACCCTCAGTTTGGATAGAATTTAAGAATTGAAGATATTGTTTCATAATTCAGCCTCCTTGATATTCTAAATACGTTTTAGCATTTGGTGAGTATATTTTTTGATGATTTGTCATACGCCAAAAAATAACCAAAATACCAAAAACAATCATTGGAATTGACAATACTTGTCCCATTGTCATCCAATCAAATAAAACATAACCCATTTGCGGGTCTGGTTGACGGAAAAATTCAGCGATAAATCTGAATAATCCATAAAATAATGCAAAGTTAGCAGAGATAATAAGTCTCTGTCTTGGTTTCATTGAGATAATCCATAACACAACAAATAGGACGATCCCCTCTAAAAATGCTTCAATTAACTGTGAAGGATAGCGAGGCAGAGGACCACCTGTAGGAAAAATCATTGCAAATGGTGAATCGGTAACTCTACCCCAAAGTTCACCATTAATAAAATTACCTATGCGTCCAAATAATAAACCAAGTGGAACCATTGGCGCAAAAAAATCAATTAAATCAAACGCATTTATTTTAAGTTTATAGCTATAAAGAGCAAGCGCAAGTACAACACCTAATAGTCCACCGTGAAAAGACATGCCACCATCCCAAACTCGAATAATAATCCATGGAGATTGCACAAAATTACTAAAATCATAAAAAAGCATATAGCCTAAACGCCCACCAACAATAACACCAAGAGCACCATAGAAAATAGCGTCAGCTACTTGATCAACATTAATTGGAGAAAATGGTTTTTTGGCTCGATGACGTCCTAATAGCCAAGCAGAAACAAAACCTAATAAGTACATAATACCATACCAATGTACTTTAAGTGGGCCTAAAGAGAAAGCAATTGGGTCAAGTTTAGGGTAATTTAGCATTAAATCCTTTATCCTGTATCGATATAATTTTTATTGTATGGCAATTATAGCGAATAATACATCAACAACGCTATCATTGTTTGAAAAGAATATTAGAAAATTAGTTAGCTATTAGCATAAGTGAGTTGCTATAATCATTTAAGCAAAAAATAACGTTCAAAGGAACAGAAGAGGTTGATTAAGCGTTTTTTATCCTTTTACATAGGACTTCGTTATATTCGAGCTAAGAAAAGAAATCACTTTATCTCATTTATATCGGGTGTTTCATTTTTTGGAATTGCATTAGGTGTAGCTGTATTAATTACAGTTCTATCTGTAATGAATGGGTTTGACCAAGAAATTCGTCAGCGAATGCTAATTATGGTGCCTCAAGCAACAGTTACCGGTTGGAACGGTCAATTAGACGATTGGCAGCAAGTATATCAACATTTAAAAGATAAAGATCAAATTACGGGAATGGCACCATATATTCAAGGTCAAGCCATGCTATCAAGGGAAGGCTTCTCAGGTTTTGGTATTATTGTGGGTGTTGATCCAAAATTGGAGCCACACGTATCACCAGTTGGCCAGAAAATGACTCAAGGTAAGTTATCAAACCTAAAAGCAGGTAAATATGGAATTATTCTAGGCAAAGATTTAGCTAATTCATTAGGTGCAACTATAGACAGCAAAGTTACAGTGATTGTACCGCAAGCTACGTTTTCACCCGCTGGTTTTTTACCAAGGTTGAAACAATTTACAGTTGTTGGTATTTTTAGTGTAGGTTACCAGTTTGATAGTGCTTATGCATTAATGGATATTCATGATGCAGCGAAATTATTACAAATGGGGAATAATGTTTCAGGATTGCAACTTAAGTTTCCTTCGCCATTTGATGCACCTTATCAGGCTAAAGTGCTGAATAATGAATTAATGCCTGCCTATCAGATTACTGATTGGACGCAGCAAAATAGCAACTTTTTTAAGGCACTACAGATGGAAAAAACAATGATGTTTTTTATTTTAGTGCTAATAATTACGGTTGCAGCATTTAATATGTTGGCATCACTTGTTATGGTTGTAACAGATAAACAGTCTGATATCGCTATTTTAAGAACGATTGGCGCATCATCAAGACAAATTATGTCAATTTTTATCGTTCAAGGAACATTAATTGGTATTATAGGAATTATCATTGGCATTGTTTTGGGCATAATATTAGCTATTAATACAACTGAGATTGTAAATTGGATACAACAAGTATTTCATGTGCAATTTTTATCGGCTAATGTCTATTATATTGACTTTTTACCATCAAAACTAGAATGGTGGGATATTATCCACGTAAGTATAGTTGCTTTTATTTTGAGTGTTCTAGCAACATTATATCCTGCTTGGCGAGCTTCTAGAATACAACCTGCTGAGGCACTGAGATATGAGTAACGGTATTATTTTATCTTGTGAAAATTTAAAAAAATCATATAAAGAAGGTAAGTTAAATACTTCAGTATTACATGGAGTTAATTTTGAAATATTAAAAGGTCAGTTAGTTTCAATTGTTGGCACTTCAGGCTCTGGAAAAAGTACATTTTTGCATTTATTAGGTGGACTAGATCAACCAACAGAAGGCAATGTATTTTTAAATGCAAAACCATTTGCAAAATGTTCAGCAAATAAACGAGCTCGATTACGTAATCAGCATCTAGGTTTTGTTTATCAGTTTCATCATTTATTGCCTGAATTTAGTGCACTTGAAAATGTAGCAATGCCTCTGCTTGTTCGAAAGTCAAAAATTAGTGATTCATTAGCAAAAGCAAAAATATTATTAAATGAGGTTGGGTTATCTCATCGAATTGAGCATAAACCTTCTGAGTTGTCAGGAGGTGAACGCCAAAGAGTTGCTATTGCTAGAGCGTTAGTTAATGATCCGCAATGCGTTTTAGCTGATGAACCTACAGGTAATCTAGATGAGGAAAATGCACAGCATATTGAAGAAATGATATATAACTTGGCGAAGCAAAAGCACACAGCATTTTTAATTGTAACACATGATAATACCTTGGCACATCGAATGGATAAATGCTATCGATTAACAAGAGGATATCTGGAAGTTTGATTTTAAACTAGGTTATATAAGTTAAAGCTTGTTGCAATCTGATTTATTCTTGTTTTAAGTTGTGTATTATTTTTATGGTGTAGAAAATGGATTGTATAATCATCATTATTAGTAATAATACATTCATATTTTGGGAGCAGGATCTTAATCCACTTAAATGGTGGGGGTTGTATTTGCTTTTCAATAAAGCTAAAACTTCGAGTGATAAATGGTACCTGAGGGTTGTATGATTCTGAATAATCATCATATTCTAAATAATTTGCTTTGCTATTTTCAGATGTAAATTCTTTTATTGAGAATGATGATTTATTCATACTATTCTTTCGATGATGGTATTTGAATGTATATATTTCTAATTGATTAGTAAACTGAGATAAAAATTTACTTAAGATTATACAACGGTTAATACAGTCATGAAGTAATTCATTTGTTGAAAGTTTATGACTCCAATAAGGCAGTAAAATTTCTGCTTCTTCTAATGTAAGCCAGTGATCAAAATATGATATTCTTGTTAGAGTATAATCTTTATGATGATCATTATATGCTTGAAATAGATCTTTAAATTTATTATTTATAACGTTATTTAAGTTTTTTGTTGTATTTTTGGTTGTTTTATCCAGCATAATATTCTCACATTTATTTATTCCTATTTTAAATGTTTATTATAAAGCTAATACCGTGAGAATACGGTGCGTAATCTTATCTTATAAGCTTAATAAATTATTTGTAAATAAAATAAGCTTGCATTACTACGTAGTAATGCGATATAAATTAATATGCAGTATGCTTGATTTTGATCGTCTTAACATCGTATGGAATTTGTTCAACCAGAAGGGCTACAGTTATGCTTTTTTCAGCAGTTAGAAAGGTTGGATCAAATTGGTGAACAATTAGGTTACACGCATAAATAATTTAATTTTCAATTTTCTTCATGTTATTAGTCATCCATTGATAGCATTGATCAGATAGCTCTTCTAAAGATAAACCTTTTGAATCGATTGGTTCGCCAATAATAAGATCAATGGCGCCAGGCTTGATAATTCCACCTCTAGCGGGCCAAAAAGTACCTGAATTATGTGCAATAGGAACAACAATACTTTTAGTCATTTTGGCTAATGATAAAGCACTTTTATGAAATTTAGGATGTATACCTGGTAACACTCGAGTGCCCTCTGGAAATACGGTAATTGATACGCCTTTAGCTAATCTATCCTTACCTTGAGAGATAACCTGTTTTAAAGCCTGCATATTTTGAGATCTATCTATGGCAATACTGCCAACAGAGCGTAGCCCCCAGCCAAACCAAGGAATTGCTAATAACTCTTTTTTAAGTACAAAGCAGGACTTGGGCCCAAGACTTGGTAATACCAATGTTTCCCATGGGGATTGATGCTTTGAAAGAAAAATACAGGCTTGAGAAGGAATCCTTTCTTTACCAATGATACGAACTCTCAGCCATAAGATCATAAACATGCCTAATCTGACTAGCCTAGACCATAAACGACCAACAAATATTCTGATAGGTAATGGTACCTTTAATACCCAAAATATTAAGTTTAATGTACTAAAAAAAATGGTTAAGACAGCAACATAAAATAAAAAAAGCCATTGCCTAAGACGTAATACTAAGTTAATCAAAAATTTCATTTATACCTCGGGGTGTAATGTTTGTACAAAGTCGTATAGATTATCGTAAATATTGATATTACCTTCAAGATCTGGATGAGTTTTCAATGTTTTTTTACCTTTGCCAGATTTGACTAAGATAGGAGTTATATTTGCAGTAATTGCAGCTTGAATATCCTTATAAGAATCGCCTATAAAAAAAACTTTCTGGTTAAGCGGGATTTGAAGTTTATTGGAAATTTCTTCTAATAATCCAATATTAGGTTTTCTACAGTGGCATTGATCATTCGGGCCATGGGGGCAGTAAGCAATATAGTTAATCATTCCATTTAAGGCTTTAACTTTATTAAGCATTTTGCTATGCATTTCATATAAGGTAATTAAATCAAAATAACCCCTTGCAAGTCCTGACTGATTGGTTGCAATAGCAATGGGGATATGTAGTTTGGTTAATTCAGCAATGGCTTGAATACTTCCCTGAATATCATGCCATTGATCTGCAGATTTAATATATTGATCTGAATCTTCATTAATGACGCCATCACGATCAAGTATAATTAGAGAAGGTAGCGCACTATTTTTAGATAGGTAACTCATATTCATAAAATTATTGATAATTTATATTGATGTCAGTTTAAAGATTTCATTAAAAAAAATAAAGCAAAGATGCAGTTTATTGCACCTAGGATAAAAGAAAATTAATCTAAAGAGCTATTTTGAAGTTGTTTTAGCAGCCTGATGTTTGAAGTTTTCAACACCTTTTTCAAACCATTTAGTGAACTCAGATGATGTTTGAATTGCGTTATCTACAGAAGCCTTAGTGTATGCAACAGCCTTATCATTGGCTTCTTGAGAGGCATCTCGATAAAAGTTAGTTAACTCTTCAAATTTTTTAATATTAGCAAGTTTCTGTGCTTTCTCAGTTGAAGCGGCTAATATTTCATTGGCAGCTTCAATTTGAAATTTTGTTGTACGTTCGATTGCTGATGTAGTGATTTTCTGAAGCTCAGATACTGGTTCATAGATCGTTTTCGCAAATTCAGCCCATTTATCTCCAAATATATTGAAGTTTTTGAAGTAATCAGTTGTCGTAGTCATAAGGGTTACCTCTTTTTAATCCATTAATTTTGCACTGCACAAAAAATGTTGTGACATACGAAGTGTATGAAAAAAAAACAGGCATGTCAAGTAGATTTTCTGCGATGCACAAGCTTGTTTTTTTAAAAAAAATAAAAATAGTTGCAAAGCATTGCTAATTGTTTTTGAATATGTTTTTATCGAATAGTAAAAATTAAGATTACAATTAATGATTGACAAGCAAATAGAACAATTACTCGATGAAGAAGTTGAGCTAAAGGATAAAATTAAGATTGTAACAGCTTTGAATAAGTTTCGTTATGATGGCCATGCTTTAGCACAAATTGCTAGTATATTTTTAGATAAATCAGTATCAATTGACATAACGAATTTACCTCAAAACACAATGGATATCGTTGGTACAGGAGGTGATGGCTATTCAACGTTGAATTATTCCACTTTAACGGCGTTAATACTTTCACAATTGGGCATTCCAGTGATTAAGCATGGTAATCGATCATCAACCAGTCGTTGTGGTAGTTTTGACTTTTTAGAGACCATTGGAATTGAATTTCCTAAAACAACAGAAGAAGTCATTCAACAATTTAATAAAGAGCACTGTGTATTTTTATATGCACCTTACTTTCATCCTTTATTTAAACAAATTGTACCGGTAAGGAAGCACTTTTCCGAGTTAGGACAGAAAACTGTATTTAATATTCTTGGGCCTTTATTAAACCCTGCGAGAGTTAAGCGTATGGTTGTCGGCGTTTATGAGGAAGCCTTAATTGAGCCAATGGCTATTGCTTTAAATGAATTAAACGTTGAATATGCATCGATTGTCCACGGGGCGGGGATGGATGAATTTAGTACTTGTGGCATTAATCATCTGATACAAATTAAACAGGGCCGGCTCAATAGAATTAGTATTCATCCTGAGCAATTAGGTTTTAAGCGGGCTAAAGCTGAATTATTAAAAGCAGGTGATTCATATCAAAATGTTAAAGAATCATTAGCCATCTTAAATGGTGAATTAATGGGGCCTAAAAGGGATATGCTTGTGATTAATGTAGCTGCTGCTTTATCTGTTTCAACTGCTTTTGAATTAGGCCTATCTGATGCAATTAAAAAAGTAGAAACTTATCTGCAAAGTAAACCAGTGTTATTTCCACACCCTGTCATGCATTAGTTTATCTTGATTATGGTTGTAAATAATCTTTTGAGATTGATAGGCCATTTTCATTTGTACCTGCATAGATGCTGCTACCTCTAACAAATAGACAAGATATAACGTCACTACCAACGCCATTTTCAATGGTTTTTGGAGCAAAATCAAGAATTGTACTGCTAGGGCCATTATGAGATATTTTAACACCACTACCATCGGTGGCAGCGTAGATGTTATTGCCTGCTGCAAAGACTTGGATTGTGGTTCCACCTGCGATATTGTTCCACGTGTTGCCATCATCCTCAGATATTGAAATACCATTATCCGTGGCTAAATAGATAATACCATTAGATACAAATACACCGTAGATACTATTAGTATCAAGTCCATTACTTGTTGTAAGGTTGCTAAATGAATCACCATCATCATTTGAAATTGACAGCCCACCGTCAGTTGCTGCATAAATAATGCCATTTTCAACAAATACTTCAGAAATATAATTATCGCCTAAGCCATCTTCAGTATTTCGATTCATCCAAGTTAAACCATTATCTGCTGATATAGATAATCCATTTGCTGTAGCTACGTAAATATAGTTATGATTAACAAATAGTGAGGTAACTTGATCATCGATTAGTCCATTTTCGGAAGTTATATTAACCCAGCTGATACCACCGTCTTCAGATACTCCAATTCCATCTTCTTCAGTTGCAATATAGATAACACCGTTATAGACAAATATATCGAAAAGAGAATCACTAGGTATCTGTACATTATTGCTTGTATTAATAGTTTGCCAAGTTAATCCATTATCTGTAGAAATACCAAGACCATTATTTGTTGCAATATAAATAACGTTATCGTTATCTACAAATACACTAAAAATATCATCACTAGAAATTTCACTATTTTCAGTATTTAAAATACTCCATTCTAAACCAGGAGTAGTAATAGTTGATAAACCGCCTGTTCCAGTGAGAAAGATATTTGCTCCACGAGCAACAATACCATTTATATTACTGCTTGAGATACCGTTTTCAGTACCAAATATCTCCCAAGTATCTCCTGAGTCATTAGATACTGAGATTGAATATATATTGTTTGGAGTGCCATGGGTAACAAATATATCTATTCCCGTGGCAAAAATATCACTGACATCATTATAGGCTAAGCCATCTGCTTGAGTAATAGTATTAAGGCTTTCACCACCATCATAGACTGTTAGCCCTCCTGGTGTTCCTATATATAATATTTCATTAATACTATCGAGGAATATGCGATTAATCCAATTGTTAGGCAGGCCTTCATTGGTGGTATAGTTAGCAAAACTATCACCATCATAAATAGATAGTCCAGTAGTTGTACCAATAAATAATAATTGGAAAGCTTCAGCAAATTCAATATCATTTATAATATTACCGACTAAGCCATCAACTGTAGTAAAAGATTCCCAAGATGATCCGTCATCATATGATATAGAAAGTCCAAATTCAGTTCCAACAAAGATAAAACCCTCAGCAGCTTTAATGACATTAACTAGGTCACTTGGTAGTCCATTACTCATAGTAATATTTGTGAATGTAACTCCATTATCATCAGAGATAAAAATTCCTTCTCCAAAGGTTGCAATAAATAGCTTTTCATTGAAACTAAATAGACTTGAAATACCAGCTATACTTGTATTTGTACTCCATGTCAAACCGCCATCAATTGAAGTAGCAAGGCCTTCATCGGTTCCGACATATAATTGATTGTTATGTATTACCAAACTTGTAGTAAAAGCACCATATCCAATATTGTTTATTGCAGTAAAATTAACCCAATTATTTCCATTATCTTCTGATGCAGACATCCCTGCTAAGGTAGCAGCAAAAACTTTATTACCAGATGCAAATAGTTTTGAAATATTATTTGTACCTAAACCATCTGCAGTTGTCATATTCGTAAATGTATTACCTGAATCAGTTGACACTGCTAGACTATTTATAGTAGCAACATACATATGAGTGTCAGTAACAAATACATCATAAATAATATTAGAACTAAGACCATTGGTGGTTGTTTTAGTTTCAGTGAAGTTTAAACCTTCATCATCAGAAATAGATAAACCATCATTAGTAGCAACATAGACATAATCATCGTCTGCAAAAACACTATAAACAAAGTTTGATGCTAAACCATTAGCTACTGTTTTATTTGTAAATGAGGTTCCACCATCATAAGAGACGGATAAGCCATTAGCTGTTGCTACATAAATATTGTTGTTATGAACAAAGACATCAAGCAATAAATTATTTCCTAAACCTGCTGCCGTAGATATATTACTCCAAGTCAAACCTTGATCATAGGAAATTGATAGGCCATTATTTGTGGTAAGGTATATGATACCATTTGCAACAAATACACTAGTTATGTCATTGCTAGCTATACCATCATCAGCAGTAAAGCTATTCCATGTTGCTGCGTTATCACTAGATATTGATAACCCAGAAGCTGTGGCAAGGTAAATTGAATCACCAACGACAAAAACATCATTGACAATATTATTAATTATACCATTTGCTGCTGTTATATTTGCCCAAGTGAGTCCATTATCCTCAGATATTGATAAACCAGCCATTGTAGCAACGTATAGAATATTCTCTGAATAATAGACCGCATTGACTAATGTGCTTGCAAGCCCTAGATGATATGATTTTAGATTGGCAGGTATATTATAAACAAGTTGATAACTTTTAAGTTCAAAGGGTTGATGCAGTTCAGAAGAATTTGTCGCATCAATCAATATATCAACGATATCAGTCTCTGGTTCTTCAGGGTTTGATAATAATGCATAATCTAATACGTATTGGCAAGTTTCACCTGGAGAAAGCGACATACCTGAATAACAAGTACTTAGAAATTCTACAATTGATAATTTTTCAAATGTTGTTGGTAAAATCTTAAATAATAAATCTTCAACAGCATAGGGAGCTATCAAATTATTACCAACATTAAGAACAATTTGCTTATTGGCTTTAGTATTTGTTGTTAAAGAATCGTATGGAGTAAATAGCATAAGAAATAATGGTGTCATGGCAATGATTTCTCTATTTGCGCTATTAAAATTATCACCAGAAATTTCAACTAACCCTACACCGGAAGGGTCACTAGAACTACTTAGAGTTATCTGGCAACTTGACAGAGGAGATAGGCTATTTCCACAATTATTATCATCGAGTGTTACATCAGTTAGGATGGGTAAATTAACATTCAAGTTTAGAGCATCTACTGCAGATGAATTTTGGATTGTGATAGTTTGTTCAGAGTAAGGGCCTATATTAATTAGTTCTGGCAAAATAGTAATGCTTGGGCGAACCAACGCCACTGGAATAGTTAATATTTTGATATTATTAGAACTATTTATGCCTATATCGATATTCTCAGATTGTGCTTGATT
This sequence comes from Thiotrichales bacterium 19S3-11, assembly GCA_021713295.1. Taxonomy (GTDB): domain Bacteria; phylum Pseudomonadota; class Gammaproteobacteria; order Francisellales; family Francisellaceae; genus M0027. The sequence continues at coordinate 32,136 of JAKJJU010000019.1, forward strand.
ATCTGCATTAACTATAAGAGTGCATGAGCTACCATTTATTAATTGACCTGTGCAAGTTGTATTATCTACAGATAGAAGATTAGAAGGTATAGTAAATTTTATACCTGTCATATCAATATCAATACCTGTATTATTTGATAAGGTCAAATTCGTAGATGAGCCAGAACCTAAGCTTTTAGGATCTAAATTATGCGTGAGTGATTTAAGTGTGATATTATTGACAGATGTAGTATACTCAGTGCCATCAATTAACCCACTGATTGTAAATTTGAATTTGTCACCAATAAAATTACTTGAATCATTTTTTGTTGCAAATACAATAGTACAAGTTTTTGAAGTAGAGAGTGAATTACAATTAGCGTTATAACTAATCTTAAAAATGTTTTGATAGATAGGGTCAATAAAGTTAACCTTTATATTAGTTGCTACACTTGCTGTAGCTCCTAGTTTTAGACCAGAAACACTTTGATCCAAAGTAACTAGAATTTCACCTGAATAACCCTGAACAATAATACCGTCAGAAGTTACAACTAATTGTGAATTTGAACTTGGTGTATTATTGCTAGAATCTGAAGAATCGCCACAGCCAACCAGTGCTAGTTGTAAAATAATAAAAGCGATAGTTATGGTTGTATATCTAATTATTGAAATAATCATATCAAAAACCAATATATGTAATTCATTCTATAAATAAATATAACAAATATTGAATTTAATTCAAATTATGAAATAAAAGTAAGAATTGTGAGTTAATTTTGTCTAAAAGTAAGTATTGAACTAGTGAGATTTGCTTTCTTCAAGCTCTTTATTGATGCGCTCGATAATTTGTCCTTCTTCGTATTGGTGGCGCATAAATGATTTACGATCTTTTGCAAGATACATATAGAAGCAAGGTACGACAAAAAGTGTAAACATTGTACCAATAATCATACCAAAGACGATAACAATACTAATTGCATGTCGACTCTCAGCTCCAGCACCAGAAGCAAATAAGAGAGGTAGTACACCAACAACCATTGCTGCAGTTGTCATTAATACAGGTCTTAAGCGTATTGAAGCTGCTTGTTCAATGGCTTCAAACTTTGTTTTACCTTCTTCTTGCAGTTGGTTGGCAAATTCAACAATCAAAATACCATGTTTTGAGATTAACCCAATTAGAGTTACAAGGCCAACTTCGGTGTATATATTAATACTAGTATAGTCAACACCTAGGTGTGATCCTATATACAGGGGTATCATAGCACCACAAATTGAAAGCGGGACAGTGACAAGGATAATAATTGGGTCACGGAAGCTCTCAAATTTGGCAGCTAGCATTAAGAAGATGACAATAATAGCAAACATGAAAGCGTACACCATAGTATTACCTTCTTGAATGTATTGGCGAGAGCCAGCGGCATAATCATAACCAACATCGTTAGGTAGAATTTGCTCAGCCGTCGTTTTGAAGAAATCAAGCGCTTGACCTTGAGTTACGCCAGGAATTGGAACGGCACTAATGGTCACTGAGTTCAACTGCTGGAAGCGGTTTAGACTTGATGGTTCTGAGTTCTCGTCAAAGGTTACAATAGAAGACAGTGGTATTAGCTCTCCAGAGGCTGTCGTAATATATAAGTTTTTCAACTGATCTTGGGTTTGTCTTAAGCTATCAGGTAACTGCGGTATAATTTGGAAACTATAGCCTAACATACTAAAGTAATTACTATAATAGCCAGAGTAGTATACAGATAAAGTATTAGCAATATCCTGCATACTGATACCCAATTGTGATGCTTTATTACGGTTAATATTAATATTTAACTGTGGATTATCAAATCGAAGATCACTATCAACAAATAGGAACATTTTACTTTCTTGTGCCTTTTGAATTAATTCATTTGCCAATGGATTAATTTGCTCATGGCTAAGTGTCGAAGTTAAAACAAATGAAATAGGCGGTCCAAATGGTGTGCCTGGTAGTGATGCTTGTTGCCATACATAGGTGTTAACACCTGCAACCGATTTAATTTCATTTTGCAATTGTTTAGCTAATACCATTTGTGTTTGACTACGATCACTCCAAGGGGTCAGAATAATACCACCGAGCATTTGAGAACTGGTAGGGAATCCGCTGACTAAGAAGTAGGCTTGTTGGTCAGGGAAGTTTTCAAATATATTTTCAATCGGCTTGTTATAACTCATTAAATAGTTAATATTTGCGGAACTTGGAGCTTGTGCCATGATACCGATAAATGCTTGGTCTTCTTGTGGTGCTAGTTCAGACTTAGTACCTGCAAATAAATAATAAATACTGATAAAGACGATTGCTGCAAGCAGGATCATTAGAATACGAACGTGTAAAACATTAACAAGTGCTCTGTGATAGAGGTTTTTTAGTTTATCAAAGGCACGATCAACTAATTTAACTAACCGACTTTCTAATACAGATGGTTTAATAAGCATCGAACACATCATCGGTGAAAGTGTTAATGCAATAATGCCTGAAATGATAACAGCACCAGCTAAGGTATATGCAAACTCTGTAAATAAGCTTCCAGTTAGTCCGCCAAGCATACCAATTGGTGCATAAACTGCTGCTAAAGTAAGCGTCATTACCACAACTGGTATGGCAATTTCTCTTGCGCCAATTATTGATGCTTCAAATGGAGTTTTGCCTTCTTCAACATGTCGATAGATGTTTTCTAAAACAACAATTGCATCATCTACAAGAAGCCCAATTGCTAATACCATGGATAATAGAGTTAAAAGGTTAATTGAAAAACCCATCATATCCATTAAAAAGAAAGCACCAATCATTGATAGCGGAATAGTAATAATTGGGATTGCCAAAGTTCTTGGTGAACCAAAGAAAGCAAAAAGAACAATCGTTACAATAATAACTGCTTCAATAAGTGTTTTAACTACCTCTTCAATAGCAGAGCTAATATAAGTTGTCGAATTATAGACGATGTTTAATTTTAAACCGCTTGGTAATTGTTTTTCTAAGCTTGGTAGATTGGCCATAACGTTATTAATAACGCTTAACTGGTTCGCCCCAGGCGCAACTAGAATACCAGCAAAAACGCCTTGAGTACCGTTATAGGTTACTTCTGAAGTATAATCTTGTGCTCCAAGTTGTACTTTAGCAATATCGCCTAAGCGAATTGGATTACCTTCAAAGTTTGCTACAATTAATTGTTTAAACTCATCAGCACTATGCATATCAGTCTTAGCATTAATTGTTATCGTTTGAAATGGCGTTTTCAGAGTACCAGCACTAGCGATAACACTGTTAGTTTGTAATGCATTATAAACATCCGAAGCAGTAATATTATATTGAGCCATTTTATTGGAGTTTAACCAAATTCTCATTGAGTATGGTTTATCACCCCAAATTTGGACTTGTGAAATACCACCTAGAGCGGAGAGTTTAGGTGTCAATACGTTGTTTAAGTAAGCAGATATTTCTTCTTTATTAAGATTTTGACTGGTAAAACTTAAAATTAAAGAAGGAAACGTATCACCTGTAGTTTTGGTAATAGTTGGTGACTCAGCTGCATCTGGTAACTGGTTTAGGACGGCGTTTACTTTACCTGTGATATCGGTTAGAGCAGCATTAGGGTCATAGTTTAGCCTAACATAAATAGTTATTGTACTTAGACCTGTAACACTGGTTGAAGTCATATAATCAATACCATCAGCACTACCAATAGATTGCTCAAGAGGGGTAGTTATAAATCCCTGAATAACCTGAGAGTTTGCACCTGGGTAAGATGTAGTGACCGTAATGGTAGTATTCGTCATTTGCGGATATTGCATAACTTGAAGTCTAAAAACTGAGCCAAGTCCAGCAACAACAATTAACAAACTGATTACCGTTGCCAGTACTGGTCGCCTGATAAATATGTCGGTAAATTTCATATAGATTGCCTCATTAAGCTTAAATTAAAGGGTAAATTACGATAAATGACTGACATTTTAATTAAGCCCACTAGCTTTCTCCGTTTTTTGATACTCAGCATCATTTAATTTGACATCATTATTAATAACAGCCTTAGCATTATTTTTAAGCTTTAATTGTCCGGATGTAACAACAATATCTCCATCTTTAACGCCGCTAAGAACTTCAGTTTGGTTGCCGCGAGTTTCACCAACTCTAATTGTATGAATTGTGGCAGTGTACTGATCTTGCTTCATTTCTACAAGTTCAGCTTTACCACTAGCCATGCTTGTATAGCTACCTTTAACAGCTTTACCATCTTTCATATCAGGTGTTAAGATGTAAATTGAATTACCATATAGGGTATAAGTGATTGCATTCTGAGGGATAACAACTACTTGTTTATCAACACCCAGCATCACATGAACATCGGCAAACATTCCAGGTAATAATTGCGCTTTAGCATCGCTATTTTTAACTGTGGCTTGAACTTGCAGGCCTAGTGTATTATCAGATAAGCGTGAATCTATAGCAGTGATTGTGCCTTTAAATGTTTTATCAGGAAAACTAGATGTCGTTAATTCAATGGTTTGTCCTAGTTTAACTTTATCAACATCTGATTCAGTAATATTAAAATTAACATAGATTGGATCAATCTGGTTAAGACTTGCGGCATTGCTTCCAGCTTGAAAGTATTCACCTAAGTTAATTTGGCGAATACCAATTTTGCCACTAAATGGCGCTCGTACTTGTAGGTATTGAATTTGAGCTTGTGTTGCTTCAACACTACCAACTGAGCCTTGATAATTAGCATAGTCGGTATCAAGCGTTTGTTTAGAAACAGCATTTTGCTCGTAAAGTTCTTTGTTACGGTCATAAGTTATTTTATTAATTTCTAGATCAGCTTTATTTTGTTTGAGCTGACCTTCAAGTTGGCTTGTGTCCATTTTGAACAAAAGCTCACCTTTTTTAACCATCTGACCGGATTTAAAATTAATTTCAGTTATTTTACCAGAGGATTGAGAAGTGACATCAACACCATTGATTGCAGCAACTGTACCAACCGATTCGATATATTTTGGCCAGTCTTGCGCCTTAGCTTGACCTGCAGAAATTTCAGTAGGCGGAAACACGAAACTAGCCAATGTTTCACTTTTTTTAGCATTGATAAAGCTACCAAAACCGAAAATTCCACCAAATAAAATGACTAGAAATATTACTAGACAAATAGCAAATATAATAAATTTCTTTCGGTTTGTTGCCGATTTTTGCTCATGTTCTGTCATTTTAACATCCTTCTTCTTTATTTAACTTTGTTTTTTTAAACCTGCTAATATGATGCATTGCGCCAAGAAAGTAAAGTATCATTAATACTAAAAATACAATCATACTCCAAAAGGCCATGCTTAATTTTAAAAATGTCCAACTAACCGTACTACAATCACCAGAGCCATTAAACATCAATAGTAAGAAATCTTTAAATGGCATGTTATAAAATAAATAACCAATCCCAACACCACAGCCATGGGCTTCTGTAGAGGGGTAATATTCTAAATAAACTTGACGTATTGCAATATAAAGCCCAAAAGCAGTGGATAGGATAAGTAGTATTAAGTAGATTAGGTTTGCTTTTTTTGAGATGGGTGCTTGTAATAACGCAATTAGAGATAGTATAGCAACGAATAAATAGGCAATACGTTGCATAATACATAATGGGCATGGAATTAAATTTTTGGCTAACTGAAAATAAATAGCGGATACGATTGATGCCGTTGCAATGATAAAGCATATTAAGTAGAAAGCTCGTATTTTTCCTTTTTCAGTCACGTTTTAAAATCCTAAAAATTGTATTATTTAAGGTTCGATATGCATACGATAGTATAGAACAAAAAAGACAAATTACTATTGTTTTTGAGCAGAAAACAACAATTTGATCAGATAAAAGTTTGATAATTTCAAAATCGGTTATACAGTGATCTATTTGTTAAATATATATAACTTTTTATTCTATTTTAAAAGCGTTAGACTTATCAGTAGTAAATGTATAGAGATAATAAAGATGAGATTATTTATTCAAGCTATTATGATGTTATTGGCAATGGCATCAGTTAACATTACTTATGCAAATAATGTATCTGATGCTGTTGCAATCAGTGCTGGACAAACTGCAGTTGCGGTCACATCAGGAGTTATTATGAAGAATATGGGTGTTGAACCTCAATATATTTCAACACCAACAGGTATTGTTGCAGTTCCAGCAAATAACAATGGAACTCAAATGAATAACTCCGATGTGGATCAATACACAGAACAAAATAATCAAGCTGCGAAACAAGCCTTTTTTGATGGTGCTTTAAATTAAATTCTATGCAATATCAAGAACCTAAATACAAGGTGGCAGTTACTGCAACTGCCATCGCTGCCGCACCTAAGAAAAGAGCTTTGGGTGTGCAGCTATTTGGCTGTTGTCGTTGTTGGTTTCTTTCTTGACGAAGTGCTCTAGCTTGCGCTTGCCTTATTTCTTGCTGATTAGTTACTTCAGCTTCACAAAAATCTTCAATAAACTCACTAATAGCAGATGTGTGGGCAGGGTTTATGCTATTTATAGTTTCTGGTGCTTCAGGAAATAAGTAGTTCAATGTTTGTAAAACTCGCATAATAGTACTTAAATGAACAGCGCCCTCTATTGATAGTGAATTGTAACTTTCAGCAACTACCATTAAAGTATTCCGAAACTCTTGAATATTAGCTATATCAGAAATATCACTGAGAGTGAATTCCTTAGCATCTGAATCTGTAGCTTGCTCTAGTATAGCTTGCGCACCATAACCAGATTCATTCGTAGTTAAGTTTAAATACTGGGCCAATTGATTCATAGCAGAGTTAATATCACCTGATTGAATCGCATTAAAAATAGCATATTTGCTCACTTAAATATTCTCCTATAGGGTTTGAGTATCAAATTTATTATTAGGTAATATTTTTAATTTTAAAATATCTGGTTATTTCGTGTTTGTTATAATTGTTCTTGTTAAATGGTAATAATATAAAGAAATACAATAAGATATTTTGTAATTTATTTTATTTAATTTAGATCGAATTTTTCTAATTTAAGCAGATTTAAAGCGGATAGGGTGGTACAACTTTTTAATTTGTTATTTCAGTCGGTCATAGCTATAATCCAAGACAATAATTTGGATATGGGCATTTGATCAATTAATTTGAATTACATAAGGAATACTGTATGAATAAAGCATTTTATAATTACTTGAATGATGAAATAGAGTCAATTAAAGAAGCAGGGACTTATAAAGCTGAGCGCATTATCGCAACCCCCCAGTCAACAGAGATTGGTTTAACTGATGGTTCTGAAGTTATTAATTTTTGCGCCAATAATTATTTAGGCTTAGCGGATAATTTAGAACTAGTTCAAGCTGCAAAAGATGCTTTAGATCAATATGGTTATGGAGTCTCTTCTGTGAGGTTTATTTGTGGTACTCAAAAGGTTCATAGAGACTTGGAAAATGCGGTAACACGTTATCTAAAAATGGATGATACTATTGTTTTTCCTTCGTGTTTTGATGCTAATGGTGGTGTATTTGAAGCGTTATTAACAGCTGAAGATGCTATTATTAGTGATCAATTAAATCATGCTAGTATTATTGATGGTGTTCGATTGTGTAAGGCAAAACGTTTTCGCTATAAAAATAATGATATGGCTGATTTAGAATCACAGCTTGAAGCTGCAGATCAAGCCGGAAGTCGTTTTAAATTAATTGTAACCGATGGCGTATTTTCAATGGATGGTATCATTGCCAATTTAGAAGGCGTTTGTGACTTAGCTGATCAATATAATGCTTTGGTTATGGTAGATGATTCTCATGCTAGTGGTTTTATCGGTGAAAAAGGTCGAGGAACCCCAGCATACTGCAAAGTTGAAGGGCGAATTGATATCATTACAAGTACATTAGGAAAAGCTTTAGGTGGGGCTTCAGGTGGATTTGTTTCAGCAAAAGGGAAAGTTGCCGAAATGTTAAAACAAAAAGCTCGTCCTTATTTATTTTCTAATGCCTTAGCACCAGCGATTGCGGCAACATCGATTAAAGCAATAGAATTAGCAGAAAAATCGGATGACCGTAGAGCAAACCTAGAGAGAAATCAAAAATTATTTAGAGATGGAATGCAGAAAGCAGGCTTTGACTTAATTCCTGGTCAGCACCCAATTATTCCTGTAATGATTTATGATGAGAAAAAAGCCAGTATTTTTGCTGATAAATTACTTGATCATGGTATTTATGTCATTGCATTTTCATATCCAGTTGTTCCTAAGGGACTTGCTCGTATTAGAACACAGATGTCTGCAAGTCATACACCAGAACAGATAGAGAAAACAATTCACGCATTTACAACGGTAGCAAAAGAGATGGGGATTATAAAACATGAAGGTGCTGTCTAAACTAAAAGCTGAACCTGGTATCTGGATGACCGATATTGCAGAACCTGAAGTTGGTCATAATGATGTCTTGATCAAGATTAAAAAAACAGCCATTTGTGGCACTGATTTACACATATACCTATGGGATGAGTGGGCACAAAAAACTATTCCAACACCGATGGCTGTAGGACATGAGTTTGTTGGAGAAGTAGTTGATGTAGGTATCGAAGTAACGGGCTATAAAAAAGGTGATAGAGTTTCAGGTGAAGGGCACATTGTTTGTGGTCATTGTAGAAATTGCCGTGCAGGTAAGCGTCACTTATGTCCAAATACAGTAGGAGTTGGTGTTAACCGCCAAGGCGCTTTTGCCGAATATTTGGTTATTCCAGAAACTAATGTATTTAAAGTACCTGATTTTGTCGAAGATCGAGTTGCTAGTATGTTTGATCCATTTGGTAATGCAGTACATACGGCTTTATCATTTGATCTTATTGGTGAAGATGTACTTATAACAGGTGCTGGCCCTATCGGTATTATGGCAGCTGCAATATGTCGTCATGTAGGAGCTAGACGTATTGTTGTAACTGATATTAATGACTACCGCTTACAAATGGCTAAAAATATGGGAGCAGATGTTACGCTTAATGTTAAAAATTTCCCAAAAGCACAAGATCAGGCAGCTCAGTTATGTCAGATTATGAAAAAAATTAATATGACAGAAGGGTTTGATGTTGGACTTGAAGTCTCAGGCCATCATGAGGCGATTAATGCAATGATTAGCTCAATGAGTAATGGCGGAAGAATCGCTATATTAGGTATTGCAGGTAACTCAGAAGTTCAAATTAATTGGAATAAGATTGTCTGGCAAGGCCTTAAGCTAAAGGGTATTTATGGCAGAGAAATGTTTGAGACTTGGTATAAGATGATTAGTATGTTAGATGGAGGACTTGATGTTTCTGAAGTCATTACTCATGAATTACCGGTATCTGACTATAAAGAAGGCTTTGAAATAATGAAATCTGGTCAGTGTGGTAAAGTGATTCTCGACTGGTCATAATTACGTATAATATGGTTATTAAAAGACATTTAAAGATAATCTAAAACTAAAGGTATGGATACGATGCAATCAATTGGTACTGCTAAGACAGCATCACAGCAGAAGATTATGTTACTCGGCTCAGGTGAGCTGGGTAAGGAGTTTGCAATTGCTGCACAGCATTTAGGTATTTATATAATTGCAGTTGACCGTTATGATAATGCGCCAGCGATGCATGTTGCACATGAAGCAGCTGTCATAGATATGCAAAATACTGACCAATTAAAGAGGCTGATTCAAGAGATTAAACCTGATTATATCGTACCTGAGATTGAAGCAATAGCAACGGATGCATTAGTTGAATTAGAAAAGCAAGGTTTTAAAATAATACCCTGTGCTAAAGCTGTTCAGCTAACGATGGATAGAGAAGGTATAAGGAAACTTGCTTCAGATAAACTAGACCTTAAGACCTCAGAGTTTAGATTTGCAGATACTTATAAAAGTTACTTGGATGCAATTGAACTAATTGGCCTTCCATGCGTTATTAAACCTTTAATGAGTTCATCAGGTAAGGGGCAATCAATCTTACAAAACAAACAAGCTATTGACGTATCATGGCAATATGCTCAAGAAGGTGCAAGAGGACATTCAAAGCGAGTTATTGTTGAAAAATTTATACCCTTTGATAGTGAAATTACCTTATTAACGATTAGACATCCTAAAGAAGGTACTTTATTTTGTGACCCGATTGGGCATATACAAGTTAAAGGAGATTATCGCCTTTCATGGCAACCACACATAGTAGCTGATGAGGTAATTAAAAAAGCACAGGTCATTGCAAAGCAAATTACAGAAGCATTAGGTGGTTATGGCGTATTTGGGGTGGAGCTATTTATTAAAGACAATGAGGTTTACTTTAATGAGGTTTCACCTAGACCGCATGATACAGGCATGGTGACGTTGTGCTCTCAAAATATTAATGAATTTGAATTACATCTAAGAGCAATTTTAGGCTTGCCGGTTGGTGAAATTAAAACAATTAGACCTGGAGCATCAGCCGCTATTTTATTAGAAGGAAATTCAGATCAGCCACAATTTGGCGGTATTGAAGATGCACTTTGTATTGAAGAAAGTGATATTCGTTTATTTGCAAAGCCTAACCTTAATGGACTAAGAAGAATGGGTGTTGCATTAGCATTGGCTGATACAGTTGATCAAGCAAAAGAAAGAGCTAAAAATATTGCAAATTCAGTAACATTAATGGGTTAAAGAGCTATTAATTATTCATAATTTCTCTAGTATAGAATGACTAAGTTTAGTTATTTTATATTTTATTTATTTAACTTTAATTGAAAATATTGTATTATCATTCTAATAATTATAAAAATATAGTGGGTTGCGAAGTGGTTAATAATCAATTAACTGAGTTAATGAACACCAAATCTAATGAAAATAGTAATATGCTTCATAAGGTTATGTGTCAATTAATCCATTCTAAAGCTAGTTTAGAAGAGAGAAAAAACTTATTATTGGCAAAAGATCATACGTTAATGCCAGGATTAATGTCTGCACTATTAAATAATAAATCACAGGTTGTTAATACATATGTAGAAACTATTCTCGAATCAGGGTTAGTATTTGAAGATATTAAAGAATTACTCTTAATAGACGATAAATTTAAAAATACAGCACATCACTTGCTGTATCAAGCACTGATAAATGATTGTCCTCAATTAGTCTATTTTTATGTTAGTGAAATCTTAGAGTTGGATTGTGATAGTAAGACAAAAAAATCACAATTAACGCTGAATCAACCATTTGGAACGCCTGGGTTATATACAGCTATGGCAAATGGTTCGTATGAGTCGGTTAAAACATATATTAGACTTATTATTAATTCAGAGTTAGCTAAAGCAGATAAGATAGATTTGATTCTAGCTAAGAATTTCGATGGTATGAATGCAATTTCATCTGCTATAAGAAGTAATCAATATGAAACCGTCGCTTTGTACTTTAAACAACTTGGTGATTTTCATATAACTGAATTAGAAATACTAAGTAAATTATATTCTATTTATAATCAAATAGGAAAAGTGCTTATGATAAATGATACTGATAAAGCACTTTATTTAGAGGGGGTTCCTATAAAATATCAAGGTGATGATTTTATTGCATCAGCTGAAATACAATGCTTATTAGAAAAACTTACAGATGAATTGGGCTATTTTAATCTTCAAGGCTCAAATAGCGATTTAATATTAATACATCAACAGATTGATAGAGAATTAGGTATTAATAGGATTATTCAATTATATAACCAAGTTAATTAACAGTTATTTATAAAATGGGGTTGCACTATGAGAGTCTTACAGGCATTGGATTTATATACTATTCCATATAATAAAATGGGTGCTTGTGCAGGAATTGCTATAACAGCTGCATATTATAACGCAAATGGTAGACTTCAAGATTTTTTAAATGTTATTGATTTGTTGCACCATGATATTCGTATTAATGGTGAAAATATACTTGTGAGTTCTGAAGTGCTTGCAATGGATATGGGATATGATTTGGACGTTTTCAAAGCATTACATAAACAAGCTCTAGAGGATCCAGATATAGAATCAAATGCTGAATTTTTAGAAGTCGTTGCTAAATTGGAAGATAAATACTTAATTGAAGCATTAAATGCAGTGGAACATAAGGCGCTAACCACAGATGAATTAAGTGAACTTGAACGAATGTTGCTTTCGGTTAAGCCAATATTAGAAATGATAGCGATACATCAAGATCAGCAAAACATCGATAAGGTAGATCAAGATATACTTACCAATCTATCGTATGGCTCTATGACAAAATCCATACATGTTCAATCTAAATCAATTAAAATACTTAACCGAGAATCAATGAAAAGTCATCTTGAATCACTGCTAAGCGAAGCCGGTAGTTCAGTGAATATTTCAAATATTGATCATAGAATTAATATAAGTTATGATGGAAGTCACTATTATCTAGTTGATCACGATGAGGTAATTGTCAAAGAGAGTATTAACGACTTGTTAGGTTATATTGGTTTAGCAATGATGCCAAATGACAGCAAAGAGATTATTGTGAATAGTGAGCTGATTACGAATAGTAAACCAATCAATGGGGTTGAAACACAGTTTGATGAACCTTCAGTTAAAAAAATATCGAATACGGCAGGTGAGTCAAATCTATTAAAATTAGCCTTAAAATATGGTTATGATCAAGCCGTATCAGCTTACCTTGAAACACTAAGAATGACAGATATGCCATTAGAAGAAAAATTTGAACTCTGTTATGCACAGTTTTCAGGTAAATTTTCAGGTGTAGCAACAGCAATGATTAAAGGCCAACCAGCTACGGTTAAGGCATATTTTGATCAAATAAATCAGTTTGACTTTTCAGATGAACAATTCGAACAAATTTATAGGGGGAAAGCTGATAATAGTGACTACTGTGTTTTAAGAAGTATGATCTATTTAAACCAACAGGACATGATAAAACTTTATGTTGAGTCATTAATCAATAGTCCATTGGCATTATCAAGCAAGCTAGCATTATTGTCACCGTATGACTCAGTTGAGATGGGTTTACTTGTCGGTAATTATAAAGCCGTTGACGTGTTTATCGATGCAATACGCAATATCGAATTAGATAAGCGCTCAGAAAGTTTGATGTCATTATATAGCATTTATAAAGAAATTAGTGCTAAATTAGATTCAAGTAATTTCGATTCTAATCAGTTTGAGGGTAGATTAATTAATTATCAAGGTCAAGAAAAGTATGTTTCTCGTGGCATAGCGAGACTATGGGAGCAATTAACAAATTGTGATGGAAAATTTAAAGTGCCTGATGATGCTATTACGACTTTAGATGAGATAAAAAGTATTATCAGAGTAGAGGCAAATCCTAAAGGTGTTAGATCAGTTACGAATTTGTTTTTTGGTAGTAGTGTTTCAGATAACTATTTTCAACACATTGAGCGTACGCTTTAAGTTTATGAAATAATACATGGTCCCGCCTGCTTAGGTGGTGATAGTGCAGCATCATTTAATGTGTCTTTTTCTATCTGTTGCACATAAAATTTGTAAGTTTGATAGTCTCTATCTCCATTTGAAGTAGGCGTCATATGGTATTTTGTTAGCACATTGTTGTATTCTTTAGAATCTATACTAAGTAAATGAGATGCTTGTTTAAACAAATCTTCAGATTGCTGATATTCCTCATTTGAATGTTTTCCCTTATGATTCATCACTCGTATTGCATTGAATAATATACTTTTAGTATTATCAGTATTAATAAGTTGCTTAATTAAATGCTTAGCAACTAGAAATTTTGTCTGCTCACCATTATTATCAGCAGTAGTTAATGATTTTTGTAGTCCGCATAATAAAGATAAAGATGCTATTAGGTCATTTAATTGGGTATGATTTTTAGCTAATTCATTGAATTGATTTCTAGTGATATTGAGTTCTTTAAATTGTTCATGAAGGTTGTTCTCATGTAGTTTATGAATTATGTTTGCTAAATTTTTTTTGTGATTATTAGGGTTATTACAAGCCAATAAAAATTGAACTAAAGTTGGGTTGTCTTTCAATATATCCCATGTATTTTGATCAACAGTAACGTTTTCTTTATTAAGGTTGATAATTAACCAACAAAGAGAAATATTATCTTCGCTAAGTAATGTATTAGCAGCCTCATTTAGGATTTCAATTTTATTGTTTAATAATATATTAAAAGCATCTGTAGCATTTTTATTTTTGGATAAAATGCTTGGTAGTTCTATAATTGTCTGGAAAACTTCTTTATTTGCATATCTGATGTTGTAAGAAAGGTAATAATATGTTTCAAGTTCCTTTATTTCTATGTTTATCTTATTATTTTGAATATATTTAAATAATTCAATATTGCTTTTTGAGTATGTGCGAAATTTTGAATTAATTTTATTTTTATCCCATTTATCAAATTCTTTTAAAATTAGTTGGTTAGCCACAGACGATTTTTCATCAAAATCATAAAAATTGACGTAATTTGCAGAGTACACATTCGATAGAAACAGTGATAGGTAAGCTTCTAAAACTAGTTTTTGTTTATCGCTATGTTCCTGTCCATAACGTCCTGATACTAACAGAACTTCAAGATATCCTTCTCTTTGAGTTAGATATCCAGCTAAGTAAACTTTTTCACCATTAGAGATTGATGGATGTCCATAGCGATCATTTATATTGATAGGATTTTTTTTTGATTCTATATAATGGGAATCATTTGTGAAAGATTTTTCAGATTGAGTAAGGTTTTTAATGCCAGTATAAAAATTCATGGTTTCTGTTAGTACAAATATTCTTGAATCACCAATCTGTAAAGGACAGTGAAAATTTTGATTTAAGTTCTGAAAAAATGGGTTCATTGCTTTTTCAGAAGCATATGAATAGGCTCTATCTTTTGTGTTACAATGTTGAATGATTAATTTTTGGAGAGGAGATAAATTAGCAATAAAAGTACATATTTCTTTAATTTTTTCAAGATAATTTTCACGATCTAAAGGATTTATTGATAACCCTATCTTATTGGCTTGCTTAAAAAAGTCTTTGCAAGCTGATAAAAAAATGTTCTTAGGATGACAATCAGATATATGTTGAAATGCAGATCCTAGCATATCTGCTATGCCGTAGTAATCCTGTGTAACAGATGCTTTAAAGGTTGATGATGTTTGATT
Organism: Thiotrichales bacterium 19S3-11; assembly: GCA_021713295.1. Lineage (GTDB taxonomy): Bacteria > Pseudomonadota > Gammaproteobacteria > Francisellales > Francisellaceae > M0027. The sequence goes on from JAKJJU010000019.1 coordinate 47,269, forward strand.
AGCTATCATTTCTGGAGCATACTGTCTACATCTATGTCTTAAATAGGGAGGGATAAATAATGATTTGACTTGCTCATCATCCTTTTTATACGACATGCCAAAATCAATAACATCTGCGATGTAGGTATTATTTTCTTTTTTAATTAAAATATTATCACTTTTTACATCTCCATGAATGTAACCAAGTTGATGAAGTTCAGTGTATGCATCAAGTACTGATAGAAAAATTTCAGCAAAGTCATTAGGATTTTCATCAAGTAGATCTATTAACTCTTTCCTGTCAGACAAAAAAGGCATGACCAATCTTGAATTTTCACTGTTTTCTGAAAAAAATAAGCCAACTTTACCATATTTTTTATATACAGCCTTAGTAATCTCAGCTTCTAGTTTAAGCTTACTTTTCTTTTCATCAGAGAGTTTTATTGCCCCACGAATGTTAGCCTTAACTGCATACTTGTCATCATAAGTTTTTCTCACATAGCCATTGGCTCCTCGACCAATTGACTTTTTCTTGACCTTAGTTTTGCCAGACTCATCCCCAGACTCAACTTCTGAGTCATCACCTTGATTATTCGGGTCGCTAAATTTATACTTTAATTTTGATTGATTATCATTATTTAATTCTGATTCTTTGAACATACTGCAATCCCCACCCCGTTTTGTAAAATAAACCTTAATATATTATATCTATTTGCGTTGAATGTCAATTTAAGTATATATACAGATAGCTTAAAGTATATTTATTGCCTATTGTTAAAAATAAAATTATAAAAAAATCAATGACTTGATTTTGATATTTTTACGGATAATTACTATAAATATTGCGCCTCTAAATAGCATCGTAATAGCGCTTGCTAAGACTGCACCTACGAGTGAGTACATATAAATTAATATAAGGGTTAATATAATCATAAATCCTAGAGATATATAATTACTAATCATTAATTTTTTTTCATTATTGGATAAAGATAATAATGCTTCTAGGGGCAACGTGGTTGCAAATATTGTATAAGAAAACGTTAAAATAATTAATGCCAGATGACCTTCGATTGAGTAGTATAATCCAAATATGCGTAAAATATCTTTTGAAAAAATAATAATTGTTAATGCTATGATGATGATAATTAATAAATTAACCAACATATAGCTATTCCATTTATTTTGCAAAACCTCTGGATTAGGTTTAACTTCTGTTAAGTAGTTTATCTGTGGCCGTAATGATGAAAAAATATATTTAGGTAGGATATGTAAAATACGATTAATAATTAAAATAACAGCATAGACACCTATAAGCTTTTCATTTTTATCAATGATCTCAAGTATAAAAATACCGCAGGCAATAAGAAGAATATTGCATATTTTATTATAAAAAAGCCTTAATGATACCGGATGATATTTTTTTATGTTAGTTGACGTTACTACATATTTCGGACTTAACACATGAAACAATGTAGTCAAATTAAAATAAGGTTTTAATGATTTTAAGATATGGTATTCAACAATGACTGAAAGAAAATAAGTTACATATAAAACAATACTTGCTGTGAGGTAATTAATTTTAATATTAAACAAAATAAGTAGTAAAAACAATATCAATATAAAAAGGTATAGAACGACACTGTTAAAAAGAGTATATAGATAAACATTTCGATTACATAGAAAAAAACCAATCATAGTTGCAGCTATGGCAGCAATAGGGTTGCATAGTAACAGATAAAAACTTAAATGGAATATGTCTAATGTATAAATATCTAAGTATTCCAATAAGCAGATTATCATGGTTATTATTAGAATAAGTACAATTGCAATGGCACAGTTTCTAAATAGAAGTTTATAATTCCAACCTAAAAATTGATAAATATCTGCCTTTACATCTGATTTGATAAGGTTTGAAAAATAACGCTGTGAAATTATATTTGTGCCTAAGAGAATGACAGTTGAAATCAGTAAAATCACTCTGAGTGTAATTCCAATATCGCCAACAAGGTCAGTTGATGCATAATGAGATAAAATATTAAATAATATATTTTGAATAATATAGCCAATTATGGCGATCAGAGGCGGAATTAGAATCAATGCGAACTGATGCTGTATGAATGAATTGAATGTTTTCATAATACCTATTTCATGTTAAAGGCTATTTTAATTTATTATTTAAAATATATTTTAAAAATCAATATTATAAGTTATAGTTTAGTAATTAAATTTGTCAAATAGTTATATCGTTAGATGAGTGTTATTATATACTTAAGTTAGACTATGTAATAAAAATAAGGGTAAAGCTTATGTGCCGATTTGTTGCTTATTTATCAAATGAACCAATTTGTTTGAAATCAATTTTAGAAGACCCAGAAAATTCGTTAATTATGCAAAGTATTCATGCACAGAAAGGAAGTCATCGGGTAAATGCAGATGGGTTTGGTATTGCTTGGTATAACCATGAGATTGATAATATTCCAGGAATATTTAAATCAATTAGGCCTGCTTGGAATGACATGAATTTAAGAAATATTGCAGCTAAAATTAAATCAGATTGCGTTTTAGGGCATGTTCGTTATTCCACAGAAGGTAATGTAAGTATTGGTAATTGTCACCCTTTTGCTTATAACCAATACGCAATGGTACATAATGGTTCCATTCATAACTTTAAAGCAGTTAAAAGGCATATTGTAGATGAGCTAGATGATGATATATTTACACATATTTCTGGTCATACAGATAGTGAATTTTTCTTTGCAATGATATTACAAAGAATGATTAAAAGGGGCTTATCAATGAAAGAAGCCATCATTGATTCGCTTAATCGAGTTACTGAGTTACAAAAAGAGTATAACAAAGTAGATAGAAGGATAGAAATCAATATTGTTTTAACCGATGGTAAGGTATTATATGCAACGAAATATGCTTTTGAAACCGAGCCATGTTCATTATTTTATTCTCAAGTTGAGAATAATAACAATAAGGGTGTTATTATTGCTTCTGAGCCTTTAAGTAATTATAACAAAAATAGTTGGAAAGATGTTGCTGAAAATTGTATTGTTGTTGTTAATAATGACAAAAAAGTAACGGTTGAATCGTTGTAAGTATTTTTTGTTAAAAATATCATTGAATTTTAAGAGGGTAAATATGCAAACGATGCGAAAAATTATTCATATTGATATGGATTGTTTTTATGCAGCTGTTGAGGTTAGAGATAATCCTAAATTAATTGGTAAACCTGTTGCAGTGGGAGGAAGTGTAGAAAAAAGAGGTGTTTTAGCAACGTGTAATTATGAGGCAAGGGAATATGGCTTGCATTCGGCTATGCCAACTGCACAAGCATTGAAGCTTTGCCCACACTTAACGTTATTATCAGGTAATATGGCTAAGTATCGTCAAGTTTCTGAAAGTATTCGCCGTATTTTTAAAACCTATACCCATTTGGTTGAGCCTTTATCGTTGGATGAAGCCTATTTGGATGTGACCGATTGTCCACTTTATAAGGGAAGTGCTACTTGGATAGCAGAAAGTATTAGAGAAAAGATTGCCGACTCCGAAGGATTGACCGCTTCAGCTGGCGTTGCGCCTAATAAGTTTTTAGCGAAAGTTGCCAGTGATTGGAACAAGCCTAATGGTATCTTTGTTATTTCTCCAGAGCAAATAGATGCATTTATTTATCATTTACCTGTGAAAAAAATTCACGGTGTTGGTAGGGCGGCATTAGAAAAATTAACACGTTTGGGTGTGAAAACCTGTGGTGATTTACAGCGATATGATGTCACAATATTAAATGAAATATTTGGCTCTTTTGGGCAAACATTGCATCAGCAAGCAAAAGGAATTGACAATCGTGAGGTTAAGCCTAATCGTAAGCGAAAATCGGTAAGTGTTGAACATACCTTGTTTAGAAATACGGCTTCATTAAATGGCGCATTGGAATACTTGAAACCACTTATTGATAAACTACAAATGCGACTTGAAAGAATTAATCAACCAATTCATAAGCAGTTTATTAAATTAAAATTTGCAGATTTTACACAAACAACAAATGAGTGCATTTCTTCATCTGTTGATGAGGCTAAGTTTACTGAACTAGTAACCTATGCAATGAATCATCATAAAAAATCTGTGCGTTTAGTTGGTATTGGGGTTAGGTTTGGTGAAGCAGATGATATTAAACAGACTTCTTTGTTATTTGGTGATATGAAAGATGCGCAAGTTTTGTTATGATGAAGGCCGTTTTGAAACTACAAGAGTTTAACAAGTAAATAGTAAGAAAATAAAATAGGGTTTTTATCATGTCATCAATCGATTTTAAGCGTTATATGTGCGTTGTTTGTGGTTTTATTTATGATGAAGCAGAAGGGTGGCCAGAAGATGGCATTGAGCCAGGTACAAAATGGGAAGATATTTCCGATGATTGGGTCTGCCCTGATTGTGGAGTTAGCAAAGAAGACTTTGAGATGATTGAAATTTAGTTACACATATCAATGAAATAGTGCCTGTATTATTACTCAAATTTTAAAATTTTCAACTATACTCTTAATTAGATACATATTACTAATATAATAAGGGTATATGATTATGGAAACTAAAGATGATACTGCTCAGATGAGTGCAGCTGTGACCGTTGAGTGTGTTATTTCTTTGATTTTAGGTATTGTTAGTTTGATTATGTGGTCTTGGCCGTATATTGGTATGCCATTGAGTATTTTAGGGTTAATTTCTGGAGTACTCGCAAGGAGAAAAACAACTAATTCTATGATTCGTATTGCTGTTATTTTATGTGTTATTGCTTTGTCGATATCAATTATTTATCTTGCTGCGACTTCTTATCTAGCTTATAAAGGTTATAGCTAACCTAAGGAAGCTGTTGTTGAAGCTGTTGTTGAAGCTGTTGTTAGCGTATTAGACGATGAAGACGGAGGAGGGGCAACAAACAAAAATTCTGGGGTTTGTTCTGTTACTGTTTTATTTTCTTCATTAAACTTAGTGACTAGATTAATAAACTTCATTACATCACGAAAGACAAGTTTTGGATTGTCTTGTTTTGCTTTTTCATAGGCAGTAATAAGTTGGGTTGCTTCAGCTTCTTTAAAGCCACTGGCTTTTAATATCATCTGCATTTCAGTAGCAGTATAAGGCGGTAAATCAACTTTAATTAAGCGACGCTCAAGTGCTTGAGATGCAACTCTTCTGCCACTTAG
>JAKJJU010000002.1 GCA_021713295.1 Thiotrichales bacterium 19S3-11
ACTTGCATGTGTTAAGCATGCCACCAGCGTTCAATCTGAGCCAGGATCAAACTCTTCAGTTTGAATCTCAAATTTTTTAAAACAAGAACGTAAGTGTCTACATATCAATCTATTTTTAAGCTTCTTTGCCGCTGACCACTCTCAGGCGACAAGGGTGAATTCTACCAACTTGATTGACTTTGTCAACCAATTTCAATCATTTTTATCACAAAAAACATCACTGATATTCTGAAACCCTCTAGGTAATAACTTACCTCTTGCAGCACGACGAGACTTATATTCAACAATATCCTTATAACTCAATAACTTAAATCTTTTTCCTACTTGAATTTTGAGTTGGTCATTCTCTCCCACGACCACTAGCCACTCCAATAACTCTCCAGTAACTGCTTGGGATGGTAGGTTTATTAGTTTATTTCCTTTCCCTTTATTTAACACAGGTAATTCATTCAAAGGAAAGCTCAACAATCTCCCTTGATTAGTGATACAAACTAAAAGTAAATCCTCTGTTAAGTTTTTTCTAACGACTGGTGCTACAACACCAAAACCATCAGGAACGGTTAGTACTTGTTTGCCTGATTTATTCTTAGTTAACACTGAAGCTGTTTCTGAAATAAACCCATAACCTGCTTTTGATGCTAAAACAATAAACCCATCGCCTGAGCTAATTGCAACATTCTTAATTGATGAGGTCGTATCCATATTAAAATAACCTGTGATCGGCTCTCCTTGGCCTCTAGCAGAAGGCAATTCAGAAGCTCGAATTGAAAATACTCGCCCTTCTTTATCTGTCAGAATAACCAATTCATTTGACCGTCCTTTTGCTGATGCTAAATAGCCATCACCCGAACGATAATTCATTTGTTGAGGATCAACATCATGACCTTTTGCTGCTCTAATCCAACCAAGTTTTGATAAAATCACCGTAATATTTTCTGCTGGCATTAACTCCGTTTCATCTAATGCCTTAGCTTCTTCTCTATCAATAATTTTACAACGCCTTTTATCGGCATATTTTTTCTTAACCAATTTCAGTTCTTCAGTGATTAATTGAGTCATTTTTTCTTGGTCATTCAAACAAGCTTCAAGATAATCTTTCTCTTTTAACAAATCATCTTTTTCAGCTTGTAGTTTAAATTCTTCTAACTTTGCTAAGTGACGCAATTTGGTATCTAAAATACTATCTGCCTGCTTATCAGTTAAGTTAAAGCGCTTCATTAGTCGAGGCTTTGGCTCATCCTCTGTCCGAATAATTCTAATGACCTCATCAAGATTAAGATAAGCAATCAATAAACCATCTAATATATGTAAACGCTCTAAAACCTTATCTAGTCGACTTTCTAAACGTCTCGTAACACACTGACGCCTAAAGGCTAGCCATTGTATTAGGATTTCTTTTAATGACATAACCTTTGGCTTGCCATCTAGTGCAATCATATTAAAATTCAGTCTCGCATTACGTTCAAGGTCTGTTGTTGCAAAAAGATGAGACATTAAACGACTAACATTAACTCTATTTGAACGCATAGCTAAAACCAAACGAATTGGGTTTTCATGATCAGATTCATCTCTTACATTTGTCAACCAAGGTAATTTTTTAGATTGAATTTGCTGGGCAATTTGCTCAATTATTTTCGCCGTAGAAACCTGATGTGGTAAAGCTGTAATAATAACCTCATCATCATCAGCTTCATAAATAGCTCTTAACTTAATACTTCCATTACCTGTTTGATAGGCTTTTAGACGCTCTACTTCAGATGTAATGATCTCTGCACCACCAGGAAAATCAGGCGCAGGAATTAACTTAAATAATGACTCATCTGTCATATTAGGATGCTTTAATAGCTTTAAACACCCTTCAATAATTTCAGTCATATTATGTGGTGGAATATCCGTTGCCATTCCAACGGCAATCCCCATACCACCATTTAATAATATATTTGGTACTTGAGCAGGCAATAATAATGGTTCTTTTAAGGTACCATCAAAATTATCCCCCCAATCAACCGTACCTAATTTTAATTCAGATAATAAAAGTGCAGCATAAGGCGAAAGTCTTGCTTCGGTATAACGCATCGCAGCAAACGATTTAGGGTCATCAATTGACCCCCAATTACCTTGTCCATCCACAAGTGGGTATCGATAAGAAAAGCTTTGTGCCATTAAAACCATTGCCTCATAACAAGCACTATCACCATGCGGATGATATTTGCCTAACACATCACCTACTGTTCTTGCTGACTTTTTATGCTTACTAATTGCTGATAGGCCTAACTCGCTCATTGCATAAACAATACGCCTTTGTACTGGTTTTAAGCCATCTGCAACTGATGGTAATGCACGATCCAAAATGACATACATCGAATAGTCAAGATAGGCTTGACGAACAAAGTCTTTAATTGGCTTGACCTCAATACCGTCAAATACTAGTTGAGACTGCTCCATAAAAATTAATTCCAATATATTCTAAAAAGTTAATCATCTAATACGCTTTTGATTTAACCAAAAGTAAAGCTTTATATACTTAAGGTCAATCAAATTGTGCTTTTAAATAAATTCGCTACAATATGCTAATTATCTAAATAATTAAATGATGATCAAGGGTAGATCATGGCTAAACTCTATTTTTATTACTCAAGTATGAATGCTGGTAAAAGTACAGTTCTTTTACAATCTGATTATAACTACAAAGAACGAGGCATGAATACCTTACTATTAACACCTGAAGTTGATGACCGTGCAGGTAAAAATAAAATATCGTCTCGAATTGGTTTAGATGCTGATGCACTTGGCTTTACTCCAACAACACAACTATATGAAATTGTTTTTTCAAAAAATAAATCTAGTCGTATCGATTGTGTATTAGTTGATGAAGCACAGTTTTTAACAAAAGCTCAAGTTTATGAACTAACTGAAATTGTTGATTATTTAAACATTCCTGTATTAACTTACGGCATACGCAATGACTTTCAATCAGAACCTTTTGAAGGCAGTCAATACCTATTAGCTTGGGCTGATAATTTAGTAGAAATCAAAACCATTTGTCATTGTGGTAAAAAAGCAACACACGTCTTACGCCATAACGAAAGTGGCGATGTAATTACTGATGGCAGTCAAATTCAAATTGGTGGCAACAGCAACTATAGCGCAGTTTGTCGAAAACACTTTAAAGAAAAATCGATCAAAAAATCCCTAAAACCAGTCGCCGCCACCAAAGTCACCACCATCACCAAAGTCACCACCATCACCAAAGTCTCCAAAGCCCCCACTTAAATCATTTTGATTTAGAAAGTCATCACCCCCAGAGCCAAAACCATCTGCCAAACTTTGTGGGTCATCAATAAATTGCTGAGGCTGATTCATCATCTCAGGTGCAACACCTGAAACCACATCAGCATTATTTGCTACTGCCTCATGAGAACCTGAAAATAAACTACTTACCCCTTCAAATAATGCCATACCACCTGCGACACCAACTGCTGTTGTAGCGGCTGATCGTAAAAAACTGGAACCACCACCATAATTTGTTTGTGGTTGCTGATACATTCCTTGATTGAAGTTATTTTGATAGCCCATTTGATTGGGTTGATTCTGAAAGTTTCTATAATTTTGGTTTTGACTACCACCAAATAAATTACTAAAAAAGCCACGCTTAGGTTGCTGGGCTTGCATTTGTAACGCTTGTACTTGCTGTTGTAAAACTTGAATTTGATTTTGTGCATTTTGCAAAGCATGCTCTTGCAGTAAAACTGCTTGTGTTAACTGATAAACGGCATTTGGCACGCTTTCAATCTCTCCCTTAATAATTACTTCTGCCTCAGGGTCTTTTTGTAGCTGATTATTACCTTGGTGTAACCGTTGTGCCAAATTAGTGATTAATTGCTTATCTTCTTGATTCATTAATACCTACTCCAATACGATACAATAATAAATTTAATCTTATTTGATTAATATGAAGATTTTTAATGCTGTTTTCAAGCGCTAAAATAACTTCTTTTTAACTGTACAACTAAGCAAGCATTTTTGTTGCCGCCTGTGTTGTTTTTGTTAATGTATAACGGCTGGATGAAAAAAAGTTAAAAAATGGTAAATGTGTTGTAATTGCATGAGAGACATCCGTTACTCCTGAAGCAAGTCTTTGATTAGGTATCCAAGGATAAATAACTTCTGCAAATTTATAATGCAGATTATCATTAATTAATTGTTTGAATGCGGTCTCCGCCGATAAAATGCTTTTCTTATATTCACTTTCAAAACTTAATTCACTGTTTGAAGTCAAACAATTCACAACAGCTGCAATCATATGATCACGGTATTGTATAATTTCAGCATTGATATCCGGTTGTTTTTCATTCATCAACATTTCAACAGGCTCTAACATTTTGATAAGTTCAGCTATTTTAGTAACTATCTCTACTCGTTTTTCTTTAGGCAATTCAGATAAATAGTCCAATACACCCTCAGGGGTTGAAGCATAATTAAAGATTATTTCACGATTAAGTTGTTCCATAAGAACTTCACAAACAGGTAGTGTATTAGGAATATCATCAGCTGTATCAACCTCAGGTTGATATGCCAATAAATAAGCCCTAATTTTATGATACTGACCATAAAGTGTGTCAAATATGGCATGTTTTTTCATACACTCAAGTAAATTAGCCGTATTTAATGCCAATGCTTTTTGAAACTTAGTCTCAGCTTTATCAAATGGTTCATGCAGTAAGTAATCAACTGTTATTCTAATTAACTGATCACGATAATTTATCAAATCGGGGCTTAATTTCTCTGGATACTGCTCAGATAATGCTGTAATTGGCTCTAGTCTTTTAATAATCATTGCTACTTTACTAAAGCACTCATTTGCCTCTAATCTATTTTTTTGAGCAAATGAAACCATATACAACTGGCAAACTTCAACCTCTGATGCATAGTTTTCAATTAATCCATTATCTAGAAGCTCTAATAACGACCCTTGAAATGGTGCAAGCTTTGGGATTTCAGCTAGATACTTACCTTCGGGTGACCACTGAGAAATTGATTCTCTTAACTTATGATAATATAAATATAAAGTATCAAATAATTTTTCTTCTTTTAAATAGTTAACTATTTCATTATTGATCTCTGTGATAACAACCGATGCATATTTTTCAGTAAATGGTTTAATTTCTGGGTATTTTTCTTCAACTTTCCTAGCTATTTCATTGTATATTTCTAAAAATAGTTCATTCACCTCATCATCATTATTTATTTGTGTATTTAGTAAAAATGTGATGATTTTTTGTTTTTTTTCCGCTGTTAAACTCATTATGATAAAACTCCATTTTTATCAAAGTTACTTCTTATTTTACCAAAGCTACCATTATTAGCTTTAGAAGAATTGTTACAGGTTAATCACCGCACATTTTGCGGTTATTAGAGGTGGTATTCGCCGCATAAGTTAATTAACCTACTGTTATAAAAAGAAATTTTTATTATACTATTTACATATTTAGAAGATTAGCGTGATTACCTATATCAATTAATATAATACTCTCACCTTCTATTTTAACATAAAGCAATAAATCATCTGGTTTTAAATGTAATTCTCTTATTCCTTTAAAATTACCTTTTAATTCATGATCTTTATACTTTTTTGGGATCGGTAATTCATTAACTAATAATCTAACAACTTTTTCTAATTCTATTAATACAGGTTTATTTGAACGATATTTTTTAAGCGATTTAATAAATTGCTTTTTTCTTATAACATCAAGCATTATCAATCATTTCATTTAATTCCTTTAAAAAATCTTCTGCTGAAGAATGCACATCACCATCCGTTTCCTTGAGTGCTTTTTCCAATGCTGAAAGTCTTTTATTATAAGCACTAGTTAATAATATTCTTGTATAAGAGCTAATTGATAAGCCAGCTTTTTTGGCACTTTTTTTTAAATTTGATGCAAGCTTATCATCAAGCATAACTTGTATCTTTTGCATATTAATCACCATGATTCAAAATTAATCATTATGATTAATTATAACAAGAATCATCAATACTTGAAAGTATTATGCCGCTTTAAAAGATTATTCACCGCATATTTTGCGGTAATTAGAGATAATATTCGCCACATGAGTTAATTAACTTATTGTTATTTATTATATCAATCATAAAAAAACAGAAGTTTATTCTGGGTCTCTACTTAGATAGCCATTAACTACACCTAATAGATTTTCAGTATTATATTGATTATAAAAAGTTACAGTTGCCTTTGTTCTAAATGTATTAGTCTTTATTTTATCTCCAGTCACATCTTTAATGTACTCTTTAATATCATTTTGAAATTTATCAAAATTAACATCATTATCATTTATAGCACGGGATATATTTACAAAGTTTTTTTTCAACATCCGACCAATATGAGTAGTTAATTTTCCTGAATTTATCAAGTCATTTTTAAAAGAGCAGCCTAATAATTCACTATATTTTTTTTGATCAAGTTTAACACCACCAAGTCCACATTTTACCTTCACATGCTTATTTGAAGCTTTAATTAAATCAATTAACAGTCGTTTTTTTTGTTGTTGTACGTCTGGTTGTGATTGCGTTGGTGTTGGCGTTGGTGTTGGCGTTGGTGTTGGCGTTGGCGTTGGTAGTTGTGGTTGTGGTTGTGGTTGTGGTTGTGAATTTAAATATTTATCTAACTCCTTTCCAAGAGTATTATTTGAATAAACTTTAGAAGAATCATGTATGTCTATATAAGCTTTACTTGCAGAATTATACTCTACCGATGGAAAGTTTACATTGATTTTACTTACATTTTCACCTTGTTCTAATTTTTCATATACCTCATCAGTTAAACAATCAGCATTTGCAATTTTAATAAAGGCATTAGCAAATAATTCATTATTTACATCACTAACATTTTTACCTTCCATAAAATTAAATAACTGATTTCTAAAACCATCATCACTTAATAGCCGATCTAAAAAAATGCCTGCTTGTTTACTTTTTAGCACATCATCTGGAATTGCCAATAGTAAGTTTTGTAATTTTCCACCTGAATATATAACATCAAACTTCTCAAAATTGAAATTATATTGTTCACATTGATTCAGTTTAAAAACTATTTTAAAAAAATCCTCAATAGCATTAGCATTAAAATCTACATCTGTTCTTTTTAAAAATAATTTTAGATTATTTATAAAGTTACTTTTCGATGTTTGTTTAACCTCTAACTCTCTATATTTTTTATCAACATTACCTTTATTAGATTGCAAACTTTCTAGAGCTGTTTTTTTTTCACTCAAGATAGAAGTATATAAGTCAATTTTATCTTGGATATCATTTAGACGCTTATTTTTATCCGCCTCGTCTAATCCTAGATTAGGAAGCGTACCTTTAAGTTCTCCATGACTAGTTTTTAACTGATTTAATGTATTTTTAGTATTCTCAATGAGTATATTCGAACTTTCGATTTCTAAACTATATTCATTGAATTGATTTCGTAGATTATTTTTTTTATTTAGCAAAGCTTCATCAAAAATTAGACTACTATATTGCTCTAAAAAGTCTTCCTGTTTAATTAATTTTTTTATAACTAAATTATTATCTAATTCCTGAATTAATTTTTGCAAATTTTCATCATTAATTATTTTTTTATACTCTTCATTAGTTAATTCTAATTCCTTTAATTTATTTAATATATTTAAAAGACATGGTTCTTCTTTTATACTATCATTCAGTAATTTATCTACTAAACTTTCAAAATCACTTTCATTTGATAATTTATTAATTATTTCTTGTAATTGAGGATATTTTTTTATACGATCAAGCTTAGTTTGATCTAAACTTAACCCTTCAATTTGATATAAATTTGCTAAACATTTTTGTAATTCTGGATTTTGACTTATACCCTTTGCCCACTCATTTATTGATCTAGTGGTTGCAAAAGTACTACTCTTATTTACAACCAATAAAGCTTTATAGAAATTAGTTAAAGAATCACCTTCTTTATCTTTAAAAATATCATTAAATTCTTTATACCCAAAATTCTCAATTTTTTTTAATTGAATAAATAAATTAAGAATATCTTTTTTGAAAACTTCATCATTTAACTTAAATACGTCGTTGATAATCTTAAAGTTATCTTGCAGTATTTTTGGTACATTTTTCTCTGAATTAGTTACAAACTCTAGAAGTTTAGCAATATCTAAGATTTGAGCATCAGAAAATTGGCATAAGTCATCAATAATACGATCATCTTTAAAATTAGACTTCAATACCTCATCAATTATCTTAATAAAATCATCTTTATTTTCTAATTCATTAACCCTTTTAAACATTTTTTTAATTAACTTAATATTTGAATACTGATAACGTGTTAATTTAATTAGTAGGTTAATAGAGTTTTCATTTAAGTCAGCATCATTTAAGTCATGTAAAAAAGTATTTAAAAATGCTTTATCATTATTATCTTGATAGTGATCAACATTAGAATATACTTTATATAAATCTTTATGAGCAACCAATAACTCAACAAATTCTTTAAAATTTTCAGATTTAGGATAATTTTGATCCTTAAATTTCAACTTTAATACTTTTTCTATTGAGTCCTTTACACCGCTATTAATTTGATCATCTTTGCTGATAGCTAAAGTACATAACTCAGCTAGAAATTTTAATACATTGCTCTCGCTTAATGGTTTTAATAACTTACTTTCTTTCGATATATCTTCATCTTTTCTATAAGATCTATATAAATAGCTTATAATTTCCTTAATATTCTCTGTAATATCTACTGTTTCAGACTCAGTTACTCTATGTCTTTTCTGATTTTCTATATAATTTAATATATTATGATAAAACTCAGTAACTTTACTAGATTTATTTGAACCTAGAGTATCAGTAAATTTTTTACGTTCATCTGACTTAAAATATTGCGCAAGATGTGTAGTTTTAATTTTCATATAACAACCCTCCAATTTCATTAATGCATATTGCTTACTACCAACTTACACAAATATAACGCATTGCGTCAATAAAAAATGAAGCTTTGCGTAACATTTGGTTATTTAACTTGTAATTTTAATCAATCAGACATTGATTTAACTAGATGACTTAAAATAATTTATTTACTAAAATAAATTGAAATAGTGATTGAAACAAAAGTTAATCATTTTAATTAACACGTTCAACATTAATTACTCTTTTGCTATCCCATAAAAATAAAATCACACTTAACACTTGCAATATAAAACGCACTGCGTTATTATTTAAATATAAACTAACTTTGGGGTTGCTTATAAAATGATTACAAGAATAATAAAAAATAAACTACTCAAAGGCTTACTTAGCTTAAGCCTTATCTTACCGTCAATTAGCCACGCAAATACCAATAGCCTTTCTTTGTATGATATTATCAATATTAGAGAGACGATTAATATTTTTCCTCTAGCGATTGTTGACTTTGGCCTTGGTGATGTTGACATTAAGCATTGCGGTAAATCATTATTAAAGACTGGTAAAACTATTTACTACGGCACATGCCCAAAGCTTATTGATAATACCCACTTTGATGTCTCTTTTACTAAAACAAAGGTAAGCTGTCATATTACAGTTGATAACCAAAATGCAGCGATTAAACAAATTGACTGTCAAAATAACACCGTGACTTCTTATATCGTCTCTAATCAGCAATCAGTATTACCAAGCCATCAAAGCATTGTCTTTTTATGCCAACAAACGAACAGTCAAACTAATGCATGCCCTTGGGTTATAGAAAAAAATAATTCATAATATACTGTATTATGAATATATTTTAATAAAAACGTAATCAATCGCGTCTCTGCATGGTTTTTATTTAACTTGCATTTTGCTGAAGGGTTTGCGCCACAATATCTGGATTTCTATCAATTACAGTTAGATAAGCTCTAGTTGCACTATCCGGCCGACTAATTCTTTGCTCCCACTTTTGTAGTGTTCTTAATTTAAAGCCATAACGTTCACAAAACTCACTACGTGTAATATTTAATTTCTGTCTAATCTTCTTCACATCTATCTCATCTGCAATAAAAATTTTATGCTCTTTTGCAGGCTTTACTTTTTTCTGTGCAATTTCAACAGCTTCTTTTGCACTTTTTAGTAAACTTTTCTTAAAATTAATATCCATCCTAATCACCCCTTTTCTTTATGAGCATTTTATATTTAAAATACCCAATTTTGGTAAAATATCAACCCAACATGGGTATTTGACATATACAGATAAATCGCGTCTCTACAGGGTTTTTATTATTTATGACTCAATAACTCATTATTCTGTTTAATCAAAACCTTAATATTTGCGTTTAATAATGCAATTTCATCCATTATTTGATTTTGTTGTTGTAATAATAAATTTTGCTGCTGCGCTGCTTTTATTTGTAAATACATAATAGCAATTTCACTATCAGGCATTGAAGAAAGTTTTGATGTTACTTTTTTAAATAACTGACTTACATCATGATTAAAATCATTAACTTGTTTAACAAATAAATCACTTGGTTTTTCTAATAACCGACTAACCGGTTTTATCTCAACTTTAGGCGCAACGTTTGTAGCTTCTGTAGATGCCATTTGCTCATTTAAACTTGACTGACTTTCCCCTGATAATAAAATTTTTGGTTGTGGCGGTTGGTTTAGTGCCCAAAGTGTAGATGTCACCATAATAAATAAACAAAATAATGCTACTAGTAATCGCTTCATTTCAAACAAACCATCCCTATTTATAAAATAAGCATAGCATCACCATAACTGAAAAATCGGTATCGCTCAAGAATTGCATGGGCATAAGCACGCTTTATTTGATCCGTACTTGCAAAGGCACTAACTAACATAATTAAAGTTGATTTTGGCAGATGAAAATTTGTAATCATCTGATCAACAACATGAAATTTTTTACCTGGGTATAAAAATATATCTGTCTCACCAACAAAAGGCTTAATCTTTCCAGATAAAGCAGCAGTCTCTAAAGAGCGCACCGTTGTTGTTCCGACAGCGATTACTTTATTACCCCGTGCTTTAGTCTCTATAATTTTTTGACAAATTTCATCCGATACGTCAATCACTTCGCTATGCATTTGATGTGATGATATATTATCTACTTTTACCGGTTGAAATGTTCCAGAACCAACATGTAATGTAATGTATGCTGTTTCAACACCTTTTTTAGTTAACGCCCCTAATAATTCATCGGTAAAATGAAGCCCTGCCGTTGGTGCGGCTACAGAGCCCAAAGGCTGACTATAAACCGTCTGATAACGCTCAATATCAATTTTTTGATCGTCTCGCTGCATATACGGTGGCAAAGGCATATGGCCAAATTGTTCCATGATCTGCCAAATTGTTTGACTATTCTCCGTTGGCATTAACTCTAGTTTAAATAACGTACCCCCATGATGGCCTAACATTTTAAACTTTGTTTGTTCATCCAGATAAATGCATTCACCCGCTTTTGGTTTTCTTGAAACTCGCAAATGAGATAGAATCGTTTGATTATCTAAAATACGTTCAATCAATAATTCAACTTTACCACCGGTTTGCTTCTGAGCAAATAATCTTGCCGACATTACTTTAGAATTATTAAAAACCAGTAAATCACCTGAATTAATAAATGATGGTAAGTCATAAAAATATTTATCTTGGATTTCATTAGCTAAACCTAGATTGCGATTTAACACCAAAAGCCTACTGTGGTCTCGCTTATCAGTTGGGTACTGTGCAATTAATTCTTGAGGCAACTCATAATTAAAATCATCTGTCTTTATCATTACATTAGACCTTTTTTGCCCATAGCTTGCGTCATAAAAAACCGTTTTAATAACGCTTGTCTATCTACAAAAGAAAGTCCTTTTCCTCTTAAAAATCCTAAAATTTTTGATTCATTCGTAAAGCCAGTTTTGAATGCCGTCATCATCCAAATCAACAATTGGTTATGCCAACGCCTTTCTCGTTCATATTGCTTTAAGGTTGAAAGCTCACTTAAACTTCTTCCTTTTCGATGAGCAGCTGCTAGTACATCAATTAATGAGCTAGCATCTCTAAAACCAAGGTTAACACCTTGACCAGCTAACGGATGTATCACATGCGCAGCATCACCAATTAAGACAACACCATCTTTAACGTATTGATCAACATGCTGCTCAACCAAAGGAAATTTGACACGTTGGGACTGAACACTACATTGCCCATAATGATAATTAAATGCATTAGATAACTGTTCATTAAAGCTTGCTTCATCTAATTCAATTAAGCGAGTTGCCTCATTTTCGCTTGTACTCCATACAATCGAACAGCGAAACGGATCAGTTAATGGCAAAAACGCCAAAGGCCCTGTTGATAAAAAGCGCTGAGTTGCGCAACTTTTATGAGACTTCTCAATCTCAATTTCTGCAACAAGCGCATGTTGTTTATATGGCCTTTTTTTAAGTGCAAAATCAAATTGATTTCGTAACCATGATCCAGCACCATCGGCACCAACTAATAGCTCAGACTCAATCAAACTACCATCGGATAATTGCAATTGCCACAGATGATTGTTACGAATTAAACTTTCAACCGTATAAGGGGCATAAAGCGCAGCATTTTTACTCACCAAACCTTGCCATAGTGTTTTTACAATTACACGGTTCTCTATAATAAAGCCCAACTCACGTTCTGCAATTTCGAGCGCATCCATCTTAATTTGACCAGAACTACCCTGATCAAAAACATACATCTGGTTAAATGGCGCGATGTCATGCTCATAAATTGCCTGCCAAACACCTAACTTATCTAATAGCTGCTCTGAAAAACGATTAATCGCACTAACTCTTAAATCTTTCTTATTATCAGAAAAATCTAGTTTGGGTTGATTTCGTTCAATAACTGCAACATTAATACCTTGATCAATTAAGCCTTTGGCTAAGGTTAAACCAACCATACCACCACCTAGAATAACTACTTGGTGCTTTTTTATATTTCCCATTGGTGAACCCTTTGTTTTGCAAGTGTTGGCAATTGAATCATATCTCCCATCATCAGCCGATTAATTAAAGATTTTCCTATTGGTAAACGATCGGTTAGATGGAGTCCCAAACTACGCGAAAGTTTCATTGCTCGAATATTATTAGAAAAAAAGTTAACGAGTTGATTGCTTACCCAAATCGTTTGTTTGTGATCTTTAACCCTACTTTTTTCAAAAGCTTCTAATAATTGACGATTATCACTACCAATGCCAAAACAATTAACTAAATCTGCAAAAACGGCGATATCGCGCAGGCATAAATTAAATCCTTGCCCTGCCACTGGATGCAAGAAATGTGCTGCATTACCAAATAATAAAACATTATTCGAAAATAATTGATTAGCGACCATTAAATGTAATGGAAATATATCGCGTTTACCAACTTTAATAAATTTTCCAAGACGATAACCAAATAGGTTTTGTAAATAGTCACAAAGTCCCTCATCGGTCATTGCCTCAACTTCATTTTTCCTGCCTTTTGCAAACGTGAAAACACAAGCACTACGGTTACCGGTCATTGGTAACATAGCAACAATTCCATCATCATAAAAACGCTCATAAGCATAATTTTGATGTGAGCGCTTAAGCTCTATATTGCAAACTAAGGCATACGATTGATAGTCAGTATGCTCAACTTCAATACCTAATTGATTACGTATCGCTGATCTTGCACCATCACAAGCAATGACTAGATTTGCTGATACGTTCTGTCTTAGCTTATTATTTATAAGTATTATCTGATTGGTTGAAGTATCTAATGAAAGGATTTCAGCTGGAGCCATAAGCTGAATCCTATCTTCTTTTAACAGCTGTTGGTGCATCGCTGCATACAGTTGAGGAAATGCACAAATTGCACCAAGGCATGGTTTGTGAACTTTTTTATGATCCAATACCACACGCCCTAGCAGGCCTTTATTAGAGACATGTACTTTATGAATTGGTTCACAATGCGGACTTAACTTCTCCCATAAACCCAATCCTTTCAAGATACATAATGCATTATAGGCTAATGCCATAGCTCGCGCATCAAAACTATCTAAAGCCATATCGCTTAAATCAACTCGATCAATTAGCATAATCGACTCAACGTAGGGGGCAATTGCAAGCGCTAATGCTTGGCCGACTAAACCTCCACCAACAATAGCAACGTCCACCTTAGATTCTTCAGAAATTATATAGTCAGTATCATTCATTTGTTTCATTTTTATAGTTTAACATCATTAATCATCGGTTAAATTCGGTGCATTATCGGCTGATTTTTGCTTCGATTGATTTAAAGCACTCAATTCAGCATGCAATAGTAATGCAGCAACTTTTGCATACTCTACCAATTCATTATAAGCTTTCTCTGAATCCTCATCACCTTCTTCTTCTTCATCATATTGCAAAGCAGACATTTTAGATAAATCAGTAATTGCTTCTTTAATTTCTTGGCTATGCTCTTTCTGAAAGGAAAACCCCATTAAACCTAAGCCAGATAAAAAACCTTGGCACCACATAGCAAGTGCATCAATTCTTTGATGAAAGCTGGTTGTATCTTGAGGTAATAATAATTCCAAATCAAAAAAACCACTTTGATATTGATTTTTTGTTGCTTCAAATACTTCTGCAAGTACCATTAACGCATTTTCGGCCATGACATCACCCTCTTCAACAAACGTGGTTAACATTGAATCAACCCAAGCGCTAATTCTTACATCAGCACCACCACTGAAAAGAGCACATAAAAGTCCATGAGACTCAGCAACTTCTGTCATTGCTTTTAAGTTTTTCAATGCTTTAGCTACTTCATCAAACTCTGGCATTGCTACTTCTTTGTTAGACATAACTTTATTCACATATAACTATTAATATGCCTATCCTACCACTTTGTTAGTAATTTGATAAATTAAAATGCAAGTATTTTTTTAAACTATTTTATTCCTGCATTACTTGCCTTTTAGGGTATATTTAGCATATAGTTCTTATTAAGAAGTTTGCTGCCTGGATTGTGCGCCAGTCTCTACAGTCTTGAGCCGATGCTTATATTTATGGGAGCTTAATTGAATGCGGGAGTGCAAGCTCGTTTATTATCGAGAAGCCCAATGCATGCATGTAGCACCCACCTGGTTCTTGAGGGTTCAAGAGCCTTGTGGACAGCGGCAAATTCGGGTAGCTAACTTCTTTAAAATTTTTTCAACTTATGAGTAAATCACATCAATGGATGACAAACTAACAATTCGTAAGCATATTCGCCAAAAGCGCCAACAATTAGAAACGTTTGAACGATTTCAACTGAATGAACATTTACTAAAACATGCACTTGAAATTATTGATAAAGTACAACCGAAATCTATCGCTATTTACTTCCCCAATGATGGTGAAGCTGACTTGTGCAATCTAGTTGAATACGCCAGCTTCAAGGCAATTAATTTATATTTACCTGTTGTACATCCACTGATTAAACGAGGCCTTTGGTTTGCTTGTTATAATCAAAGTGAAATGCTTTATAGTAACCGCTATAATATCTATGAGCCTTATTTTAACGTAAATGCCATCAAAGCTCCTTGGGAAATGGATTTGGTTTTCATGCCATTAGTTGCATTTGACTTAAATGGTAACCGTATCGGCATGGGCGCGGGTTTCTATGATTACAGTTTTCAATTTAAGCCAATGATTCATAAGCCAACCCTAATTGGCTGTGCTTATGAATTTCAACAAATCAATCATTGCCCAAGCGATCATTGGGATATGCCTGTTGATGGTATATTAACCGATTTAAAAGTTCGTATGATGAATTAAAAACGATTAATATTTCATTTTAAACAATTTTAAATACACTAAATTTCAATCTTTTTTTAAAATAGATAGGGTTAACTGATTTCAATAGCCACTTGACTTTACAGCATACAATAGCTAAAGTATGGAATAGTAAGATGAGGGGGGAAAGTAATAAGCTGCTTAGATTTAGTTCCCCCCATATTCGATAAACAATGTTCAATATAATTGATAAATTAGGGGGGCCTAAAATGTACGAAGAAACTCAGGAGCTTAAAGCAGGTGCAGGTCACGGTGGACTGAAACTAGAAAAGATTGATGGTAAAAAAGCTGTAAGCAAAGTAACTAGCAAAGCTGAAGCACTTGCATATGCCGAATTAAACTGTACTAGAAATCCTATTGACACTATCTTTCCACAATGTTTCCAAATTACGTTTACCGATAAAGAAGGTCAAACACAGAACTTTAACGTATCTAAAATACATCAAGACATCAAAAATTTATCTTTTAATAAAAATGATAATGATTTAAAATATGTCACTAAAAGCTTTAAAGCTTCAACAAGTCTCTTTAAAGCTTCAAAAAGTCTCAACGACCCTATGAAAGATATGTTTAATCTAATGTCGAAGCTTAAGGAGCTCCCGCAAGAGGCTAAAGTTACTATCAAACTAGAATTTCTAACACATAGAAGTCAACAAGGTCTAAAAATTCCAAACCTTGATGTGAAAATTGGTCAAGATACCCGCTTTAAAGAGCAAGAAGCAAGAACTTATGCAGATGAGAAGTCCAAGAATAGATTTACAGCTAATCAAATGGACATAAATGAAAAGAGCGCTCGCTTTGGTGGTCTAAAGCATTCACAAGTTGCTAATAATCCAGATAAGATTAAAAGACAGTTTGAATACATTAATAGCTATACTGTTGTAAAAGAATACTTTCAGCAACTTGATATACGTGATTTAAAGAGCTTAAAAGAGCAACTAGACAATCATATAACTCATATCAGTACAAAGGAAATTGCAATGGTCGGCTCAAGCCTATTTTATTTTGGTAATCAAGTTCGTTTAATAGACCCTGCACACCCTATGTCTCTAATTAACGAGTCAGGCATAAGTAAAACTGATGCACATAGAAACAAATATACAGATAACCTGATCCTAGCCATTAACGAACAAATTTCAATTATAGATGATGTCATAAACAAAAACAATAACAATAACAATAACAATAACAATAACAATAACAATAACAATAACAATAACAATAACAATAACAATAACAATAACAATAACAATAACAATAACAATAACAATAACAATAACAATAACAATACTAATGCTTCATTGTCATCAAGTGAAGTTCCTAGGACAACACTCAGTGAAGTACTCAAGAGACGGCAAGAAAAAAAGATAGGCCAAACACCAAACCCATTTGCTAAAGAATCTATTGAAAAACGTGAACCTACTACAGAACCTACTAAAAAACCTAATGGGCCTTAAGATGCATTAGAAATACGCACATAAGTAACCAATCTATTTGAGCTAATTGAGTTATCTAATTCAATTAGCTACGCTATGTATGCAAAATCTTGACCAATTCTATTTTTCAATGCAATAATCAATTCATTAGCTTATTAAACTAAGCCTATTCTATAGTGTAAACACAGATAAGCTTTTAGATAATTTATCTATGCAGAAGGAACCTGATCATGTATGAAGAGGGTAAAGGTAAGCAAGGATGCTCAACTACTAGTGATGAACTCTATGAAGAGTTTTTATCGACCTGTGTTATTATTGAAGCAGATGAACCTAAAGAGATACAAAAAAGTGCATTAGAAATTAATGCTGGACATATAGAAGATTTATCACTTGTTGATATAATGCTAACTAATGGAGAAGTCATTGAGCTTATTTGTAAAAAAACAAATGCTATCGAAGCAATTGCTTACCTTGAACTTTCATTAAAACTACGTCAATCTGACTTTAGCAACATAATACCAAAACTTTATCAAATTCAAGTAATTGATAACGATAATACAGAAGATCCAAGCATTATAAAAGCCGACCTCCCCATTCATGCATTAAATGACATATCAATTAGTGACTATCAAGCTATCATTGATGATCTAAGGTCATTACACATAAATTATCCTAATCGTTTAACATTTAAGATTTATATCGAACAACTTCAAAGCATTTCTCAAGCGAATCTAGAACAAAAAAGCCTTGATGCTAAATTAGGGCATATTACCTATTCTGATAATGAAGCTGACTATAATATGCTGGAGAAGAAAAGTTGGCTAAATAAAACACAGATGTCACTTAACGAATCATCTGCTCGCTTTAGTGGTGCTGCAAACTTTCAAATATCCAACTCGAGTAGTTTATTCTTACGCCTATTTAGTTATCCACGTAGTTATAGCACGTTATATAATTATTTTAATCAACTTAATGTGCCAAATTTAGAAAAACTTAAACACCAATTACAAAACATTGCTTTATTTATTTTTCAAGAAGATGTTGCAGCAATTGGCTCTAGCTTATTTTATTATGGCGATCAAGTACGCTTAATTGACCTTGCTCACTATATGTCACCAAAGCCGTTTTCTCATTTAACTAAAGAAGCAGCTAATTATCATATCTATCATAAAAATTTATTATCTGCAATTAACGAACAAATTGAGATTCTTGAGCATATTATTACTCATAAAAGCTTAAATGTAACGCCTCATTTAATTCATAGCGCACCACAATTGCCATTTCGCGCATTAGCAGAGGAAAATGCTCATGAAAGCAACCCTAATCAAGGTTATCCAGCAGAAAAATGATTGCTTACATTAATCTTGGAAGAATCAACATTTGATGATACCATCGATTTCTTAAGTTATAGGAACGGTATCATGGTCATTATTTTATCGATTTTAGTTGGTTTTTTTGCAAGCTTTTTATCTAGTATTTTTGGTGGTGGCGCAGGCCTTATTACAGTCCCAGGCGTTTATTGGATCGTGGTGCATTTTTATGCTCATACTGATGATGCAATGCAAATGACTTTAGCGACAGGCAGTGCAATGGCCATTCCTTTGGGATTAATGGCAACCTTACGACAAAGAAGATATAAAAATATTGACTATCCAATCTTAAAAAAAACCATTATCTCAATGAGTATTGGTGGGGTTTTAGGTGCACTTGTTATTTCAAACGTTGCCAGCCATTATGTTAAACTTTTCTTTGGAATTATGATTTTATTAACCGCCATCTGGATGTGGCGCTATAAAATCAACCTTTCTAAAACTTGGATGCCACACCCAATTACCTATAACTTAGCTGGCACTACACTTGGTACAATATCCACAGCTCTGGGTGTATCTGTCTTTACGGTACCTTTTTTATCTAAAGCAGGCCTTGATATTAAAAAAGCCATTGGCACGTCAACTACCATTGTTTTTACCTACTCAACTTTAGCTGGTATTGCCTTTATTATTATTGGACTCTTTAAAACGGGCTCTTCTTTATCCCACATAGGCTATTTAAATACAGTAATTTTTCTATCTGCTATTATTCCTTCATTAATCGGCAGTATTGTTGGTGTGAAATTAGTGCATGTCTTACCGCAAATTGTATTAAAACGCTTATTTGTATTAATGATGTTTATTGTAGCGATTTTGATGTTGATACCTAAGTAAGACTTACTGCACATAAACTGGCAAAGACTGCAAAATGGGATCTTGGTATGGAATCTTATCTGTCCTTACTTTTGAGCGCTTATCTGAGGCTTCTTTAATTGTAACAGGATAGTTTTGTCTCTGCGCTGTAATTAATGGCATGGTCATTGGCGTTAGGCGATAGCTTTTACCTTGATAAATATAAGCTCGATACGTTGAAAACTGATATCGCATAACTAATTTTTTATGCTCTGCTAGTGCATCCAATACGTTTAAATCATGTGTAGTATAATTTAATGCACTGCCCTCTTGTGGATATTTTAAACGACTCGTTAAAATTCCCTTTAATTCAACTTTATCTACTTTTCTACTTGTTACCATATCATGTTTTACAATTAAAACTTCTCTGACTGCTAGAGATAAATTTTCAGGTAATGGAATCTGGCGATATACCATTTTCCAATTTATCCTTGGTTCAACTGTTTTTGCTTGAACATAGCGCTTATAGACTTCATCTTGAATTTCATTTCGTAATGGTACAGGTAATGCATTTTTTTCAATGACTTGATATATTTGGGAAACAAGGTGCTTTATTTCTTGTTTTATTCGATTGATCTCAGTCACCACTTCTAATGCTTTTTGGTCATCAATATTAATACAGCCTGCTAATGATGTTGTCTCACCAGGCAATAAGTCATCTGTATAATGATAAGCTGTATATAACCTAAAGATCTTCTCTATTTCTAATGAACAATTTAACGCCACAATAGATGCGTTACTTTTATAACTTGATAAATGTTCAAATAATTCATTTAACACCCCAAACGCATCAATAATTTGATATTTAAATTTATTTAAAGCTGTTAATTGATAGTCACTTAACGAGTCTAAAACAGACTTTCGCCCCATGGTATCTCCTTATTAATCAAACTAAACAACAGCCTCTTCTTTCTGATATGATTTAAATGCTTCTGGCACAAAAAAGCGTCGCTTACCTAAATAGACCTCAACACAAGTTGCAGTTAAATTCGCCTTGACAATTAAACTTCCATTATCATGGTAAATACGCTGCTCAATGAGAATTTTTATCGGCCCATCTACAATGGGTCTTGTCAAAATATAAAATCGATCATTTAATCTAAGGCTTTGCTTAAAAGAAAGATTCGCATCTGCGAGAATTAAATTTTTTCCTTCCTGTGACCAAGCAACAAAATCAATTCTTAAAACCGTTTCTAAGAAATGGATCCGAGCTCGATCAAGATAAGCATAATATCGCACATTATTTACAATTCCCTGGCCATCAACATCATGTGGCTGAACTTGAAAGTCAATTCGTTGCATCAGTCCTTGTCTCCCTTTTTATTTCCCTAAATATTATTGCAGCAAAATTTTTGCCTAATTGCAAATTATTGCTTTAAATTCCCTTTAAAAATAATCGGACTAAAATTACTCACACATAGTAAGTTATAGATTAATTTATCAAAGAAGCAATATTATTTACTTTTTTTATTGCTTGATAAAACTGTACGCATCAACATCAGTAGTGAGCCTTTAATTGGCAAATAAGGTTTTGTTGAAATTGAAAATACACCAATGTTTTCAGATGGTGCCAGTATCATCCACGAAGTAAAACCACTGGCCCAGCCATTTTTAGTTAATATCATTGGCAAGCCATTATATTCATTATCAACTTCCCATCCTAATGCTAAACCTGAACTAGCAAATGTAATTCCATTATCTAACTGATGTCGATTTATATGGGTTTTATGTGCTATATGGTTTGCTCTTTCATATTTTTTAGTTGTGATATTTAAATTATATTTAATAAATTTTAACAAATCATTAGCCGTAGAATAAATACCACCACTTGGTTGATCAAAATTAAACGACTCATCTGGTTTAAATATTTTACCACTCATCCAATAACTTGTCGCTTCACGTATTTGTTGTGATTCATCCAGTGTTGTAGTTGTATCTATCATATTAAGTCTTTTATTAATGTATTTATCAACTAGTTCAGAATATGAAATTTTCTCTTTATATGCTAATGCATTACCCAATAGCCCAAATCCAATATTAGAATATTGATAATGCGTACCTGGCGCTTTAGTTAATTTATATTGTGATAACCACTGATAAGCACGACTCGCATCAAAAGGTTCATTTGGATGATATTTTGTAGGATCTTTAATATGTACAATTTCAAGTGGTAATCCAGCAGTATAAGTTGCTAAATCAAGCAATGTGATTGGTTTACCTTTAAAGGTTGGAACGATAACTGGGGGCGGTACATAATTAGATAAATTATCCATTAATGAAACTTTCTTTTCTTGAATCATCATAGAAAAAATCGCTGTTGTTATTACTTTTGAAAGCGAGCCTATTTGCCATACCGTATCACCAGTTGGACGCAATCCACTGTTCTTAGCAACTTCTCCACAACTGAATAATTGCGTTTTATTTTTGTAAACAATACCTACTATTAATCCAGGAACACCACTCATTTGAAAATTCATATCAAGCATTATTGTAATAGGTTTTGCAGGAATTGATGGGTCATCATTTTTTAATGCCACACAAGACAAATTATTCGCCCATGCAGAGGATATTATCACCATCATTAACAAAATAAATACTAGTAACTTCCTCATATACACCCACTCTTATTTTAATTAAAGACATATTAAGCTTAGTAATAAATATCTTAAAAGTGTACCGTCAAATATCCGACAATTCAATTTAGTCAAAATAACACATTTATAACATCAAATTTTACTTTTCATCTTTATTGATTAATTAAAGCAATATAATCTTTAAACAGCTTACCAGAAGGCGAAAACCGATTGATTAGTTTTGGCAATTTTTGTTCACTTGTAAGCTCAGTAATATGTTCTAAATGTTCACAAACACAATGATAATTCATCTCATATAAAAACCGCACTGAATTAGTCGCTTTTAGATCATAAGGGAAACCTTTTCTTTTACTTTGATACCACTGATTTAATTTTAATTGATCATTCCCACCAACGATTCTTAAATTTTCTTTAGCTCTAGTTATAGCCACATAAAACAGTCGCCGCTCACTCTCTTCAGATAAATAATGCTCACCAGCGCCAAAAAACGCACTTTCAGTTGCATCTAAAAGAATGACGTTTGACCACTCTAAGCCTTTCGCTCGGTGTATTGATAATACACAAACCCCATCTGTATGAATTTCATCAGAAGATGCTTTTTGTTTTAACTCAAGAAAATGCATTAAAAAATTAGTTGCATCTAATTGCACTGCTTGTGCATATTGCTCAATTGCTTCACAAATGCAGTTATTATCATAAGCTTCAGTTAAACCATACTGTTTTGATTTAAAATAATAATCATATTCTAAAGTTTCAATGATTTTATTGAGTAATTTAGCTGCATTAATCTGACCATTGCTAGATACTAATTCTTGCCATAAATAGCTACGCATACGAATGCGCTCAGACTGGAAAGGTTTTAATGAATAATTAGCTGAGAGCCTTAATAAGACCTGAGCACCTTCTTTCGGATGTTGTGCAACTTGATTAATCACCGTTTCTAACATAGTTTGACGCAAATAAAGTGAAGGACAAAGTAACATTGCACGTAGATAGGTTTTTCTTTCTTGTAAATTTAGCTGATCAAAAAATGCTGCATTAGATACTAATGCTAAATGTCCAATAAGGGAAAGGGTTACCTGTGCATGTGTAACGCCTTCATTACCTAAAATTTGATAAGGTAATTTATGCTTAAGACAAGCTAACTCAAATAAAGCTGCAGAACTATACTTCCTTACCAAAACGGCAATATCACCCAATGAATTATCTGGCTTAGCTTTAAGCCACTGATCAATCACTCCTGGAAGTTGATCTATACTATGATTAAAACTTATTTCAATCTCTGTTTTAGGCGTAATTTGATGTGAAATACACAGGTTTTTTAAACGTTGTTTATTTTGTGTAATAATATAATTTGCTGCTAATGATAGCCTATGACCATAGCGAAATGTATTTGATAGCTTATAATGAACAACCTCTCCAAACTCTTTTACAAACCCTCTGAGCATATAATAAGGTTTTGATCCTCGCCACTCATAGATTGTCTGATCAACATCACCAACAACCATAATTTCTGTTGCTTCATTAACAAACAGTTTAATTAAACTTTGTTGAACTGCATTAATATCTTGATACTCATCAATAATAATATACGGATAACGCCACGGTATTTCTTCTTTTAAGTTAGGGTTAGCTGATATAAGTTTAATTGGCTCATAAATTAAATCATCAAAAGTACGTAATTTTTCTGATAGTCTTAAGCTTTCATACTGCAAGAAAAATGCTTTTAATACTAATTTCTCTTTTTTAGTTAATTTAATATTAAAATCGTCAGCGCCTTCATTTTCAATGAGCTGGCATTGGGTATCTGATTTAATTAAGGTTAAATAGTTTTCATGCTGATCAATTAACTCTGAGTCAATATCGCAAGCTAATTTACCCTCTTTTTTTAAAGTCTCTAATGCAGTTTGAATTAATTTTCGATATTGCCAATTTTGTGTAATCAGTTGGTCATTTTTTAATTGGTTTTTTTTAACGAACAATCGTGTCAATGCATAACCTAAACCATGAAACGTTTTAACCTGAACTAAATGACCAATAGCACCGACAACTGCTGATAGTCTTTTTTGAAAGTCCAATTGCGCAGATTTATTATACATCACCACTAAAATTTCATCAGGCTTTACCCCCTGATCAATTAAATACTTAATTCTAAGAACCATTGTTTGCGTTTTGCCACTGCCGGCAACCGCTGAGACAATCGCATGACCCGCATCATGTGCAACTACCTGTTTTTGCTCACTTGTTAATTCCATTTTTATTTATGCATAGTTATTGTTTTAAAATTTGCTTTATTAAACCTTTAATTAATTTCCAGAGCAAGCTTATATTACCAATTAATAGATCCCAAAGAAAAATAATAATCTCTTTTGTATCAAAAAATAATTGCTTAAAGTAAATAAAAAGAGAAACCTTATTCAAAGAAACAAGCGCTCTTAATGGCCAAAATAGCCAAATGAAGCTGATAAGAAATAATATCCATATGCCCATTGACCCAACCGGCACACGATAACCACTTAACCAAAGTAAAAATGCAACAGGTATGACAATAACCATCACAAAAAGAATAAATACATTAAACGCTAAGTATGCCATTTTTGTTACCATTTTCACGCAATAAAATCCTTATGTGAATTATCTAACTATGATTTCTAAACCAGCATACTTTAGTTTAGCAAATTTACTCAAATGTGCTTAAATGTTGTACAAAAATGAAAACATGTCATTGAAATAAGCAAGATGCTCTTATAGAATAGCCCTCTGTGATTAATTATTATGAGAAAAAACATGACGCAATCAAATGAGAAAAATTCAAAAAACATATTAACTATTGCATTAGAATCCTTAGATGATTTACGCGCTGAAAATGTATCGACCATGTTAGTTGAACATATTACCGACATGATGGAATATATTGTTATTGCAACGGCTACCTCGCGCCAACATGCTATATCACTTGGCAAACACGTTAAAGAGCAAGCCAAACACCAATCTGTTGAAATATTAGGCATGGAAGGTTTAGATAATGGTGAGTGGATACTCATTGATTTAGGTGATGTTGTTGTACATATTATGCTTGAAGCAACACGCACTTATTATGAATTAGAAAAATTATGGGATATCCCTCGCTTAAAAGCTAATGAAGGATAAAATCATAGCGACTCAAATGAATAGAAACGTTTTTCTAAAAAATTTTCTATTTCTTTAAGTTAAATATGACATATATCAAAAATCATATTTTTAGATATTGTATTTATATTGCAACTTGATATCTTGGCATTGAAATTTAGTTAAAAACAAAATTCATCCAATTATTTAAGGAGCATACAATGTCAAATTTTAAAAAATCGATTATTGCAATCTTAACTGGCATTACTGCAACTACAGCATCTCAAGTTGCGCTTGCACAATCGAACGACACACAAAATACAACAGCTACAACTTCATCTGATAATTTTAGTCATTGGCAAATACGTGCCAGAGGCATTTGGGTTGTACCAATTGTTAGCAGTACAGAGATTCAAGCAGCTCCTGTTAAGGTTGAAAGCATCTCCAATGCCGTTGTTCCTGAAATCGATATCAATTACTTTTTTACCCCTCACATCTCAACTGAACTGATCCTTGCTACAACTAAAAACTCAGTTAATGGTTCAAATGGCACTGATTTAGGAAGCGTATGGTTACTACCTCCAACATTAACTGTATTATACCATTTTATGCCTGACTACTGGATTAGCCCTTATGCTGGTGCAGGCATTAACTATACCTTCTTTTATAATGTCAAATCTGGTGATGTTAGCGATATTCATTATGACAATACGTTTGGATTTGCCCTACAAGCCGGTGTGGACTTTAATATTAATAGCCACTGGTCTTTCAACTTAGATGTTAAAAAACTCTTTATTAATACCGATGCGCACGTTGATCTTGGTAGTGGTATGAATCAAACGCTTAATGTTACCATTAATCCTTGGATTTTTGGTGCTGGTATTGGTTATAAGTTTTAAATAATTTCCAGCTGAATAAGCTTTACCTTCAACAAATTTAACATTTCTAAACTAGGCTCAATTAATTCAATAGTAACCTGACTATCTATTAGCATTTTTTCTAATTGCAAATGAAAATAACTAAAATGCGTACAGCCTAATATGACAGATTCTGCCCCCTTTTGAGCCATAATTTCTAACTGCAAAATCAAACCATGCTTAAAAATTAAAGTTTCACAAGATAAATTATTTTCAATATCATCAACCAGATCTAAACAGCCAATACCATTAACATATTTTAGCGATGCACTTTGTTTATATAGAAATTGCTCAATTCTACCAGCACTTTGTGTATTAGCTGCTAATAAACCAATATGGTTTAAACCTTTGATTTTATCTAAATAACCATCTAAAGGCGAAATAATACTCAGCTTAAGTATTTGAGATAGCTTTTTCAAATCAATAGCAATACTTAGAGAATTACAATAAATAAAGATAATGGCTTGATTAAGCTTATATTGATGTAATACTAAGTGAATTTTCTCTAACACAACATCAAAAAGTAATGCTGGATTATTTTGCAACTGAGTTTGTTGGTATGGACTCTCTGAAATAGGACAGGCAATTGAGTTAAAATCATAGGTTTTTAATAAATTAACCCCCATATCAGCATCAACTTTAGTTCCTGCTACAACAATTATCTTTTGCATATTAATCTAATTATCCATCGTTGTATTAATTGAAAAATCCGGTAAATTTTCAATCATCTGTTTGCCATAATATTTATTAATAATACGATTATCTAAAATAACAATTTTGCCACAATCACCTTCACGTCTAACTAAACGACCACACATCTGTGTTAATTTTAATGATGCATCAGGTAAAGCCAATTCAATAAACGCATTTTTACCCAAAGCTGCCACCCACTCTGATTTGGTTTTTTCTATCGGGTCAGTTGGCACTGAAAATGGTAATTTATGCAAGATAAGCAAATCTAAATAATTACCTGGTAAATCTAAGCCTTCTGCAAAGCTATCTAAGCCAAATAAAATCGATGGTTGCTCATTATCAATCGTTTTTTTATGTTTATTTATCATCACAGCTTTTGCGTAATCACCTTGCTTTAATACAATTGACTGTATTGTACTAGGCAATAATTCATAAGTTTTTATCATTGCTCTAAAGCTCGTAAATAATACAAGTGCGCCTGTTTTAAGTTGATCTAAATAGTTATAAATAATTTCTGATGATTCGATATTATGTGTTTCAAAATTTTGTGGTGTTACCTTCATTTTAGGAATAATTAACTGAGAATCCTTATAGTTTAAAGGTGATGTTAATGCGATTGTTTTGGTATTTTCTGCTAATCCAGATGCGGCTAAAAATCGATCAAATTTAGCAACCGAACGAATCGTTGCTGAAGTCATTATGACACTATTTACTGCCTGTGACCAAAATAGCTCTTCTAACAAATGACCAGCTTCAATTGGTGACGCTGAGATCATATAATCTTGTAGAGGACTAAATAATGAATGCTCTTCTACTATTATTTCAGCTTCTCTTTTATATGGTTGATACCATTTAGCAATGGGCGGTTGTTCATAATTGACCATCAAATTCCATAAATTTACCAAATTAGAAAATCGATCAATCATAAACCCTAACTGTGAAAATGTTTTCTCTAATGACTGATGATTATGCAATGCACTTTTCTCAGCAAAATCATCAAGCTTTTCTTTTATTTCGGTTAAATTTCGATATAAACTTTCTGCATTTGATTTAATAGTGATCGCGACTGAGTCAATTTGTTCTGATCGTTGAGTAATTCTTAAAGTATTATCTTGGTAATGGGAAGTACTATTTGAACTATTCATTTTAGTATACAACTGATGAAAATAAATTTGCACTTCATTTAAATCATTAATTAAAGCTTCTTTAGCATACTTTAGAGATGGCTGATTGACTTGTTTTAATACTTTTGATGGAATTAATTTTAATAACTTATCCAAATCATTAATCCAGCTTTGTGAACTGACTAAGGTTGCTTGCGCTGAAAATGCAGCCAATGCTTTTTTAGGCAAATGATGACATTCATCAATAATAATCATTATTTCATCAAACTCAGGCAAAATAGCGCCATTCCCTAATGCTAAATGCGCCAATAAAAGGTTATGATTAACAATAATTACATCACATTTTTTTAAATTTCTTCTTGCTTGATAAAATGAACAAGACTTATAAAATTCACAGCGGTTTTTTGAACAACTAGCTGAAGTTGTTGATACATCACTCCATAATGCTTTATCTGGCTCTATTGAAAGTTCATCAATATCTCCTGACCAACCCGCATCTAACTGATTTGATAAGTGATCATAAAACTCATGGCTATGGATATCGATGCTGGCAAATTTCCGTTGACATAAATACCGCCCTCTACCTTTAGCAATTTTATAATCAATGGGGCGATTTAGAAGGGTTTCAACAAGATTTAGATCTTTAAAAAACAGTTGCTCTTGTAAAGCAATTGTTGCCGTTGAAATAACAATATTCAGTTTGGTTTCAAGTTCATCATTGGCTAATAAGGCACCGATTATATAAGCAAAACTTTTACCGGTTGCTGTGGGTGCTTCAATTACGATTTTTTGTTTTGTTACGATGGCTTCTTTAACATGAAGAATCATTTCTAACTGGGACTGTCTAAGTTTTAAGCCTGCTTTTAAAAAGAGTGAGCTTAGGTATGAGATAGATTGATCTTTTGACATGAATATTCCATAGCAGGGCCTATATTGATGCTATGGTAACATAAAAAAGAATTTGTTAAACCAATGAAACGACGGATGCTACTGCTAACAAAATACCAAATGCACCTTTTAATTTTCTTTGTGATAATCGTGCTGCAATTTTCGTACCTACTGGCGCAAATAACATTGCAGTAACAGCAAATGAAATAACCGCAGGCCAATAGATATAACCCGTACTAAAACTTGGTAGTGATGGATTATCAAAACCGGCTATAAAATAGGTAATCGCGGCAACTGCAGTGACTGGTAAGCCATAAATTGCTGATGTAGCAATTGCATGATGAATTTTACTATGACGATTCAGATAAGCAGTCATTACTGACACACCACCAACACCAACTAAGCCAGAAACTAATGCGATCAAAAAGGAAGTAATACTATGAGATACACCTGATATTTTTACCGTTAATTGATCTTCTAACGATGGTTTAATTGCCTTATAAATCATAATAAATGCTATCAACAATACAAAAACACTAAAAAATATCTTTAGTACAGTAGCTGGTACAAACCCTGCAAGAATTGCACCAACTACAGCACCAAGGACTCCCCCCAAAAGCAAATAGCGTAAAAATAATGACCAATGGATATTTTTTAATTTATGATGTTGTATTAACGCTGGGATATTGGTAATCGTTGCGGTCATTACCGAAGTACCAATGGCCAGATGCAACGCTGTATAAGCCCCAACATGTTTAGCTGCTAGTAAAAAACTGACCAAAGGCACAATGACGATCGCACCACCTATTCCAAATAACCCAGTTAATAAGCCAATACCAATACCTGAAATAATTAATATTAAAAAAAACATGTTAATATTCCTTACTATTTTTATTGTTAGTTATTTATCTAAAAATCATTTAAAACAATGAAATTGATTTGATATAGCAATATTAACTTAAATTATTTGAATAAAAAATTTTGCATTTCCTACATAATATGTTAGTTTTATTTACATGAACACTTTAAAAACACCCCCATTACGAGCGCTACAAATTTTCGAAGTTGTTGCGCGCCATCAAAGCATTACTAAAGCAGCAGAAGAACTCTATTTAACGCATGCTTCTGTAAGCCTACAAATGAGGCAATTATCTGAATATTTAGGTATCACATTATTTAATCATGTTGGTCGCAATATCCAATTAACGCCAAACGCCAAACTCTATGCCACATCATTATCGAAAGTCTTTAATGAAATTAAAACAGCCACCGATCAGCTAAACTATAATGAAAGCAAAGATCATACGCTCAATATTGCTATGCCTAATTTATTTGCCATGCAGTTATTATGGCTCAAAATAGCTAAATTTAATCAGCTACACCCAGAGATTAGTGTGCGTATTGTCACCCCACCACCAAGAGAGGCAAATACCAACCTACGTAGCCTTAATCTTGATTTATTAATCTTTTTTGGTAATGAGATTTGGGATGATTACCAGCAAGAAGTTTTAGTTAATGAGTCGGTAATACCCTTAATTTCGCCTAAGCTTGCCAAAGCGAACGCCCCTCTAAACGATATAAAAAACTTCTGTCATTATCCTTTAATTACAACAACCATCCCAGCAAGAAAAAATCTCTGGCAAGACTATTTTGCACACCATGACAGTGAATTTAACCCAAAAACTGTCCAGTTTATTCAAACAGAAGACTCAACCCATGCATTAATGGCTGCAATATCTGGCCTTGGTATTGTTTTAATGGATAAAGCATTTGCCAATGATTATTTAGCGGCAGGAAAATTAATCGCACCAGTCAATGAATCTATGCATTCAGGTGCATATCAATTGATCTATGCTAGAGAAAGCTTAAAGCTTGAAAAGGTTAAATTATTTAGGGAATGGTTGTTGACTAGTTTTGTAACAAAAAAGTTAGAATAATTGATTAACCCATCCTCGTACCAAAGGGGGTTGGGCTTAGAGATGGTGAAAGAGCTAGTTCTTGCTCTCGTTTACGCCCTTGATTTTCAAAATGTCGCGGCGGCCATCCAACATGATCAAAACCCGCTTCTACCTGCCTCTGAAAACTTTTATTGGCATCAGCACTATAACTATTAGCACTTCTAGAGGCAACCATCTTTAAAACATTAGGTGATACTTCTTTTCCACGACTACTTGCCATCAGTTGAGAAGCTTTTTCAATATCCCTTAAATCTTTTCTACTTAATTCCGCCATCTCAACGCCCCAAAAAATATTACAAATTTAACCTAATTCCATTATATCAAAGCTTAAAATCACAGACAACAATCCGTATCTTTTTGAATCGATTTATTGTAACAAAAGTTTTAGGCGTTTAGCGGCTAGGGCGTATTTTGCATCATTTGTTGTTGCTGAGTATATTCACGTATTGCCTGTTGTTCCAGCATATATTCATTATCACAGTCATAAAAAAGTAACGATGGATTATAAATTAACGTTTGACTCTTAGGCCCTAATTCTCCAATTTTTGAATCCAAACCCCGCCCTTTTAAAAATCGCTGCTCCATTTCCCCTCTTAAGGTTCTGAGAACCAATTCAAAATCACTTGCAGAGAGCCATTGCCCATTCTTCCAACGATCTAGAAAAGACTCAACCTTCTGAATTGCTTCATTATTTGCATCACTCACAACCCACTCCTTAAACACTAAGCTTTTGAAACAAAAGCAACTAATCACATATAAATAATATCATATTTCATTAACAAACACAAATGAAATCCATCTATATCAATTATCTCCCATATTAAAATAGTTAATTTTAAGAAAAAATAGACATAAATGTTATCGAGTTAGTCACTGATAGTGTAAAATGCTCATACAACTTTATGAAACAATATTTTGATCTTAATAAAAAGGTTAAACAATGACAGAAAAACGTAATATTTTAGTAACGAATGCATTACCCTATGCTAATGCCAAACTACACCTAGGGCATATTCTAGGCTATACACAATCTGATATTTGGTGTCGCTTTCAAACCATGAAAGGCCACAACTGCTACTATATTTGTGGTAGTGATATGCACGGCACACCCATTATGTTAAGAGCACAACAAGAAGGTATTACCCCTGAAGCCTTAACCGAAAAATCAGCAAAAGCACATCTTCAAGATTTCAGTGATTTTGGTATTGCCTTTGATAATTACCATTCAACACATCATTCGCTAAATCAGAAGCTTGTTGAAGAAATTTATACCAAACTACATCAAAAGAACTTAATTAAAACAAAAGAAGTTAAACAAGCCTTTGATCCAAAAGCTGATATGTTTTTGCCTGACCGCTATGTCAAAGGAACGTGTCCCAAATGTAAAGCAGAAGATCAATACGGTGATAGTTGTGAAGTCTGCTCACAAACCTACCAACCAACAGAGTTAATTAATCCCATCTCAGTCATCTCAGGTGAAAAACCCATTCTAAAATCATCAGAACATTACTTTTTTCAATTAAGCCAATTACAGTCCTCATTAAAACAATGGTTAGCGGATAATAAAAAACTTCAACCTGAAGTGGTTAATAAACTACAAGAATGGTTTGAGCAAGGCTTACAAGATTGGGATATTTCTCGTGATGCACCCTACTTTGGCTATAAAATTCCTAATACGGATAATAAATATTTCTACGTCTGGCTTGATGCTCCGATTGGTTATTTAGCAAGCTTTTTAGATTTCTGTCAGAAAAACAATATCGACTATGATGCTTTTTGGTCAAAAGAAAAGCACAATCACAGTGAAGTCTATCACTTTATCGGTAAAGATATTATTTACTTCCATACTCTTTTTTGGCCTGCCATGCTTGATAATGCGGACCTTCGAATGCCGACGAGTGTCTATGCAACAGGTTTTGTGACAGTCAATGGTAAAAAAATGTCTAAATCGCGCGGTACATTTATTCAGGCAAGAACATATCTTAACCACCTAAACCCTGAATATCTAAGATATTACTACGCATCCAAACTAACATCACGCATTGATGATATTGATTTGAATTTAGACGACTTTATCCAAAAAGTAAATTCAGACTTAGTAGGTAAGTTAGTGAATATTGCAAGTCGCAGTGCTAACTTTATTTTTAAACGATTCAACGCACAATTAACTGAGCGCTTATATGATCAATCTTTAGTAAATGAGTTTATTGCTCAAGAGAATGCTATCAGTGACGATTACGAAAAACGTGAATTTGCTTCAGCGATTAGAAAAATCATGGCCCTTGCTGATAAAGCCAATCAATTCATTGACCATCATAAACCTTGGCAGATGATTAAAGATGCTGATCATAGTAGTGATGTGCATGGCATTTGCTCATTAGCATTAAATCTATTTAAAATTTTAATGACTTATCTGAAACCTGTCCTACCTGAATTAACCTTAAAAGCTGAACAATTTTTAAATGTTCCATCACTTGATTGGGCAAGTATTCATAAGCCTTTACTTAACCATAGCATCAATCAATTTAAGCCATTACTTGCAAGAGTTGAACCATCACAAATTGAGGCTATTTTAGAGGAGACAAAAACTGTGCTTGAGAAAGAAGCAACGATTAGAGATAAAGAAAAAACTGCGCCATCAAATACATTAAACTTAGAAAATGAAATTCAAATTGACGACTTTATGAAAGTTGACTTACGCGTTGCAAAAATCATTGAGGCTGATCATGTAGAGGGTGCTGATAAACTATTACGTCTAAAGCTTGACTTAGGTGACGTTCAAAAACAAGTGTTTGCTGGCATTAAATCCCATTATAAGCCTGACGATTTAATTGGTCGCCATACGGTTATGGTTGCTAACTTAAAACCACGTAAAATGCGCTTTGGCTTATCTGAAGGTATGGTATTGGCAGCTGGCGACTCTGAAGGAATCTATCTGATTTCTCCTGATGAAGGCGTATCTTTAGGCGCACGAGTTAAATAATGGTTAACTATCAAACCCCTTTTTTGGTAACTCTACAGACGCAGAGGCTTGAGCTTTGCTACAAGATATGGTTGTGTTACTTCCTAGCTGACGTGTAGAGACTGATCGATGCTGACTAGTTTGCTTTGTATGAAAAATAGTAGGCGGCAGACTTGGCCTATGACTTGGATTAGCTAACCTATCTTCACCTTCAATCTCCACATAACTAGTCGTTGTCTTTTTTCTAAATATAGTAAATTTCGTCATAGTTGATTTAGCATCTTTAAGCAACTTATCACTGTACTTATATTTTTGATCATCTGGCATACTACGAACAACTGGCATTATATTTTCGTAATTAGCTATAATTTCATTTGGATCTAATACGCTCACCTTTGTCTTTATAATGCTCTGAAAATGCTCGATATTTTTATTTATACTATCCAACCCATCACAATCAGCTTCACTAATAGCTGCTAATAACCTACTATAAATTCTTCCTGATGGTAAATACTCCTCTTGCTTAACGTCCGAATTTTTATACTTATTATGATCAGCAACTAAACGATGATAATAGTCAATTGTTGTATTTGAGAGTAGCTTTGATGCTAGACTACCCGTGGTATTATCTGGATTAAAAATTCTATCTATTTCATGATCATTTAAAGCTAAACCAATGGCATCTGATACAGGGTAATTTTTATAGCTTTTTTCAGAACAAGCTGCAACATCCAACCAAAAAGTATAAATTTGAGCTGCTTGTTCAATGTTTTTAGCCATTAGAATATCATTTATGGCTCTTTCAGCTATGGCTGTAGCAACTGATAAATTACCTTGATTAAACTTATCTGTCTGATTTTTAAATTTTAATTTTTTAGCATCATTTTCTTTTATTTCTTCATCGTTTGGATCTTTTTTTAAGGTAAAGACTTCTGGCGCTTTAAGGCTAGAAAATACTAAGGCATGATAATCCGTTAATAATTCAGCAACAGCTATAACTTGATTTTTGTAGCGCGTTTTATCGAGATTATGAATACTTAATTTACTAATAAATGATTGATGATCGATCATGACCCACCCCTTAACTTATTTGGTTCAATCAATTTAGATTATAAATCTGCGTAATACAAGCTGTTAATACGTATATTAATATCAGTTTGATATAGATCATTAATATTCTTTTGTAACTGCTATT
Organism: Thiotrichales bacterium 19S3-11; assembly: GCA_021713295.1. Classification (GTDB taxonomy): domain Bacteria; phylum Pseudomonadota; class Gammaproteobacteria; order Francisellales; family Francisellaceae; genus M0027. The sequence goes on from JAKJJU010000002.1 coordinate 34,916, forward strand.
AACACGTATGCTCTCTATCTTTAGAATTAGACTGTGAAGCTTCACTAAATAATAGTAATTCGTAAGGAAACTCTTTTTTTAATAGCATATGCTCGGCATTAACTTTACTTGCTTCAACCTGCTGATGAATGGTTGAATTTAGCAACATAAATGCTTCATGAAACTGTGGCAATTTAGCAAAAATACTATTAAACGCAATTTGAAATTTATACTTATCTGTACGACTTCCATTTTCAGTCGTTATATCATTGCCATTAAACACATGCCATAAATAAAATCGACAGGCTAATAGATGATTAACTGTTTGCTCTCTATATGACTCACCCATATTATATAATAAGCCATTGGTTAAAGTTGTTTGAAAGCTATCATTAGCAACTAATTCTGCACGTTTTTGTGCTTTTAACGTACCAAGTGATATCTCATTGTCAGATTTTTCAAAATGCTCAAAAATTCCTTTAGCCGATTGATACTTTAATGATAAGTCATTTAATAACTGACTAAATGCGGCAACTGCCTTTTTGCCCCCATATCGTTTTGGATTCAGTGATAGGTCAGCGTGTAAGTTTTCTATATACTCAAGAATCTTATCAATTGATTGTTGATGCTGTTTGAAGTATTTATCCGACTGATTAGCGATTGCTATATCCTTAGCCATATAAATTCGAATAAAGTTCGTTAATGCGTTTAGCTTTATTATTAAATTAACATTGCTTTGATTATGCTTTTCAACCAATAACAGCTGATTTATCTGGTTTATTACATGCTCATTTAATGGCCTTATATTTAATTTTTTATGTTTATAAATCAAATCCAATGCTTGAAACTGGTTCATCGTAAAGTGATACAATAATTGTGGTGATTCATTCGTAAGTTGTTGCTCGCGCTGATGGTGAAAATAATGTTCAGCCGCTTGCGAAACTGCAAGTCTGGCAATTCCTGAAAGCGCCTCAAAGCCACCATTTAAAAAATGTCCTGACTGAATTGCATCAACTGCTAATGGTAATAACTCCGTATATTCTGGGTGATGTGCAATGACTGTTATTGCAAATCGAATTAAGCTTTCAACAACAGGATCTGCAATATTTGAAAGCCAAAACCCCGTATCACTGCCAACAATCGGTGGAACGCCCGTAATCTCACACAAATATAAATAAGCCCTTTCAATTTTAGGTAGATTTTTGGAATTAAATTGCCATTTTCTTAATTGTAATAATTTTGGTGTTGCTAATTGATTCTGTTGTCTTTTTAGCATTAACTCATCAAAACGCTCACGAACTTGCGGATTTTTTAGTGATTCTATTTTTGATTGCAATAATGAAGTCAGGTAAAAGCTTGCATCATAAGGTAGTATTACCGTCTCTAATAGTTCTGCATAAACGCTATAATATTGAAAAATATAAGCAAAGTGATTAATTAATGCATCATCTGATGAATCAACAATTAACTGTTTAGCACTGTCATCGATTTGTTTTTTTAACTTTAATAAACTTTGTGTATAAACACTAAGCTCACTTTTTTGCTTTTCGAGCATATCCTTTAGATTAACAACAAGCTGATCTAATTGTTCAAAAACATGCGCTAATTCATGTGGGTTAGTTAAATCTTCACTAAAAATTGCTGTTACTTTTGCTTCTATTAATTTATTTAAAGGCAATTCATTGGGTAAGTTTTTTTTATAAATCTCCAAAGACTGGGATAATTCTGTTAAGTGCTTTAATGCTTCCGTCAAATTACGTTTTGTTTTAGATCGAAACGTTGCTTGTATTGCTAATGGATTCTCTAAGTTATTAACTATTCTAGTTTTTTCTGCCGAAATTTTTTCTTCTAAATAATTAATCCACAATAATTTATCTTCATAACTGTTTGATTCAAGTATATTTGATTTGAATTTTTTCAAGTCAAAACGCTGGCATAAACTTGCCAAGTAGCTTAATGCATCTTGTTTTTCTTCAGACATACCTTCGTTAGTTAATCTAGTTTGAGCGTTAGCACTAATCACTTCCAATCTAGCTTGCATATCATCCAAAATCATACCAATATCAGTTAACATTTTTGCTGATTGGTTATGCGCTTTTAGTGCCTTCATTGCTGAATTATAAGTATAATAATCATATCCTTCACTGGTTAACTTTCTTGCAGCAATTGCACTGGCTAGTGCTGCAATACCAACTGGGTTAGCTAATACAAATGCATAAATAAGACTACCAATTGCTAAATCTGTGCCTAGTGCTAAAAATTCAGCTCGGTTTCGTTTAAACCAACAAGTAACTTCTAAAGCTGTAACACCACTATTTAAGGTTAAACTTCTTTCATAAGCTTGATCTAATATTTGTTCAAAATATCCCATAATCAACAACCTCTTTGACAATCCTGTTTGATTATTTCTTATGAGCATACTCCGATTAAATTAAAGTACTTATGATTTTACAGCAATGTTTTGTTACAAAGATGATTGTATTTTAAACAGTTTCTATAGAAAATGCGCTAAATACTTTGAATCTCGATATGGTACATACTTTGCGCCAGACATAATAAAATTTCCCCTTCTTTAATCATTGCAAGCGGAGATGATTTATAAATGGCTTCACCTTTAATCAACTTACAGCGACAGGCACCACAGATACCATTTCTACATTGAGAATTTACTTTAATTTCACTTTGTTCTAATACTTCAAGTAATGTTTTGGTTTGATCTGAATAGCTAATAAATTGATTATTATACGTCAAGCTTGGCATAATTATAACTCATCAAAACGATCAAACGCATCTTGATTAATTGTGCTATCGATCTGGCCCACTAAATAGGCACTGATTTCAGTCTCTTGAGGTGCAACTTGAACCGTATCAGAATTAAGATAGCTATTAATCCAAGGAATTGGATTACTTTTTGGTGCATCAATTTGACTAGCATTTAAGCCAACCGCATGCATACGCTCTTTAGCTAAATAATCAATATATTGACATAAAATCTGTTCATTTAAACCTAAAATTGATCCTTTAGAAAATAAATACTTAGCCCATGCTTTTTCTTGGTTTATTGCTTTTTGGAAAATAGTTTGCGCATCTTGTTCTAATTCTTTTGCAATAGCTGTTAATTCATCATCTCCATCTTCACCATTTAAAATGATATTAATCATATGCTGAGTACTGGTTAAATGCAGTGATTCATCTCGTGCAATCAGCTTCATAATTTTGCCACAGCCTTCAACTTTTTTCTGCTCAGAAAATGCAAACGTACAGGCAAAACTAACATAAAAACGAATCGCTTCTAGTGCATTTACTGCATGTAATGCTAAGTAAAGTGCTTTTTTAACTGATTTTAGTGATACAACAACATGCTTTTCATTAATCTGATATCTACCTTCACCAACGGTTTGCAATAACTGAGTTTTTAAAATTAAATCATCATAATAATGCGTAATATCACCGACTCGATCTTTAATCGCTTGATTTTCAATGATCTCATTAAAAACATAACTTGGTTCATCTAATAATGAACGCACAATATGTGTATAAGAGCGACTATGAATGGTCTCTGAAAAACTCCAAGTTTCAATCCAAGTCTCTAATTCAGGCAAAGAAACTAAAGGTAAAAATGCAATATTAGGGCTTCGACCTTGAACTGAATCAAGCAAGGTCTGATACTGTAGATTAGATAAAAAAATATGCTTTTCACTTTCTCTAAATTGTTGAAAGTCAATACGATCACGTGATAAATCAACTTCTTCAGGTCGCCAAAAAAATGATAATTGTTTTTCAATTAAACGCTCAAAAATGCTATGTTTCTGTTGATCAAAACGTGCAACATTCACAGATGAACCAAAAAACATAGGCTCTTTTAATGGGTTTTTAGATTCCGTCTGAAATGTCGTATAAGTATAGTTATTCTTAATCATTTTATCTGTCATTGTTATTCCTTATATTTTACAAGCGCCCGACTCACAATCTTCAACGACTTCTACTGTTTTCTGATCAGCAAAATCACGCGTATTATGATAATAAAGTGTTTTTAAACCATACTGATAAGCGGTTAATAAATCAGCTAATAGCTGTTGCATTGGTACTTTTTGATCTTGAAAACGCAGCGGATCATAATTAGTATTTGCTGAAATTGATTGATCAATAAATTTTTGGATAATCGCACATAATGCTAAATACCCTTGATTATCTTTAATTTGCCAAAGTAATTCATACTGTTGTTTATATTTTTTTATTTCAGGGACGACTTGTTTTAAGATGCCATCTTTACTTTGCTTGATAGAAACTAACCCCCTGGGCGGCTCAATACCATTTGTTGCATTAGAAATTTGCGAAGAGGTTTCAGAAGGCATAATTGCTGTTAACGTTGAATTTCTTAAGCCATATTTTTGAATACGCTGGCGTAATTCTTGCCAATCTAATAATAAAGGAGTACTACAAATCTTATCAACTGACTTTTTATAATGATCAATTGGCAATAATCCTTGAGCATAGTTTGTTTGATCAAACCATTGACAAGCTGATTTCTCTTCTGCCAATTCATTCGATGCTTTTAATAAATAATATTGAATGGCTTCAAACGTTTGATGCGTTAATTCATTTGCACTACCATCGCTGTAGCGGACATTATTTTTTGCTAGATAATACGCAAAATTAATAACCCCAATACCTAAGCTGCGCCTAGCTTTGGCACCAATTTCAGCACCAATTAATGGATAATTTTGATAATCTAATAAATTATCTAATGCTCGCACAATAAGCCTTGATAAGTCTAATAGTTCCTCCAGTTTTTTGATACATCCTAAATTAAATGCAGATAGCGTACACAATGCAATTTCACCTTCATCATCAGAAACATGGGATAATGGCTTAGTTGGCAAGGTAATTTCCATACAAAGATTTGACTGCTTAATAGGTGCAACGTGCGGATTAAATGCTGAATGTGTATTGCTGTGATCAACATGATGAATGTAAATACGCCCTGTTTGAGCACGCTCTTGCATAATCAGTGAAAATAACTCCGTTGCTTTAATCGATTTTTTACGAATCGAAGGATTTTTTTCAGCCTCAGTATAAAGTTTCTCAAATAATGCCTGATCAGAGAAAAATGCTTCATATAAGCCGTCAACATCTGATGGACTAAATAACGTAATATTTTCTTGATTAATTAGACGTTGATAAAATAGCTTATTAATTTGTATCCCATAATCCAGATGACGAATTCGGTTATCTTCAACGCCTCGATTATTTTTAAGGACAATTAATGACTCAACTTCCAAATGCCAAATAGGATAAAATAACGTTGCAGCTCCGCCTCTAACACCACCTTGAGAGCAAGACTTTACAGCCGTTTGAAAGTATTTATAAAATGGAATACACCCGGTATGTAAGGCTTCACCATTTCTGATTTCACTACCTAAAGCACGAATCTTTCCGGCATTAACGCCAATACCTGCACGCTGAGAGACATATTTTACAATTGATGATGCTGTTGCATTAATTGAGTCTAAACTATCCTCTGTATCAATTAAAACACAAGAACTAAACTGCCTAGTTGGTGTTCTAGCTCCGGCCATAATCGGTGTTGGTAGTGAAATTTTAAATTGGCTTATGGCATCGTAAAATGATAAGACATAGTTCATTCTATTTGCTTTGGCTTCTTTTGAGAATAAAGCTGCACTAACTAACATATATAACATTTGTGGTGACTCATAAATTTCACCTGAGACACGGTTTTGAACTAAATATTTGCCTTGCATCTGATTAACTGCTGCATAGGTAAAGTTCATATCTCGCCAATGATCAATATGTGCCTGCATTTGATCAAATTCTTCTTGCTGATAATCATCTAACAAATGCTGATCATACTTACCTAATTTAACTAATTTTTGAACATGTTGATAAATCGATGGTGGTTCAAACTGACCATAGGCAAGTTTTCTTAAATGAAATATTAAAAGCCTTGCTGCCATATATTGATAATCAGGTGTCTCTTCTGAAATCAAATCAGCCGCTGTTTTAATAATAATCGCATGAATATCAGAAGTTTTCATGCCTTCATAAATTTGAATATGTGATTGTAACTCTACTTGCGAAACAGACACGCCCTCCAATGCTTCACTCGCCCAGGTTAACACGCGATGGATTTTATCCAAGTCAACCGGCTCAAGCTTACCATTTCGTTTAGTAACATTAACATTCATTACTTTTATCCTTTCATAGTTTGCCAAGAAAAAGTAAAACAAACGCAATGTGGAAAATAAAATTAGATACTAGATAGCTGCAACTAAATTAGACTTATTATTTATCCAAACGTGCACTTAACTATGTATATGCTTTGTCCCACGAAAGCTGTTTTACATACTTAAAACCAATCATGGCAGGTATTCGGACTTATGGACAAAGCACTATCAAAAGGCTACCTACTTAACACTGCTTCCCAGAGAAAAATTCTCCAGTGCTTTTTTGTTTAGACAAAGGTTTAAACAACGTGTTGTTCGTTTCCAGTTACCGCTGCGGGCCAGTTTTAGATTTTCACTAAATTCCCTCTTTCGCAATACTAACTTTCATTACTATTGACCAGGATGGTTTTATTGATTAGTTTAGCGCAAATTTTCTTGATGTATAGTCATTGTAAAACTTTTTTTCATCTGGATAAAACATACTTAACTTATAGAATCATAAGAAATAATATATAACATAATCAAAAAACAACAGATAATTGAACAAGTTTATTTTTATCTTGATAATAGGCGTTAAAAAGTATAAAACTCATCTATACTTAATTTGTACATTAACCATGCGATAACATTAAGTTAAGCGTTATAACTTGTATTTCAGCGCTTAAACAGTATGATTTGCATGATACAAAAAATAAATAGAGAATTTGTTTGTGATTACAACTGACTCTGAGCTTAAACAACTAGCCAGCATACTAATTAATGAAGATATTATTGGTATTGATACTGAGTTTGACTGGCGTGTAACTTATTTCCCTAAGTTATGTTTAATTCAAATTGCCACTGTAGATAATGCCTATCTAATTGACCCTCTTTCTATTGGTGATTTATCACCCTTAAAACCTATCCTAGAAAGTAATACTATCATCAAAGTATTTCATTCACCTACTTATGATTTAAAAATTCTCAATCAGCAGACAGGTGCAATGATACAACATGTTTTTGACACCCAGCTTGCTGCTGAGTTCCTAGGATTTTCGCATCAACCTTCTTTAAATGATTTACTATCCTGGTTAATTCAAAAAACGCTAGATAAGAGCGTTAAATTATCTAACTGGAATCAAAGACCTTTAACTGAAAAACAACGAAACTATGCTCTGGAAGATGTAAAGTATTTAATTCCAGCATTTAACCACTTAACTGATAAACTCAGTGCATCAAAACGCCTTAAATGGTTTCATTATGAAATTAATGATCGCTTTAATGAGTCATTTTATCAACCAATTGATACAACTGTTGCCTACCTTAAACTAAAGCGCTATAAAAACTTTAAAAATGGACAATTCGAATACTTAAAAGCATTAGCTACTTGGAGAGAAAACACAGCCATTCATTTAAATAAACCAATACGACGAATTCTTGATGATCATTCAATTTATCAAATTGTTTATAATCCACCAGCTGATCTAGAACAACTAGCTGATCGTTTTTATCAACTGCATAAAAAACAGCATGAGCTCTATGGTGAAGAAATTCTTGATGTCATTAATGATACCAATAAGCAATTGATTGGTCTAACTAATATAGAAAAGCCATCTGTACAAAAATCTAGACCCTTTGATGATGAGATTTTTCAAACAATTTATAACTATTTTAAAGGCTATTGTGAGCAAAACTCCATTATCAGTCAAATGATAGCCACCCGTGCTGAGCTAAAACAATTTGTTATAAGGCCATCAAATCCAAACCATAAATTAAATCAAAACTGGCGTTATGAATTTATTGGTAAAGAACTTGCCAAACAGTTAACATCGCTAGCTAATTCGTAAGCTAATCAGTAAAAATTCAAACAATCATCCACCAATACTACTTCTTTATGGCTTAGTTGATTTATGTCAATTTTATCGCAATAAATTGAATTTCATATTTACACTTGAGCAACTTTATTGGAAAATTCGCGCATATTTACATGGGTTTAATAAAATAAGGATATTTTATGACGCTTCCAGAACCACTAATGAAAACAGATATTGATAAAGGAAAAAACTATCAACAACAGAGATTACAAGCAGAAGCACAACTGCTTAATCAACCTGAAATCGTAAAAATTCAACACCAGCGCCCAACAAAGAAATTCGTCTCTCCAAGACAAAGGGATAAAGAAGATGCAGATTCTCGCTCCTTTATATCCGTAACGTTTGATAATGAAGTTAATCCAAGCATTCTCGGAATTGATGATGACTATCTAGCTAAAGGTGGTTTTGGTTCCGTTAAGCTTGCCATTGATAAAGAGAATAGACTTTTTGTTATTAAGTCGATAAAAGTACTTGAATCCGATAAAGAAACTCAAGTTAAACAAATTCAGGGTGAAATTGATAATCTAAAAAAATACACAAGCAAACATGATACTCGGGTAGCATTAGTTAAAAGAAAGGTTGCAAAAAAAACCTTCAATCAAAGCAAAAAAATAATGGAAGACTATTATGAAAAATATTACATAATTAGTGAATATGAAGGCCCTAACTTAAAAAGCTATATTGAAAAGCATAAATCTAATTTTTCTAAAGATGATCAATTTGATTTGGCAATCATGGTTTTTAGTGTTATCAATGAATTGCATCAACTAGGCATAGCCCATCGAGATCTAAAGCCTGAAAATATCACAGTTAAGCTTGTCAACGGAAAAATTGAGCTGCGAATTATCGACTTTGGTCTTTCTGAAACATTAGCTAAACGTTCTAGCACACCAAGAGGAACGCCACTTTACATCCCTATTAACGTTTATAACGAGGAAAATCAATCACTTGACTTATATGCAGGCGTCAGAATTTTAGGTTTCTTGGAAACTTGCTTTAATTTAGAAAATTTATTAGATCCCCTTAAATTAGCGATCTCTGGTTTCGAAGGAAAATCACCACGAACAGAGCTAGAGAAAAAGGGTACACAATCAATATTTCGAAATAGTACCATCTCAAAAAGTGATAGCTTAAAAACGCTTTTAGGTTACGCCATGGAACAAGATGCTAATTTTCCTAAACACATAACTGCAAAAGCAATTATGGTTTTACTAATTTTGGAAAAAAATGACTTAACTGCACTTAAGTACCTACATTGGATAATTACTAACCCTGAGCTACAAGATAAGATAATAACGGATCATTATACAAATCCGTACCTAATCTCTAGCAATTACATCAATGAACTTATATTTGATACAACGATCAAAGAAAAACTTAAAAAAGCCTTAAACGACGAAGCTTTTAATTTCGTAATATCAAACGCTAGTTTAAGAGAAAACCTTTTACAAAATTACTTAGATAATCCAATACAATTCAATGAAGAGTCTATTAACTTACTTGTCCTTAATGAAGCAAAAAATATGCTCATACATGCTCTGGATACCTATTTGAACCTAACTAAAGATCAAAATAAAAAAAAGCGCCTAGCTGAGTTTAAAGCAACGGTTACTAATAAAGATTTATTGGAAAATACTTACATTGAAGTTATCGATGGTGTCGAATCTCTGTTAAATACCTCAAAACCTTTCAAACGCTTTACTCCAAAAAGTAATAGGACAGAAAAAGCAATGATTAGAACAAACTTAAATGACGCAAAATTACTACTCAATCATAGCAGTAATTCCCAAGAAAAAAGTAAAGAAAGTCGCAAGGAGAAAGCGAGTAAAAGCTCACCAGCCCTACACTTTTTTGCTAAGCCACCAGGAACCCCAAAAGCACCTATATCTAACCTTGATGTATGACATTAATTACTAATAGTACTACCTAAAAAATTAAATCTAATCGTCAAATTATGCTTGTTGCACATAATCATATGCTAGGTAATTAGCATAAGCACTGCTTGATGTTGTAATTTGCATACGATCATTTTTTTCAATATAAATTATAAGCACACACGCCAATGATATTGCTACCAACACAAAATAGGTTATTAAATAACGGACTTTACTCATATTGCATCCCCTTAAGATAATATAGTTTTAAATCATAACCAAAGGCCTTATTTAGCCTTTAGTTAGATTCACCCTTGCAACCGCCCAAAAAATTTCTTATATTATTAATTAATTTCTTTTATTTCAAAACTGAGATTATGATATCATTTTTTTATTTATCAGCAATATAAAAACCAAACATTTTATGTTTTTTTTATATTTTGTTAAGCGCGTTTTTTGAGTGAAAATTTCAAGACAATATAGCCAAATATAGCTGAGAGTAGGGAACCAATTAAAATACCAACTCTTTCATCAAAGAGCATCGTTAAACCAGAGCGATCAAATGCTAATGAACCTATAAATAAACTCATTGTAAATCCAATACCTGTTAGAATTGATAACCCATATAAATTTAACCATGTCATATTTTTTGGCAAATAAGCCATTCTCAATCTAATGGCTAAAAAGCAAAATAAAAATACCCCTATTTGTTTACCAATAAATAAGCCCAATGCTATGCCTAACGGTACATAATGAAAGATCCCTTCAAATCCAAGATTAGAAAAATTAACGCCTGAGTTAGCAAACGCAAATATGGGTAAAATAAAGTAGGCAACGGGCAACGTTAATTTATGCTCAAGGTTAATTAATGGACTAAATTCAGACGATTTATTTGATTTATAAGGGATAAAAAATGCCAGTATAAAGCCCGTTAGCGTGGCGTGAACTCCTGATTTAATCATAGCAAACCACATAATCATTCCTATAACCCAATAAATGGTTAAACCGGTAATATTTAACCTATTTAAAATAAATAAAATAATAATACATAACGCAACAAATAATAACGCACTTACTGAAATATTAGGTGTATAAAAAACAGCAATAATAATTATTGCTGCTAGATCATCAAAAATAGCGATTGAAGTTAATAAAACCCTAATTTCTTTATTCAGACGACTACCAAATAAAGCTAATAAACCAACAGCAAATGCAATATCCGTAGCAGCAGGTATTGCCCAACCCCTTATGGCATATTCATCATGATAATTGAAAAAAAAGTAAATCAATACTGGAAATATAATTCCACCTAATGCACCCATTAATGGTAGAATAATTTGTTTTTTTTCCTGAAATACGCCACCTAGAAACTCTTTTTTTAATTCGATACCAATTAATAGAAAAAATATTGCCATAAACCCATCATTGATCCAGAGTAAAATTGGCTTTTTAATGCCATAATCGTTAACGGTTAAAGCAATGGTTGAAGAGATTAGTTTATTGTAAATCTCATTTAATGGTGAATTTGCAATCACCATCGCTAAAATCGCCATCAATAATAAAATAACACTTGGCAAAACAGTCTTGTTAACTAGCTTACTAATAATTGATTTTTCCATAATATAATGCTTTATTTATCCATCTAAAAATAGTTTATTAACTCCATTTATAAGCTTACTTAATTTAACTGTTCGTATCTACCACAACATCCGCACTTGCACCAACACGCAATGCAAGATGATTTTCAATTGGTTCATCAAGTAATACTTTGACTGGAAAACGTTGAGTAACTTTAACCCAGTTACCGGTTGCATTTTCAGGTGGTAATAATGAAAATACCGTTCCTGAACCATAACTAATACTCTGAACAATACCCTTAAGTTTAACACCTGGATACATATCAATTTCGACTGTTGCTTTTTGACCTGGCTTAATATGCTGCATATCCGTTTCTTTATAATTAGCATCAATCCACCAAGTTTTATCTGCAACTAAAACAAATAAATTCTGGCCTTCGTTAATCATACTACCATGACGAATAGCATCAAAGTCGGTTACATAACCATCTGCAGGTGCTGTAATTTTTGTATAAGAAAGATTTAATTTTGCTGTATCAACTTCTGCTTTAGCTGATAAAACCTGAGTCTTTGCAACATCTAGCGCTGATTGTGCTTGTGCTAACTGTGCTTGGGAGGCCCTAACTTGAGCATTTGCCTCTTTTAAACTACCAACAACTTCATCTCCTTCCTCTTTTGAAGCATCTCCTGACTTAACCAATTCTACTATGCGATTTGCTTTCATTTTCGCAACCCAAGCCTGTGCCTGTGCTTTTTCAACATTTGCTATATCAACGTGGATTAATTTTTCATCTGAAATGACCTGTGCTTTAGCAACTTGTAGCTTTGCTTGTGCATTTTCAAGCTTGTACTGAAATGCCTGTGGATCAATTCTAAATAACAAAGTGCCTTTTTTGACATACTGGTTATTTTCAACATAAACTTGATCAACCTTTCCTGAAACTTCGGCTGCTATGTGAATAGCATGTGCATTAACATAGGCATCATCGGTTGATGGATAAATACTTCTATAGTAAAAATACCCCCAACACCCAATAACAACTACAATGATAATGCCCAGTAACACGAAAAATTTCGTCAGGCTACGATTAGGCGTTTCAGCCGTATCATTATCTTGCCTGTGTTCATCTAGTTGTTCAGACATAAATAAATCCTTGTATTTAAACTACTACTGTATTGATAAGCAACCACATTTACTATGAGGATAAAATTAATATAATTTATAGCCATAACTCTTTAAGCTTGAATCATTTTCAGACCAACCCTCTTTGACTTTTACCCATAACTGCAGATAAACCTTACTATCGAGTAATCTCTCAATATCTAAACGTGCTTGTGAGCCAATTTTCTTCAATTTTTGCCCTTGTTTACCAATAATCATTACTTTCTGACTTTTACGTTCAACAATAATAGAGGCACTAATATCTATAATATTTCGATGCTCATCCTGCTTAAAATGTTCAATTTCCACAGTTAATTGATAAGGTACTTCTTGACCTAATGAACGCATTAATTTTTCTCTTATAATTTCAGAAATTAAAAATCTGACAGGACGATCTGTAATTTGGTCTTTCTCAAAATGAAATTCGCCTTCAGGAATATATTTTTCAATTTCTTGCTCTAATACATTAATTGATTTACCACTTTTGGCCGATAATGGTATGACACTTGCAAATGGATAGTTTTTTGTCACTTGATCTACAAAAGGAAGAAGCTCCTCTTTATTTTTAACGACATCTACCTTATTTACTACGAGTATAACAGGCATAGTAAGCTTCTCCAAATGATCTAGAATCCATACTTCTAGCTCAGTCCATTTTAAAGCTTCTACGACAAATACCACCACATCAACATCTTTAATGCTTTGAAAAGCCGCTTTATTCATATAACGATTCAGTGCTTTTTTCTCTTTTTGGTGTAACCCTGGCGTATCAACATAGATAATTTGTTTATTAGCATCTGTTTTAACACCCAAAATTTGATGACGCGTTGTCTGAGGTTTTCGAGAAGTAATACTAATTTTTTGTTGTAATATACGGTTTAGTATCGTTGATTTACCAACATTTGGTCGCCCAATAATTGCCACATAACCGCAATAAGTTGACGTTGTTTCTATTTCTGTATTCATTGTAAGTATACTTAAAATTAATTCTGATTTTATAATCACGTTCAGTGCGTTTTATACTACCACTATAACGCCACACGATCTACTTTTGATGCCACTTCCATTTGATAAAAATCTTTAAAACGTTGACATGCAACTTCAAGCTTATCCATTGCTGTTGCTAAAGACATTCTAAAGTATCCAGGCATGCCAAATGCACTACCAGGCATCACACCGATGCGTGCTTTTGTTAGTAGTTGCTCACAGAAATCCTCATCATCTTTAAAAATACCTTTCTCAATTAAGGGCATAATTGATGGAAATAAATAAAAAGCACCTTCTGCCTTTGGAACAATCAAACCATCAAACTGACGAAACGTTTCATACATCATTTGATAACGTTGATGATAAGATTCCACTTGAGTTTGAAGTGCATCTTTGGGTAATTTTAAAGCCTCAATGGCAGCTTTTTGTGAAACTGAACAAGGATTCGATAACGATTGAGATTGGAATTTCTTCATTGCTTGAATCACATCTTCAGGGCCTGCTGCAAAGCCAATGCGCCAACCACACATCGCATAACTTTTAGAAATACTATTAATTAGGATGATTCGATCTCTAAGATCTGGCGCTACCTCTAAAATACTTTTTACACGTGCCTCTTGACCCCAATACAATTGATCATATATATCATCACTTGCAATTAATAGTTCAGGATAGTCACGTAAAACTTCTGCTAATGCATTAAGTTCTGATTCAGAATAAACGACACCGGTTGGATTTACAGGATTATTAAGAATGAACAAGCGACTTTTTGATGTTATTGCATTACGTAATTGCTTTGGTGTAATTTTCAATGCATTCTCTATAATTGCTTTAATTGCCACAGGCTTTGCACCAACAACCGTTGCCATATCAGGATAGCTTACCCAATAAGGAGCTGGAAAGATTACTTCATCTTCACTCTCAGTAACACATTGCAACAAATTAAATAGGCAATGCTTAGCTCCCGTTGAAGTCATAACCTCATTAGTTTTAAAATTTAAACCATAAAAATTTTGATACCATTGAATAATCGTTTCTTTCATCTCAGGGATACCATCTACCTGAGTATAGCGTGTAAAGTCATCCTCAATTGCCTTGATACCTGCAGCTTTTGCAACGTCTGGTGATGGATAGTTTGGTTCGCCCGCTGTCAATGGAATAACATCAACCCCTTCTTGTAGCAATGCTAATATACGCGCTGTAAATGCTAATGTTGCTGATGGTTTGATTGCCTGAACTCTTCTTGATAGCTTAGTCATTCCATTTTCCTCTGTAGTGTTGAATCAGTTGCTGTATGTCGTAACCATTTTCTTTATCATCTTGAATTTTTTCAACCACTACTTGGGCTTTTTCTTTCTGACCATTTGCTTCTAATACCCCTGCATAGTGATATGCTACAACACCATAAGGTAGAAGGTCATAAGCCTCTTCAAGATAGATTAAAGCTTGTTTATGATTCCCTTGTTTATACATCAACCATCCAAGACTGTCCAGAACTTGAGGAGTTTTTGGTGCAAGTTTCTGTGCTTTTTTTAGTATCTCATAGGATCTATCATAGTCGGTATCTTCAGCTAATATAAATCCTAATGCGCTTAATGCCTCAGGATGATCCGGTTCTAATTCCAACGTACTCTGCATATCTAATTGAGCCTGTTTATAGTTACCAACCCTAAGATAACTTAATCCCCTTAAATAATAGAAATTAGCATTTGTTGGAAATGCATTGATACCTTCTTCAAATGTTAAAATTGCTAACTCATGTCTAGATAAAACCAATTCTAACGTGCCTTTAATATACAAAAAGCGTTTACGATAAGGTTGATTATCCACATAAGGTAATATATTACTAACGATAAGTAATGCCTGTTGCGGGTTTTTAATGTGCACATATAACATCATTAAAGCCAATTGTGCATTATAAAAGAGTGCCCCGTCTTTCACCTTCTTATAGTAAATAATTGCCTCATCAATTTTTGCATCCATTAAATATAACTTAGCAATAAAGATTGCTGCATTATTTTTATACTCCGAATGCGTAATAAGCTGTTTAAAATAAGTCATTGCTTTATGATTAAGTCTAAGATCAAATGCGAGTAATCCTTTTAAAAAAATCACTTCATATTTGAGTTGCTCTTGACTTTGATCGCTTATGTCAATTTGATAAAGTAAGTTCTCAGCTTCTAGGTATTTTTTTTCAAATAAATAAAGTTTAGCTAAATAAATTTTAGCCAAAACACTGGTTGGTTTCTCTTGATTCCATTGAATAATAATTGGTTTTGCTTTCTCTTTTAACCCCAAAGCAAACGAAAGCTCCATCGCATTAGCCTTAATAATATCATCATCTGTCTCATCTGCTAGACGTAAATACAATGCAACAGCTTCAGGCCAATAGTGTCGATTTAGAGAAATTTCAGCTAACATTAATTCCAAGAAATGAATATATTTATAACTTTTCTGATCATCCGGTATCGCTTTTGCATCAGCACTTCTAGCAGAGAACATAAATATAATTATACAAATAAAAAGACATAAACCCCCTAGGCAATACGCTAAGACACTATCCGTTTTCCCCCTGGTTACTCGAGCGACTAGCTGAGTCTTTTTTTGTTTCATTTTCTGCTGCCTTAAGTGTACGATCGATCGCATCTATACAAGCAACAACCATCTCATTTAAGGTCGATTCATCCGCTGATGTTTGCTGTTTTAAGTATTCTTTCAAGTAAGCTTCTAAATCCCTTACTCTCTTTTTCAATATCGGAACACCACAATAACAACAACCACCATGCAACTTATGAACTACTTGCACCAGCGATTGATAGTCACCATTTTCAGCATACAAGTTAATTTTTTGTTTTGCTTCAATCAGATCTATTAAAAGCATTTCAAACATTTCTAATGCTACTTTCTCTGATCCGCCAGCTAACTGTATGCCTAATGCCATATCAATATACTTGTCTGAGGGCTCTTCTATATCCTCATTTGTAATTTTATCAACTTTTTTAATATTTTTCCCAAGCCAAGTTTCAACTAAATAATTAACCTTCTGTTCTGTAATTGGTTTTGATTGATAATCCGCAAAACCTTGATCTAACAGTTTTTTACGCTGCCCACCTAAAATATCAGCCGTTAACGCTATGATCGGTGTTGATTTATTGAGTTTTATACGCTGAATTCTTTGAGAGGCTTCAATGCCATCAATTTCTGGCATTTGAATATCCATTAAAATCATATCAAATGCAATTTCTTTTGCTCGTTCAATAGCTTCCTTTCCACCTGCTGCAGGTATCACAGTTAATCCAATATTTTCTAATAAAATTGTAATCAAACGCAGATTAATTTTATTATCATCAACTGCTAATACAATTTTGTTTTGGTATAAGTTATCACTTATTGGTGAGCTCAATAACAATGGAGTATGCGATGAAACCGGGTCATAGCGTTTGGTAATCATGTCATAAAGTTGACTTCGTTTATAAGGTTTAACAAGATAGTATCGAATATTAGCTGATTCAGCATAATGTCTCGCTATATTATCATCCATATTTAACAATAAAATAATCGGTGAGTCAGTAAAGTTCTCAATATCATCTAACAGCGACTTTCTCAATAGTGGTGCATCAGGCAAATAACTATAATCAAGTAAAATTACATCAATTTTATTTTGGCTATCTGCAACATAGTCAATAAGTGCTTCATCTTTTGATATATACTCAGTTTTTGCCTGCCAATATTCCAAAATATGATTTAGTGCTAATTTTGAAGTTTCATCATCATAGCGCACAACCACATTTTTACCTTTTAAATGTTCTCTATCTTTAACTAGCTCTGCTTGAGATATTTTCTTAAGCTTAATTGTAAACCAAAAAGTAGAGCCTTCACCTAAGCCACTTTTAAAGCCAATTTCACCATCCATTTTTTCAATTAAACTCTTACAGATAACTAGGCCTAACCCCGTACCACCATAACGCCTTGAAGTAGAGCTATCTGCTTGGGTAAATGCTCTAAAGAGTCGATCTTGCTGACGATCTGATATTCCAACACCAGAATCTTTAATCTCAAAGTGAAGATAATAATGAGCATAGTCCTCAGTTTTATATTTGGCGGTTACAACAACATCGCCCTTTTCAGTAAATTTAATTGCATTACTAACTAAATTCATCAAAATTTGCTTAAAACGCAGGTTATCACCCATAACGTATTCAGGCACATCAGGATGAATATCAATTAGTAGATTTAACGATTTATCCAAGGTAACCGGTCGCATCAAAATAATAATTTCTTCAATACTTTCATAAATATTAAACGTGGAAACCTCAAGTTCCAATTTTCCAGATTCAATTTTAGAAAAGTCTAAAATATCATTAATAATACGTAACAAGTGGCGAGATGATTTCTGAATTGTATCTACATAGTCGTATTGTTGTTGTGTTAAATCAGTCTTTAATAAAAACTCAGTAAATCCGATAATACCATTCATTGGTGTGCGTATTTCATGTGACATATTAGCTAAGAAATTACTTTTAATTTTACTTGCCTCTAAGGCTTGTTTACGTGCTATATCCAACTCAGCATTCTTAATTTCAATGGTCTCTAGTGTCTCTCTTAGATCCATTGTTGCTTGCTCAATATTTTTTTGCATCTCTTCATGTGATGACTCCAACGCTAGAGCCATCTGATTAATACCACCTTCTAGAATTTGTAACTCACCACTGGCCCCCGTTTGAACCCTTGTTTGAAGCTTTCCATCACGAATTAAACTCACAGCACTAATTATACTAATCAACGGCTCACTAACATCTCTACCTAAACGGATACCAAATAACACACTAATGGCAAGCCCAATAAAGCTAATCGCCAAAGTTGCTACAACCGCCTGATATTCATTCAGCGTTGTTTGAGTGCGACTTAGGCCTACAACAACCCAACCAAGGCGACTTTTTGTGCCTGTTTTATAATCTTTAGGTAGCTCAATTCCACTTAATTTATTAAAGTCAGATAATAAAACAGAATGTAACAACACAGGCGAAACAAATAGCATATTATTATTATCTTTGAACGTTAAAATACTTGCATGATGAATATTTTGTAATTTTGAGAAAAATTCATTATCTACTCTAGGTGCCTTACCCGTATAACCAACAACATGTCTATTAGAGTCATAAATTGCTGCAACTTCAACATCAGTATGCGACATCATACTATCAGCTAATTTCTTTAATAAATCATGATTATGAGTAATTAAACCATACTCGCTGGATGCAACAAGTTCCGTTGTTAAGGTCTTACCTCGGGTAATCAAGTTACTATTTAAATCAGAAATTCGCATACTGATAAAATAAATACCTAACAAAACACTAATTGTTAATGTCGGTACAATTGTTAATAATACAATTCGTGTGCGAATTCCCCAACTTTTCATTTATTTTCATTCCTACTTAATCAAAGCTTTTCTAAAGTATATAGGTTAACGCAACCAAAAATCACCTGCCACGCATAAAAAACTTATCTAAATCTTTAAAATCTAACTGAATCCATGTTGGTCTGCCATGATTGCACTGATTACTTCGTATTGTTTTTTCCATTTGTCTTAAAATCTCATTCATCCCCTCAAGTGTTAACTGATCATTCGCTCTAACTGCACTATGACAGGATATAGTTGCTAGCAATTGATTAAAATAGGCTTCTAATTCATTAGAAAAACCTAACATTTTAAAGTCAGTTAATAGCTGCACAACCAACTTTTCCAAATCATTTGTTTTAATAAACGCTGGAATACTTCTTATTACTATCTCAGAGCACCCTAAAAGAGCCATTTCAAAACCTAGTTGTTTAAATACTTCATCGAACTCTTCAAAGGTTATAATTGCTTCTTGAGATAGTGTTATCGTAATTGGAATTAAGAGCGTTTGCACTTTTTTAATTTGATCTTCTTGCCAGCTCGCCTTTGCACCTTCATAAAGAATTCGCTCATGTGCTGCATGCATATCAACTAACACCAAACCTTTAGTATTCTCAGCCAAGATATAAATACCATGTAGCTGTGCTAAGGCAAATCCTAAAGGATAGGTTTGATCATCCAATAATACAACTTCTGAAACGGCTATATCGCTCGTATCGTTTAAAGATAGATTTGACTTTTCATTCGTGATATCTAACTGCGTATTAGGTATTTCAAGCTTAGGCTCTAAAGCAAGATCACCACCTGATTTATCACCAAAAATACTATCTAGTGAGTCATCAAATAATGCTTGTGATTTACCAAGTTGCTGATACGTTGAAATTTGTTCATCAACTGAAGCGACTTTCTCTTTGTATGGTAGGTGTACCGATATCGCTATATCATCACTTTTTTGAGACGTATTTTCTTTAGCGCCAATTACTTCTGTATTAGTAATTTCAGGCATCGTTCGATCCAACGCTTGATCAATAACCGAATAAATAAAACTATGAACTTTTTGTGAATGGTGAAAACGTACCTCATTTTTTGTCGGATGTACATTAACATCAAGTTGATTTGGATCAATTGAAAAATATAAGACATAAACTGGATAATGACCGTGATATAAAACATCTTGATAAGCTTTCTTAATGGCATGAGTAATCACTTTATCTTTTATCATGCGACCATTAATATAAAAATACTGCATATCTTGGCTTGCCTTGGCAATTTCAGGCTCACCGATCCACCCCCAAAGCCTCATTCCTTCATAAGCTGTATTCACCTCAATCGCACGAGTTAAAAAATCTTTTCTCCCTAATTGACTGACGCGTTGTAACTGTTCCTCTAACGTCTCAGCTTTTGGTAACTCCCTTAGTGTTTTAGCATTATGAATTAATCTAAAAGTAATCGTAAAATAACATAAAGCAAAGCGCTTAACTAATTCGTCAATATGCGAAAATTCAGTCTTATCTGTTTTTAAAAATTTACGTCTAGCGGGTGTATTAAAAAATAAGTTTTTTACTTCGATTATAGTCCCAGCAGCTAATGCAGCAGGTTTGATATCGAAACTATCTTTCTCCTTACCTTTTTGAATGACTTCCCAAGCTATATCCGCATCTTGATATTTAGAAATTAGAGAGACCTCAGAGACTGATGCAATACTTGCTAAGGCTTCTCCTCTAAAGCCCATGGTCTCAACTGATTCTAACTCAGATAAGTCATAAATTTTACTTGTTGCATGAGCAGATAATGCCAAAGCTAAGTCTTCTTTTAGAATACCACTGCCATTATCTTTAATACAAATCAAAGACTTACCACCTGATTCAACTTCGATCGTAATTTCAGTTGCTCCAGCATCAATACTATTTTCAATTAATTCCTTGATCACTGAAGCTGGACGTTCAACAACTTCACCAGCTGCGATTTGATTGGCCAATAAATTTGATAGCGCCTTAATCCTACGCATAACGATAAATCCTCTCTCTACTTTATGCGCATTATTGTAGCAGTCTCGCTATATCCTTACAAACGCTTAAAACTAAAATCTGGCTGAAATCTAAGCTAAATTCTCAAAGATTCTGCTCGTTTTTATTATAAATAGCTGATATTTTTTTATCCAAACTATAAACAATTGCAAATAAAATAAACGAGCACAAAGCATCGGCTAAATAATGTTCTCCTGTTGGAAAAATACTCAAAATTAATAAAATACTAAATACTAAAATAAGATACCTAAGCCCATAAAACTTCACAGGCCACCAAGCAAATATAATTAATAAGGCACATAGCACATGCCATGAAGGGCAAGCAATAATACCATAAACTGGCGCTAGCGAATGATTAGCTTCTAATGCTAATTCAGAGGTTAACATTTGCTCAATACCAGAATTAAAATGGATATTTTTAAAATAGTAAACTGGGCCATAGCTTGGTAAAAAATAATAAAAAACGATTGTAATCGCAATTAAAATAAAGAATATTCGAAACATACGTTCAAAGCTTTTCCAGTTAAAAATAGGAATTAAGGCAATCGTTAGTATAATCGCTGTATTTAATTGATTATATATCCCTATGAAATAGGGCGATAGAAAAGAGAATTGATTTTGAAAATCTAGTATAATACCACCTTCATCAAAACCAAATAGTTGATCAATTCTATGTAAATAAGGATCAATTCTCGGATAAGGCGTCAGCGGTAAAAGCATTTGAAAGTAAACGACAATACCACAAATTAAAATTAGATAAGGCAACCAAGCAATCACTGCCGTTGCGATATATTCGATAGAATACTTAGTTTTTTTAGTTTTAAAGTCAAATAACCATTTTAGAAGTATACTCAGTGCATAAAATCCCAACGCTAAAATGATAACCAAAGCGACATGCCACCAAATAAAGCTTGGATCTTCAACAACCCACTGATTAATAAAAACCATTGCATAAACTACTAATGCAATTAATACATTTATATGTGGCTTAATAAATTTTAACATTAAACGCAACACATTCACCTTGCTATTTCTTATATTTTTATTATTTAATCAACTAAAAAATAGATTATGTAATTATAATTGATTAGTATGTATTTGCAAGGTATTTGCTAACTAAAACTCAGCTATTTGAAAGGCTACAATCAGATAATCCAAAGTAGTAATGACTCTCTGAAGTTCCATTACCTTCAATATTAACAGTTGCACGAAATGTTTCTGCTTCTTTTGAATCCCAAGCATTTGTTGTATATTCCCACCAATTTGTACGGTCATTCTTATTTGCATATTCCTTACATGAAGAATCTACCGATTCTATTTGAATAGGAACAACTTTTGTCACATTTGGATCACCATATTGACCAACCACCACAGCAGCTATACCAATCCCAACTTGGTTACCTGATATGGATATAGAATAACCTTTACTTTTAGAGCCAGAACTAAAAGAACAAACCGGCGAATCCTCATTAACATGTTTTCCACTAACACACAGCCCAATACTGCCTACTGGTTCAGATGTACCAGGAAATATTCCTCCAAATCCGGTCATAGTAGCAAAGTCATAGTGCTCATTATATAAATTTTTTGCTTCAGATTGCCAAGTAGATTGACTAACGCTACCATATGAAACGCTATTTAAAGAAGACTGAATAACATCAGAGTTTGCATAAGCTGTGCCTAAAGTTAATGTTAAAGCAGCAATCAGAATTGTATTTATTTTCATTTTCCCCTCCTAAACTTCATATATCTTTGTTAAACATCTTTATTAAGATAAAAAGATATTATATCAATATTTGCTAGATATAAATAATATAGCTAAAAATTATTTAACGCCTATAGGCGCTTCATGAATCAACTTATTCTCTTTCTTATTCATATACCCATAGGCTTTATGTATCAATATAATTAAAACAAAACCAACTAAAGCACCATATTGCTTAAGAAAGCCACCAACGGTTAATGTCTCTGAAATATCATAACTTTGACCAATGATAATTAAGCTGATAAATACCATTGATAATAACGGCGCATAGGGAAACCATTTTGCCTTATAGACTAATTTTGAGGTATCACCTTTTATTATTTTTTTTCTAAAACAATAATGACTTAACGCAATACCAAACCAAGCTAAAAATCCACATAAGGATGATACATTAATAATAACTGCAAAAAATTTTCCATTACCAATAAATGAGGCTAAGAAAATGCTTGATCCGACTAGTGCTGTTGCCATTAATGCATAGATTGGCAAGCCATAGGATGTGGTTTTAGCGAATAGTTTTGGTACTTGACCGGTATTACCCATATGCCATAGTGTACGTGTTGATGCATACATACTGGCATTAGCAGCTGAAATTAATGCTACTAAAATAACTAAGTTCAGAAAGTTTGTTGCAAAACCAATACCAAAATACTGTTGGAAGACCAGTGTAAACGGACTTGAATCAACGCTATCTTGATGCGCTAACGCTGGATCATTAAAAGGAATTAATAAACTAATAAAAAAAGTAGCAAGCACATAAAATAAAAACAATCGCCAAAAAACAGTTCTAACCGCTTTTGGAATGCTCTTTTGAGGGTTTTTTGCCTCACCTGCACTAATACCAATTAATTCTGACCCCTGAAATGAAAACCCTGCTACCAAAAACACAGCTACAAACCCTGCAAAGCCATTATGGAATGGGCCATCTGCAACGGTAAAATTACTGATGCCTAACCCATGATGTTTAAACACTAAAAAACAGCAAAGCACTATAAATAATACAATCACAGCGACTTTAACGAACGACATCCAATACTCAGCTTCACCATACACTCGAACTGAGAACAGATTAATAAATAACACTAAAAAGAAAAATATTGCTGATAATAAAAGCGTTGAGCTCTCAGGAAACCAAAACTTCATAATAATAACCGCTGCTGAGATTTCTGCAGCAATAGTAATTGCCCAATTAAACCAATAGTTATAGCTCATAGCCATACCAAATGATGGATCAACATAACGTGAAGAGTATTCGCAAAATGACCCAGAAGTCGGTCTGTGTGTTGCCATCTCACCTAATGAAGTCACTAAAAAATACACCATTACAGCAATTAAGGCATAAGCTAAAATTGCCCCTCCAGGCCCTGCAACATGTAATGCATAACCGCTGGCAAGAAAAATACCCGTGCCGATCGAGCCACCTAAAGCAATCATATTCAAATGGCGAGTTCGTAATCTCCTTTTTAACATTATTTGATATTCTCCTTTTTAAAATCAAATAGATAGCCATAACTACTATAGCCTGATCAATGATGAAGGACAATTAGAATCTCGATAGCATTATTTTGATTAAAATATAAGCGAATTACTTTTTTAGAATTTTGGTGGTAATAGCCGATTATAACCTATAGCATATTAATAAACGATAACCGGCTTAAGCTAGCTTATATCAAGGCTTTCTTTACGAAGTCATCTTCAAGATTATCACTAACTTCTGCCTGACCAATTGACTTTAAAATTACATAACGAATCTGATTATTTTTATTTTTTTTATCTCTCGCCATTGCATCAAATAACAAATTTTGATCAAGATTTTCAGGTAGTACAACTGGCAAATTAAAGTAACTTAAAAATTCAACCAATGAATCCTCATCTTGTTGTGAGAGATAACCTAATTGTTTTGATAATCTCATCGCGATAACCATACCACAACTAACAGCCTCTCCATGTAGCCACTGACCATAGCCTAACACATGCTCAATGCCATGACCAAAGGTATGGCCAAAATTTAATAGTGCACGTTCGCCTGATATTTCTTTTTCATCTCTTTGAACAATATCGCGCTTGATTTGACAACTTACTTTCACTGCATAGGCTAATGCTTTTTTATCTCGGTTACGTAGTGCTGTTTTGTTAGCTTCTAGCCATTGATAAAAGCTTCTATCATAAATACAACCATATTTAATTACTTCAGCAATGCCTGCGTGATACTCCCTAGCTGGCAAACTATCTAAGACGGTTAGTTCAGCAAAAACAGCCAATGGTTGATAAAATGCACCGATCATATTTTTACCTAAGGGATGATTAACCGCCGTTTTGCCACCAACCGATGAATCAACTTGAGCTAATAACGTTGTCGGTACTTGAATAAATGGAATACCCCGTTGATAGGTTGCAGCAACAAAACCAACTAAATCACCGATAACACCGCCACCTAATGCAATTAATAATGAATTACGGGTAAATTTTTTATCAAGTAATTTTGTATAAAGCTCATTTAACGTATCAAAGCTTTTTGCTACTTCACCATCTTTTAGAATGATTGGCTCCAGCGTTAAAAAACCTAATTTCTTTAGTCGCGTTAACCATAATTGAAGGTATAATGGTTCAACGACCTCATTAGTAATCACCGCTACGGGTTCTTTTAGATGGGGGGAAAATAAATCAATAAAGTCATTAACCTCTAAAATCATATCATCAATAACAATAGGGTATTGGTGATTACCTGTGTTTACGATGATTGATTCAATCACAAAGTTTCTTCCATTAATGCCTTTGTAATTTTATAAACAACGCTTCTAACCGTTGTACTGCTTGTTTCTATAACATAATCAGCCACTTCTGAATAAAGCATTTCTCTTGCTTCCATTAGCTCCTTTAAGCGACTTTCTTTATCATCACAGCCTTTTAGCAATGGTCGACGCTTATCTCTCGCTGTGCGTTCCATTTGCTGCTCAATACTTGCTTGCAAATAAATAACGGTGCCACGTGACGACAACAAATTACGATTTTCAGGCAATAATACGGCTCCGCCACCTGTCGCAACAACAATACCTTGCTGTTCACATAAATCTTCTAATACCGTTCGCTCACGCTGACGGAAGCCTGCTTCTCCCTCAATATCAAATATCCATTCTATATCCACCCCACAGCGTGTCTCTATTTCACGATCTGAATCAAAAAACTCTAATTTTAATTCATTAGCTAGCTGACGACCAATTGTACTTTTTCCAGCACCCATCGGCCCCACAAGAAAGATGTTTTGTAATCTTTTCATATCACTCTTTTTTATTAGTTTTTAAGTTGAACAAATAGCCCCATCGGTATTTTTTAATGACTGTGACAAAATACACAAAATCAGCCCAATACGCAAGCTTTTCGTCTCATAATGATAATTATTCAACTATTCTGGGTGTTAAAAATATCAATAACTCTCGGTTAATCGTTCGATTTGAGCGACTACTAAACAACCAACCAATTAAAGGCAAGTCTCCTAGTAAGGGCACTTTTGAATCCTTATGCGCAATCTCTTTTTCATAAATCCCACCTAATACGATCGTTTCTTGGTTTTTCATTAATAATCTTGTTTTAATTTCACGCTTACTTAAAATTGGCGCACCACCGGCTGTTGATTCAGTCGTTTTTTGATCCTTTTTAACTAAAATAGTCATCACCAAGTAATCATTTGGTGCAATCTGTGGTGTTACCCTTAATTCTAATACAGCATCTTTAAATGTTAGTGATGCCGCACCGGATGACGTTGATTCTAAATAAGGGATTTCCTGGCCTTGGCTGATATAGGCTTCTTCATTATCAGAAACAACAAGATGCGGATTAGAAACTTGCTTAGCTTCACCTTCACTTTCTAAGGCTAATAGCTCCATATTAAGCGATATCGAACCCGGTAACCTTGCAAAGCTTAATCCCAATGTACTAGAGCCTGCAATTGGCGGTAGCGTAGGTTTAACATAATTAGGATTAACATTACCTGTTACAGTCCCTCCTTTACCATCAATATTAACATTAGCACTACCCGTATAATTAATGCCTAACTCGTCAATCACTGAACGGCTAATTTCAACAATACGCGCTTCTATTAATACCTGCTGCGTTGGAATATCCAGCTCATTTACAAGTATATTTATTTTATCAATATACGATTGTATATCTTCAATAATCAATGTATTTGTCCTTGGATCAACACTAATGCTACCACGGGCACTTAATACATCTTTTTTCTGCGTGGTAAGCACTTTATACAACTCTTGTACATCCGCATAATTTAAGCGAATAAACTCCGTAATAAGAGGTTCCGCTTTTTGGGTTGCATTTAATGCAGCTAAAGCCTCTTCCTCTTGCGCTGCAATCACAGTTGCAGGAGCAACATAAAGTGTATTACCAATTTTACGCTTACCTAAATTCTTAGCAATTAATATAATATCTAATACCTCTTGCCAAGGTATATTTTTAAGCTGCAGACTAATATTGCCTGTAACATTATCACTGGTTACTAAATTAAATTTCGCAAAATCAGCCAATACCTGTAATGCTGCTCGTACGGTTATATCTTGTAAATCTAAAGTTATTTTTTCATTATGCTGAAACAGCAAATTGGCATTTTTCTGATCTTTGACATCCAATGGCGTTAACACAATTTTTAATACATTATCTTGTAATTCTCGCCGAATCATCACAGCTGTTGTTGTATTTAATATAAATTGACTTATCGTATCTTTTTGCTTTCCTTGAATGCTGCTAATTAGATTATCATTCGATATTTTCATTAAATATTGCCACTTATCAGCAAGCACTGTATTTGCTATTGTAATAGTAATCTCACGTTTATCGTAGCTAAGCTCAATTTCACCATGATCTTTTGGTAAATCCACAGTAAAGACAAAGGTATCTGGCGGTAGTTTTTGATAGCGAATGCTCTCAATTAAATTATTACTTTTAGCACCATTTGCCCAAGCTGGTGACAATACGAATAAGCACAATCCCATCACGATTAGGTAGAATATAAACGTTTGTACTTCTATGACTTTCATCACTCGCATTAATTATCTCCAAAGCATCACGTTATAATTTAAGTTCTGCCTTTTCTTCTTTAAAATTTCCAGAAGCTGATTTTATTTTTTCAATAATGCTTATTTTTTTGGCATCAATTGCCTCAACCTGTCCAAAGCGATTGCCAATATAGTCTCCCACTGTAATTGGATAGACCATCTTTGATGCTTTAATTTCAATTAAAGCCCATTTTTTCTCACCCTGATTAATTACACCAACAAGACGTAAATCACCTAATGAATATTTTTCTAATGGTGTTAAAAATTTTTGATCTTTTCTGTTATCTGTACTATTGCTATCAACCGATAAAGGAATTTTAAAAGGGTCTTTCTTTGCATTAACAAACACGATCGACTGATAGTTAATTAATTCAGGCACCGCTGAAATTTTTAGTCTTTCGGCCTTTTGTTGCTGAGTGTCAATATAACGATCAATATCTTCATGTGAACTCTGACAAGCCACTAACAATAATGAAGTCATCATAAAAAAGACTAAGCCAATCAATTTAATCATAAGCCTGCCCTTCTTTCTTTGCTTGAGGCAATTGATTTCCATACTGATAAGTCATGGCATTGACCGCTAGAATGAGATGTTGATTATCATTAGCACGCTTTAGTGTAAAATCTTCAATCGTAATAATGCGTGACATAGAAGCAATGCTATTAACAAATCGACCAATCTGGTTATAAGTCCCTTCAACAACAATTTCAATCGGTAATGCTTTATAAAACCCTTTATCTTCTAAAGCAAGTGGTTTGATTAAATGAAATTCCAACCCAGCGCTAAACGCTTCTTCTGTCATTTCTTCTATTAATGAGGGAACTTCATTGTCATTCGGTAATTTCTTTAACATCACATTAAAGCGCTGCTGTAATTGATTAATTTGCTGTTTATATTGCTTAGCCTTTGCTAAGACAATGAGCTTTTGAGCTATTTTTTCTTTATAGATTTGCTGTTGTTTTTCTATTGAATGTAATTGTTCAATACGATGAGTAATGAATAATCCATAACCAATAGCCATGCAAATTACAAAAACAATAAAATAAATCGCTAAGCGGACATAACGACCTAGATTAACGATTTTATCTAATCTTATGCTTAATTGCATTAATCTATCTATCAAATCTATTCCCCTGTAGCTACTTGATTCGCTTTCGTTAGTATTGGTTTTGTTGCTAGATCAATGGTCATACTAAAACGTCGATAGTTATTTTCATTCATTGCATTATGATTTTCTGAGCTAATCTCATACAGCTTTGGATTTTTCATCCAACCAGAAGCAATAATATTGCGCATAAACTCAGCAATTAATGTATTTGATTCAGTCATCCCGTATAGGCTTAAGTGATTATTTTCTTTGCTTACTTCAGTCAAATAGACACCATCAGGTAATATTTTTGGTAATAAATCAAATAGATAAACCGTTAAATAACGAGTATTTTGCAACTGATTTACAATTAGCATTCGCTCAAATAATTCTTGCTGCTCTTTGGCTAAATGCACTTGAGACTTTGCCATTGCACTGTAGTATATGGCTTTTTCTTTTAAATAGGCATTACGCTTGTTTGCTTGTGAGATCTGATAGTTATAAACCAAAATGATCATAAAATTAATTACAATAGCTAAAAAGAGCGCAATGGCAATCGCGATAAAAAATTGTTTTTTTAGCTTCTGATAGCGCATGTTACGCCATGGCATTAAGTTAATTTGTAAATCCATCATCATAACTCCTTACGCAATGCAAGAGATAAGGGAATAAGGTATTGATATGGATTATTAATCGTAATTTTTTGATCAATTTCAATAGAAAGATAGTCAAATGGATTAAATAAACGCACTTCCATCTCTAATGCTAGAGATAATGTATTTTTGATATTCTCCAGCTCTTCTAGCTCACCACATAAATAGATTAGCGGTCTAGTTAATGATGCATCTAGAGACGCATAGGCCATATTTAGGGTGCGTTTTAACCATGGTAATTGTTTATTAAGCATCTCGGATGCTTCATCTTTAGTAATAGGCATTGTTTCACAAAAAGTTGGTAATTGGTTTTCAATAAGCAACGTAACTGTGATTGCATGCTTTCTAGCATCGATTAATACGATGGCTTCATTGGTTTTTAGCTTATTACCCCATATTGCTTTTTGAACTAGGCGATACAGAGCATAATGATAGACATCAAGGGTTGTTAATTGACAATTAAGTAATTTTGCAAAACGTAGATATTGATTGACAATGTCTTTGTGGGCTGCAACAAACAATAGCGATGCTTTTTGATTCTCTGCTAATGGATCAACCAACTGATAATCATAATAAATTTGATCTGGCTTGTAAGAAAAATAAGTTTCAATACTCTGGTGAACTTTTTCTTCTAATAAAACATCTTCTAGCGATTTATCAACTGATATAACCTGACTAAAGATACGATTAACTGGTAAAGCAAGCGCTATTGCATTCTCTTTGGACTTAGTATGTTTAACAAGCGTTGAAAAAGTTGATGCTAGCTTTTCAGAGTCTCGAATTGTCTCACCGTCAAAGAGCGGTTGATCTAATTTGAGTGTATTGATATCAATTAGCTGATAACATCCATTACTAAGCTGCTTTAAACTTAAGCTATGAATGGCATCATCAGTAATCTCTAATGCTGTATTTACAGAAGCTTTAGATAACGCAAACTCATTATATAGTGTTGACGCTATATTTTTAAAAATTACTTCTGATTTATTCAACCAACTACGCATACGATAATCTCATTATATTTCAATTAAAAGCATAGTTGATAAAAAGTATTATTACAAATAGAGCATATTAATAATTTTTAAAAAATATTATTAACATTTAAATAGGTAAATTAGATATTTAATTTACATTTAAACTTCTGTTGCAACCACAGGGTTAATTGCAGCTGTACTTTTAGGCATTAAATATTTAAAGCCAACAACAAAACTAACAAAGGATGATACAAACAAAATCACCATCATATGCATTAATGTCGGTTGAACCAGAGCCGCGATAAAACTCATTAAGAAAACGCCACCCATCTGCAATGCACCATAGAGCGCACTTGCTGAACCTTTATTCTTACTAAATAAGTTTAGTGCACTTGCACCGCTTGTTGGTAAAACAAAACCACCACCCAAATAAAAAATAGCCATAATAATGATAAAGACACTAAAACTAACCGACATTGTTACTACTAAAGCTAATAATACCAGCGAAGATACAAACATTAATGCTAATCCCAATACAATAATTACATCTGTTTTCATAAAACGCATTAATAGGAATGAACAAATAAATCTACTGATAACAATTAGCCCTAATAATGTCGTTGAAATAACACCAAATTCAAATGCGCTAAATCCATAACGATTAATCAATACAAATGAACCAATTGCATCAAAAATAACACTACCGCCAAGTGATACAATAATAGCAATCATATAGACTAAAAATAATTTGTTACGAATTATCTCTGAGTAATTAACAATCAAATGTTTTATATGTAGTGCATGTTCGTTCTTATCATCAATTGTTTCAGGCATTTGAAATATAACAGTAATCACCAAAATAGCCGCAAAAATAGCCATGAAAATAAAATTACCATGCCAACCAAAGCCATGCTGTAACGCACCGCCAAGTAATGGCGATAATGCTGGCGCCATTGCAAAAAAGATACTCATCCAAGCAATAATCATTAGAAACTTCTCTTTTGAGACGGAATCTTGAATAATTGTTCTAGCTAAAATCAATAAAGCACCAGCACCAAGACCTTGAACGCCACGGCCAAGAATTAAACTATAAATCGTAGGTGAGACTGAACAGATTACTGAACCAATCAAAAAGATTAAAGCACCAAATATTACAACTGGTTTTCTACCATATTTATCTGAGATGGGCCCATAGAATAACTGTGATACGGCTAAAACGAGTAAAAAGCTAGAAATGGTAATACGTGCTAAAGATGAGCCAGCCTCAAAATAAGCCGTTATCGCAGGCAATGACGGTGTATACATTAAAGCACCAAAAAAGTAGGTACAAGCTAACATAATTGATAATACGGTCATCTTCATCAAACTGATTGGCTGTTGATTGTGATTGGTCATTTAATTTCCCTCGGCTTTATTATTGTTTTATGGTTAATTCAATCGCACTTGAACGACTGTTCAATTATCGTATCACTAATTGAACGTTCGTTCAATAAAATATCTTCATTTTTTTTTACTTTTGATATATCCTTAGCAATAACTTAAAACTTAAGGTCTTGTTATCTTTATGAAAACACCTGAAAATCAAACACAAATAAAAATAATTACTTCAGCTAAAAAACTCTTTGTCAAAAATGGATTTAACGGCACCTCAATACGTGACATTGCTAAAGATGCTAAAGTGCAAGTCTCTCTAATCTATCATTATTACGAAAATAAGATTTCACTTTGGAAGGCAGTTAAAGAAGCTTTATTTACACCCGAATTAGTAAAATCATTAACAGAATGTGCTAATTTAGATTATTTTAAGGATTATTTAGATCATTTTATTCGCCTTCGATTTGACGTTTATTTTAGCCATCCAGAGATACTTAGACTCATTGACTGGCAACGCTTAGAGGATAATGATGAACTCATTGGGATTCGTAGTTATAGTCATAATAGTATTTGGCAAAATTTGGAAAATATTATTCATAAATTTCAACAAGATGGACAAGTAACAAAAAAGTACCCACCAAAATACATTCTATTAACCATTAACTCCGCTATATTTGCACCATTTATGCACAGCTATAAGTTTCAATCACAAGAAGAAAGAGAAGCCTTTATATCAATGATCATTGACTCAATGGAACGCGCTTTTAAGGCGGGATGAAAAAAAGCATTATCTAACAATGAGTGACTATGGAAAACCATACTCAAATGATTATTAATGAATAACAAGCGAAGTTGAATGAGCTAAAATCGGTGAAATTTGATCTTTTTGTACACAAATGACAACTCTATTATTCAGGTGAGAATTAATGTTGTCCGGACATCATCTCTACGTACACATTGGGCCTAAACGGAATGTTAAATTTTTATAATTGCGCATTTAATTGTTTTATAAGGCTCAAAATATCACTGAATTTTGGAGGCTTGTTAAAATAAATTTCAGATTTTTGATCATAAAATTTACTAAATGTATCCATTTCTCCTTGTTCAGATAGCAAAAAGGCAGGGTTTTTAGTTAAATCCAATTCATCATTTTGACCAAATTTTTCATGTTTATATGCTTTATAAGTTTCTGTTTTAATAAAGTCTAATATTCTCTTATCTTGTAATAGCATGTAAACATCATAGTAGTGTCGAATAAAATTAACAGGGGAAGATATTTTCTCTGTTTTATTCCTACGATATTTAGTCGAAATGGTTTGAAGTTTTTCAACAAAAGTATATTCAGGACGATAACATTTTACTTTTAATGCTCGGTTATCAAATACATTGATATCTAGTTCTATTACCTTATCATACGCCCAAGAACTAATGTTTTTTTCTTCAAATGGTGTTGTCTTATCAAACCCTATTTCAAACAAAATACCTTCTTTTAAAGCTGGCAATGATTCATAATAAGAATGATACAGCCCTCTAATACCAGCGCTTCTCATTTTTCCATCATCAAATTCATAATCACGAGTAAAAGACAAACCAGGTATTGAAAGGTTGTTGGAAATATCATCAAAAAAATTACTTCTAGCGATAATATGATTTTTTTTATCATGATTTCTGCCAGTCTTTAAGTTTAATTCTGGATTTGGATAGACTTGCACGTCAATATCCTCAGAAAAGCGATTTATAAGGCTAAATCCTTTTGATAAAGATGTTCCACCTTTTAATTCAAAGTTATGCTTCTGCTGTAATCCCCATAAAGCATGCATTACCCAATAATCTTTTTCTATAATACTTGGGCTAATACTCATTTCGTCGGAAATTGCTAGAAACAGGTCCTGAGCATCAGGTAGCTCGTGTAAAAACATATTAACTTCCAAGAAGACTCTGTAAATATTTTCTGGTAGCAACTTTACCATACTTTTTAGATAACAACTTCAATTTGCCTTTATCAAATTGATTGAGATTTCTCGCTACCCTTTCCTTCAATTGACTTAAGTCTTCTGTTAAATATTTCATATTGTTTAATAAGTCTACCAATAAAAACTCTTTGGTCATTTTGGTAGGAAAACCATTATTCGGCCGTTTAAAAGAAAAAACACGACTACCTAGCTTTATATCGTCATAACGTTCACTGTTATAGACAACTACTTTATTATAAAGTTGTGTTAGCCCTAACCCTAGTTTGTTATAGTCATTCCATGAATACATAAGGAAAGGTTTATGAAGAAAGCTTTTTACTAGAGCATCATCTGTTGGTGGTAGTAGTCCAAAACGAGATTTCCTAGGTTTGTAATATAACCCAGTTGCTGGTTTTTTAAGTTTTTTTTCCTTTACTAATGTCTTGAGATCTCTATCTAAGTCACTTGAGTAGGATAGTAAGTCCTCTCTTCGGTAAACAGATCCTGCCTGCATATGTGAGTAAAGTTTATTGCGTTGTAATGTATTCATATCTATAGTATATCGAAATTTTTCCACAAATGCAAATAGATTTAGTAAAATATCATGTAATTATATTTTAACCTGAGTTCGAAAATAGAAAGTAATTTAACTATAGCTAACCTCTTTTAATTTTAAATAAAACCAACAACAAAACAACCAACAAATTTATCACCGCTAATGCTAAAAATGAGCTAATGATTGAAAACGTTAACACATGCACCCACAGCGATATAAATACGGACATAACCACCAAGAAAAACGCATTAATCATATTATTTGCCGCAACCATTCGCGCACACATTTTTTGATCCGATAAATGTTGTACCATCGCATAAAGTGGCACAGTATAGATACCACCAAATACAGCAATCAGTAAGATCATTAAACTAATAAACCAAAAAATTGGATAGTGAAAATAATCCAACAGACCAAGTTCTACGCTCATCAATTGACTCACTGGCTCTAAAAATAAATTGACACAAAAAAACAAGAACATTGATACAGACATTAATATCAATGCAAATGGTACATAGCGCGCATGAATTTCACCTTTTTGTAGCCGACTTGTAATTAAAGTGCCAATGGCAATACCAATAGAAAATAAGATAATAAAATAATTAAAAACATGATGCGAAGCAAACAACACACTTTTTACGTATTCTGGAAATAAGCTCATGTAACAACCCGCAACAAACCAAAACCATGAAATCCCCAAAATCGCTATAAATACGGCTTTATTTTTATAGGCTTGATAAATAATATCAATCGTTAAATGAATAATATTAAACTGAATCGGACGTTGATTGGCCATTGCTTTCGCCTGTGGCACATAAAATGAAACAAACAATCCAGTGATTGCTAAGCTAAAGCCTAAAATAACAACAATTTCTCTGCCAAAAGCCAATGGATAAAGCTGACTGCCCAATAAAATACCAATTAAAACGGCAAAAAATGTGCCACTTTCAATCAATGCATTTCCAGCAACAAGCTCATGCTTTTGTAAATGTTGTGGTAAAATAGCGTATTTGATTGGCCCAAAAATTGTTGAGTGAACACCTAAGAGAAAAATACTAAACAATAACAACGGAATATTAACCAAATAAAAGCCGATGGCCACTAAAACCATCACTAAAATTTCAACGCACTTAACCCAACGAATGATTATGGCTTTATTACACTTATCTGCTAACTCTCCAGCTAGCGCTGATAATATAAAGTAAGGAAAGATAAATAACGCAATTGCAATGGAGTTAAGTGCTGTAATTTTTGAGGATTGATAGCTTGTTGTAAAGGTTAATAAAACAATAAAGGCATATCGAACTAGATTATCATTTACAGCCTGTAAAAACTGCACGATAAATAAGGGTAAAAAGCGTTTTCTTCGTAGGAGGTTATGCATACTATCTAAACTTAATTTAAATCGTTTAAATTAAGTTTAGTTAAATTTAATTCTCAAGCAATATGCTCTTAATTAAGATCAGAAAATGCGTATTAAAGCACGTTAACTAATTACACTTATGGCCCTGATGGTCTAAGTGCACTAAAGTCACTATTAGCTGGTCGATTTGGAGCATTACCAGGTTGCTGTCTCAATGAAGCTTCTTGGAGGAAGGGCGTTGGCACTCCACCCATCAAAATACTAACACCTTCTGAGGCATTCTTCTGTGCTGGCTTATCAAAAACAAAATGCTTTATCAACGCACCAATAAGCCCAGGAAGCCCTAATTTAGCTATAGCAAGATTAAGTTGTTGATCGTGTTTTGCAGCTTCCTGAAGTGACTCTTTAAGCAGCGAATTAACTTCTCTTCGAAGTTCTGGGTCATTTGGGTTATTTTTAAATTGATCAAATACAGCAATTTTACCCTTATCACCTTTAAAAAGACCTTGAGTAATCAGATCATAATATTCTTTACCTTCCGCTTCGCTTAAGCCCACATCAGAACGAACTTTCTCCGAATATTCTATAAACTTCTTTGCCTCTTCTTTTGTTAATCCCGCCATCGTTACCTCCTACAACCCATTATTTTTTAAAACCCCTCAATACCTAGAAACCTTTATTTACATCATTAATGCGGCTTCACCAGCCTGCTTTGCAACACCCGCTGAATCATTTGAAATCGCCATGTTACGCTGCGCTGTTGACTGAGATACATCTTTCTGACCTTGTGCATAGGAAGATGTATACGATTTCTCAGCTTCAATACCTTGTGACATAGTTTGTCCACCGGCTTGAGCAGCACCTTGCCCGTAGGATTGTGCAGCGCCTTTGAATTCTTGAATCTCAGCTTCACCTGCACGATCACCACGCGTATTTCCGATCCACTGCAATACTTTATCTGGGATAACATAGATCAGTGAGAAACACTTCATAAATGCCATCGATAAAAATGTTGCATACATAAATATTATCATACACGAAAATGTGCCTCTTGCATAGCTTGCTGCATCAGTACCATCGGATGCCGGCATTAAGTTCAGTAATGAATCGGTAATGGCATGGAAACCTGCTGCTGAATATTGGATGACAACATAAGTTAAACCAATACCAAAAATCATACCTAAAATCATAAACACAGGACGTAAGACTAAGTTCATACAAATCTGAATACCAGGCTCTGCTTTACCGAAGACTTCATGACCTTCTGGATAAACCAAACCAAGTGAAACAAATGGAGCTGCAGCCATTGCTTCGATAACAAGTAACAACCACGCAGTCTTTCCTGCCCAGAATAAGATATACGGTGTTAACGGTATAACCAATGAGAAAGAAATACCAATACTAAAGATACTACTTAGTACGAAGATAATTAATGGCAACCACATCAAGCTTAATGAGAATGTTGCTAATTGCATGGTCACATCAAACATCGCCTTAGCAAACTCAAGGTTAGTCTGTGCTGAGAATGTGCTACCAAATAAACCTAAGGTAAAGGCATTCGCAACCGCGTAGCCTTTTGCATTATCTTCCGCTTCACCAAATTGTTGCTTGGCAGAATTTTGAATTTGCTGTAACTCATCTTTTGCATGAGAGAAAATACCAATCATGCTGTTGATTGTACCTTCAATTAACGCCATACCCACGGCTTGGACGTTTTGAACCATACTAAAGTTCTGAGCTGCAAAGCTTTCTTCACCATCAGGCACCGTACCGATGTTATAAATTTGCTCAAGTAAGCCACCGGCTTCTGAAGAACTTGTATTCGTGCCCATCATATCAAAGATTTTCGTTAATAACTGCTGAGCTGGATCTGTAACACTTGATGTATCAATCGGATCCTTATTGGCACCAAAATCTACCCCATTAGCATAGAAGAATGAGAATAGATTTAATACTGGACGAATAATCGTATCAACTAACGTTGATGCCTCAGTCGCTTTATCATTACCCGTACCTGTATAAGATGACCAAACAGAATTCGTTAATGAATAAATGATATAAACATAGTTTGCATATTGATATTGCATTCCATCGGTTAATAGTGAATTAACCTCACCTGTTAACTGAGTTTTAGTATCATCTGATTTGTTTGATGCTTTAATAATTTCGTTAAATAACGCTCTAACACCACTCATTGACGTTGCAAAAGAGCCGGTATTATTTAACTTACCATCTTGTTCATACGTTTTAAGATCTGTAATTTCTGCAACATGCTCGTATTGACTACCCGTTAAAGGCTTAAACGACACATCTGGGTCAGAAGATAACAAACTAGAAATTGAATTTGAATTCTCTAGGTAGTGCACCTTAATTTTACTATAGTCAACTGGAATTGATGTTTGGTTAGCAACTTTACTCGCAGCAGAAGATAATTTCTGGAAATTATTATATAAGTTCTGCAAGTTTTGACTTAATGCATTATCAAAGGTCAAATAAAGCTGATCAGCATCCCACCAACCATAGTTTTTAGCTTGATAACACAAGTTATTCTTATCAGTATAATCACAAGCTTGTGTGATTGACCCTGTTTGTTTTTCTAAGGTATTGATAATTGCTGAAGAAGTACCTGACATGGCATTAGCGCCATAGCTATTTAACGCATTAGGATCGGCAACCAAATTAACAAATAAATAACCTGAGTTGCCACCAGCATTATACTCATTTAAGATTTTTTGTACGTCTGTATCTGTTGGCTGGCCATACATTTGATTGACTTTAAACGTTCCAATCCAGTCAGTTGTATTAAGCTGGAACTGAACGTACTGATCACCTTCAACTTTTGACCATGACGTCAAACCTTGACCAAGAATTGAAGCATAATCAGAAAATGGCTTACTACTACCACCAACTTCAACTGCATCTGCTAATGGTGCTTGATACGTTTTAACAAAACCACTCGTTGCTGGTGTTGAATAATTAACATTACATGTCACTAAATCAGATGGCTCAGAAACTGTTTTATAGCCGGTTAATTGCTGTTTGCCATCAACCGTTGTATATTGAGGCACTTTAACATTAATTGGCTGACTTGTTTTTGTACACGCGGCTGGATTACCTGAATAAAACATATCTTGTGTGAGTAAGTCTTGCGTTAGATTACTCATCATATACGTTGCAAGATAGGTATTAATATTATTAGAGACTTCAGAGCTTACAACCGGTGGCACATTACCATCAACTACATTGCCAACAACCTCAGCCCAAACATAATCAGCAAATGAAATACCTGCAGTAACCATG
This sequence comes from Thiotrichales bacterium 19S3-11, assembly GCA_021713295.1. GTDB lineage: Bacteria > Pseudomonadota > Gammaproteobacteria > Francisellales > Francisellaceae > M0027. The sequence goes on from JAKJJU010000002.1 coordinate 74,046, forward strand.
GCAAAGATTAAATATTGAGCAACACAATAGCCTGTTTGCAATGGTACCGCAAAAATTGTTCCAAAAATTGCTCTTAACGAAATCCAGTGCCCACTCCAGTTTTTACCTAAAAACTGGCCATCTTTAGCTGTATTGATCGTACCAATGATTAAAATAAACGCATAAAGTACAAAAGTAATGGCTAATAAGCCTGTGTTAAAGTACTTAAAGGTAACACTAAATAATGTTGTGTTAACATCGGTCAACAAAGTGGTAACATCACCACCAAAAACTGTTTTTAAAATATCCTGTGATTGATCAGCAACAGGCACTGTCCCCCAAATAGTTGAACTCATAGTTTAGTCCCCTTATTACCTAATAACGAGTTAAACCACTCTCCAACTGTACAGCCTAATTTTTTGCTTTTAATTTGGAATGCCCAGAAGTGATATTTAAACGCGTGCGCTAAGAACATTAAAGTGGCAGCACCACCCACAATTGCTCCTAACTGATAGCCGCGATAAATTAATGAAATCGTATAAAGCAAAACGACAACGCCGATTACGCCAAAGAAGCGATATAAAAAAGTAAACGTCGCTAAGTTATCACGTAACTTACCATCGGTAATACCGCGAGAAGCTAAGTCTTCAAACTCGCAAGGATCTTGCGTTTTATCTACTTTAAATAATGTCTTTACCATACGGTATAGAAAAGACTGCTGACGTTTGATCCCCTCAAAGTCAGTCATTCCTTTTGCTGCTGCTCTTGTGCGTTTAAACCAGGCCATTGTTGCTGCTCCCACCTATTTTAATTAAAATCTATTTATTATTCTTATTTCCAAGCGATCCCTATAGAACGACCTAACGCTAAAACTTGATTGATTCTAGCTTCTAGCGTACCTACCGTTAATTGATTTTGATCAAACGTTATTGTCATTCTTACACGCCCCTATTTACTAAAAACTCTTTAAAAAAATTGTTACAACCCAAAATAACTATTTTTTACAACCCTCTAGGTAAATACATTAAACCTTTCGAACCATTATAAAATAGAATAACATCTCAATCACGACCCCTTTTGTATCATCGACTTTTGCATTTAACTTTTTGATCTATACCAAGTTAATTTTCAAAAAAAAAAGTAATATTACAAAATGATACAAAATATAAGGCCTTATTTAGCCTAAAATCACATCTATTTTTAGTATTGGTTAACCATTGCTTACTTATAATAAGCACGCAGTATAACACAAATAATCAGATAAAATAAAACAAAATATTTCAATTTGAACAGGGTGATTGACTAGCTTAACTGTTAGTGTATGCCACTTAAATAAAGTTACACTATCAAAACTCCTTCCCAGGCATCTGCTGACTGACCTTTTGAGCATCATAGCGAGCTAAAAATGGCCTTGGAGGCTGCCCAGGCATGCTAGTAGACTGGCTAGTACTCACCACTGTCGAGCTCGCTGTCGGTTGATTCAACTGCGACGACAAGAATTTCTCTTTTGCTTCTAAAAATTTTCGATAATGGGGGCTCTTTGCAATACCGTTTTGATCCTCCCCCATAGCAACTTCAGCATGGTATTTGTATTCGACATTGTTAATATCATAACCTTGCTTCTTAAGTTCTGTGAATAACGTTTGATAGCCATTTGTATCCGTTGGATCAACATGAACGAAAAGCCGTTGATCGTTTCTAGCTGCTTTATCAAGGCCTTTTGAATTTCCTGTAAGAACCTGCTCAGCTAAATGAATCATTGTCTCTGCTCTCTTACCTGTTAGCGTTTCTCCAGATAAATCAGCAACTCCTGAAGCATCAACTCGAAACTTAGTTGTTCTGTTCGTCTTATCGACAACAATTGCAGATGCTACGTTAGTATCCTTAGTATTTTGTAAAAAGCTACCCTTCTCATCATATGCATTTACATTAAATCTGCTATTCTGTGATAATAAACTTTCAATATCAGCTTTATTAAGTTTCTGCATATCTTTTGTTGACGCACCCCCATTTTCAGCAAAACTAATGGCAGTTTCTGTGGAGACTTCTTGATTTATTCCTTCATAAAAGTCTATATACTCATTTTCCCACTGAAAGTTAGCTTTATTAGGAGTATCAAATTTTATCCAATTATAAAGGTTCATTCTTGCATCATGATTAAGCTGTTTATAGAGTATTGCAATTTGGTCATCTAATGATTTACCTTGATAGTCACTTTCATTTAAGTCAAATTTTTTAAAGCCTGGGTGATTAGGTTTAGGTATAGCCCCTGAGTGCGTAAGTATTGTTTTACCAGGATGATCTGGATGACCATAATATACCTGATTTATATCATCTGTGATTAATATGATATTAGTGTTCTGCTGGCCGCTATTTCCGCCGCCTTGACCTTGACCTTGACCACTCAGGCTCGGGCTCGGGTTCTGCTGTTGATTCTGTTGCTGCTGCTGAGTCTGAGGCGAAGTCGTCGTATTCGAAGTCGTATTCGTATTCGAAGTCGTATTCGTATTCGAAGTCGTATTCGTATTCGAAGTCGTATTCGTATTCGGAGTCGTTGGAGTCGAACTTGATGCACTGGTAGTTTGTGTTTGTGCTTGTGCTTGTGCTTGTGCTTGTGCTTGTTCTTGTTCTTGTTCTTGTTCTTGTGCTTGTGCTTGTTCTTGTTCGTATTCGTATTCGTATTCGTATTCGTCTTCGTTTTTGTTTTCGTCTTCGTTTTCGTCTTCGTCTTCTTCTTTTGCTTCTTCTTTATGTTGTTCTTCTACTGTTTGTTCTTGTTTTTGTTCTTGTTTTTGTTCTTGTGCTTGTGCTTGTTCGTATTCGTATTCGTATTCGTATTCGTATTCGTATTCGTATTCGTTTTTGTTTTCGTCTTCGTTTTCGTCTTCTTCTTTTGCTTCTTCTTTATGTTGTTCTTCTACTGTTTGTTCTTGTTTTTGTTCTTGTTTTTGTTCTTGTTTTTGTTCTTGTTTTTGTTCTTGTTTTTGTTCTTGTTTTTGTTCTTGTTTTTGTTCTTCTTTTTGTTCTTCTTTTTGTTCTTCTTTTTGTTCTTCTTTTTGTTCTTGTTCTTGTTCTTTTTCGTTTTCGTTTTCGTTTTCGTTTTCGTTTTCGTTTTCGTTCTCGTTTTCGTTCTCGTTTTCGTTTTCGTTTTCGTTTTCGTTTTCGTTCTCGTTTTCGTTCTCGTTTTCGTTCTCGTTTTCGTTCTCGTTTTCGTGTTCTTTTTGTTCTTCTTTTTGTTCTTCTTTTTGTTCTTGTTTTTGTTCTTCTTTTTGTTCTTGTTTTTGTTCTTGTTTTTGTTCTTGTTTTTGTTCTTCTTTTTGTTCTTCTTTTTGTTCTTGTTCTTGTTCTTGTTCTTGTTCTTTTTCGTTTTCGTTTTCGTTTTCGTTTTCGTTCTCGTTTTCGTTTTCGTTCTCGTTTTCGTTCTCGTTTTCGTGTTCTTTTTGTTCTTCTTTTTGTTCTTGTTCTTGTTCTTGTTCTTGTTCTTTTTCGTTTTCGTTTTCGTTTTCGTTTTCGTTTTCGTTTTCGTTTTCGTTTTCGTTATCGTTTTCGTTTTCGTTTTCGTTATCGTTATTGTTATTTTTTCCTTTATCTTCTTTTTGTTCTTGTGTTTCAGCTTCTAAATAATTACTTAAAAAGTTTCTAACCGCAGCTTTATTGGTGATGCCTGTGCAGGGAAATAATGCTGTATTAAGTGCTGTATAAAAGTCTTTATATTTTTGATCTTGATGATTAAATTTTTTGGTCTCATCATTAAAGCTCAATAAGTCAGATAAAGCTACATTTGCCCCTTTATTATTCATTCCTGATGGCTTGACAATCTCCCAATCATCATTTGACTTACGCACAAACAGATCTTCATTGTCTTTTATAAATTCTTCTTTTTTAGTTATATCAGCACCCAGCTCTTTTCCATCGTCGCCAATAAATTTAACAGAACCCATTATCACCCCTCCCCTAAATTTGAAAAAATTGTTATAATCTGCTTATAACAATACAAAAACCATAAATTGGTTATATTCTAACTAGATCATTGTATACTAAAAATTCGCCTTAATGCTAGTATTTTTTTGAATTAGAATTTTTATGAAATAACTATATGCTATTAGAGCAATTAAATTTCAGAGAAAAAAATAATAGTACAAAACACCCTATCAATTAATAATAATTTAATTAATATCAACTTATGCAGACTGAGATACCGTCTTTAAGCCTTCTGATTCAAGCTGCTGAGCAAGCGAACTTCTTTGATCAAAGAAGCTCATCATAGGATCTCTTCTAATCGCTGTTGTTGCAACCGTTACAGGTGCTGTAGATGAATAGTTTTCACGCTCACTTTCAGGAATATTGAACGTATCATACTTTGCTTTCATAAACGTTTGATAGGCTTCGGATTTACTTTGTACATCACCTTCATAAGCAAACTGTATCTGATCAAAGTTAAGTCCAGCATCTTTAAACGCCTTAATCATCATTTTACAATCTTTTTCTGTTGTTGCAGCAACGTATACTTTCCTATCTGCAGGATCCGTTGTATCATCAAATTGTTTTAACAAAGACTCAGCAATTAACTTTGCTCCTAATGGCGTATTCTCTCGAATATTGCTTGATACTTTACCTTTTTCAACATTATAATCAAATCCTTTTCCCTTAACACGATAGAAGTCAGCATCATTTCCAGTAGTAGCCGTTTTTTTACCGCCATCTAATTTGTATGCAACAATACTTGCTGTTTTGGTACTAGTTAATAAATTTGTTGAACAATGATCTGAGCTACTCCTTAGATCTCTGATCACTTCAGCTGAATTAGAAAAGCCATCTTTAAACTGATCTTTAATATGTTTCTCATCAACACTTACAGATTTTTGATAATCCTTATGGTATTGTAAAAAATGATTATGCCAAGGTTGTCGTTTCCTTTCATCAATCCCTTCAATAACATCACATAAACGATCTCTATAGCCCATCGCATCCAATATAATATGCAACTTCCTCGCAGCTTCAGCATCACTACCTAAACCTGTCAAGTTTAATTGTTTAAAATTTTGCGGCTTAGTTGGATGATCACCAAATTGGAAATTTTCTGGTTTCGCAGGATCATAATAGATTTTTAGGTTTTGAATCTCATCTAAATCAATCGCTTTAGCATTGACAAACTCTTTTTGCCATTCTTGACTAGGATTACTCCCGATACAGTTTAATAACGTCTTGCGCTGTTCAGCATTTAGATGAAAGTATAACTGATAGCCATCATCCACATTATGAATATCCATACCATCTATATCAAGAAAGCTTGTTTTCTTATCAAAACCTTTTGGTGGAGTAGCTCCAAAATATAAATGATTACCATCTCGAGTAAAATGAAGCTTGCCTTTTAAATCAGAAAAGTTAGAAACACTTAGTAAAGCTTGTTGACTACTTTTAGTCACTTCATTTCTGTAGGACCCCACAAACTTTTTTTGCCACTCTTGATCACAGGCTGTACCCATTAACAAAGTATTCATGGTTTCAAGCATTGCTTTTTTACGAGTCGCATCTGGCTCTTCATTTATTTTATCGAAAAGATTCTTACCATCATCCTCTAAACCCGCTAATGCTATAAAATTAGGTGGATCAGCTGGCCCTATTCGAACTTCTTTACCATCCGCTGAAAAGCAAATTTTATCTTTTAATTCATCCTTAAAATTAGCCGCACGCCCTGATACAACTTCCTGTGTACGCTCTTGCGCTACTTTTGCTTGATATTGCTCCAAAAATGCTTTAACCCAAGGAACATCTTTCAGTGCCACCCCATCTGAATCTACATTATCTAATTTATCCTGAAGTTTCTCGTATATAAGATCCTGTGCCTTGCGAATTGGCCCTCCTTTTTCTTTAATACCGTCACCTAATGCATTAACTGCCGTATTATTGGAAGGGTCTTCAAGCCTACCGCGAACTGCGTTTTCAATCTTCACAAACTCAAACACAGCAGTTTCATTTCGAATACTACCAGTTTGATTAATGTAAAGTTGATCTAAAGAGCGCCATTTATCCTCAGCATCTTTAAAATTACTAATATCAATATCACTTAATGTATTAGCCATACTCGCGCCCCTATTTACACTATCATTTCAAAGCTGTTACACCCCCCTAATAACAAAATAATTTACTTAAAATATTTTGGGTTTCTAATCGACACAACCCACGCAATCACTCACAGTTTAATCATGCAAGTGACTTACCATTATAAAATATAATCACATCTGTGACACGGTCACTTTTGTATCAACAACTTTTAAAAATAACTAATTGAACTAGATAGAATTAATTTTCAAAAAAAAAAGTAATATTACAAAATGATAGATAAAAGTGATCAAAAATAATCACAAGCTAAACATCGTATCTATTTAATAATGTGTAATTATATTAAATTAATAAGGCATATTAGCATATACGTAATTTTAATCAATATCAAAAATGATACCTTACGATACTATAGAAATATTCTAATAGATTTTTTTAACTGGCGTGACGAATAAATAACCTTTATTACGAACTGATTTAATATGATTGACTTGATCAGTTGATTCAAGCTTTTTGCGCAAACGAGAAACAGCAACATCCACCGCCCTTAAACCTGCTGCATCATCTTTAAAACCCAAATTTTCTCCAATCACTTCTCTTGATAGAACTTCTGAGTCACGTTTAACAAATAAATTAAGTAAGCGGATTTCATTTTTAGTTAGCGAAATACTTTGATCACCATAGCGTAATTGACCTGAGTTTGAAGCAAAACTCCATAAATAAAAGCGATACGTCACTTGTCGTTGCGACAAATACTGTTGATAAGCACTTTCTAGGCGCATATACTCGCGAAGACGCGCCGCTACCCTTGCTAATAATACAGCAGAGGAACAACGCACATCTAAATAATCATCAACACCTGCCTTAAAGCTTAAACATTCAACCACTTCACTGTGAATATCAGAATAAAGAATCACTGGGTAATATGGTTTAATTTGCTTTAGCTTTTTACAAACATCAACCCCACGCTGATCCGGTAAATCGGCACTGATTAAAAAAAGTGAAAATTCTTTGGATATAACGGACTTATTAAATAGATCAACCGTATTATCAGCTACGGTAATTTTTTTGTAGCTACCGCTTAGTATTTCCTTAAGATTATCCGTGCGATCTTTTCTGGCGTCTAAAATCACAAGCTGAACATTATCACCTACTTCTAGCATTATCACACACCCAAGTATCTATAACATCTTAATTTTTTAATTACTATAGCAAACACTTGAGCAATAGTAATCCTTTTTCTTAACCGCTGCTAATAATAATGATATTTAATTAGCACTTGACAGGCGCTCATTATTATAGAAAATAGCCTGTACGTCAAGGATTCAGTGAAATATAATCAAATATATGTTGCAATAATTCAGCATCAAATATTACACGAATTTTGACTTATACTTCAACTAATTAAATTAAATAAAAAACACTTTGTATTACAAAAAAGAATTTCTATTTGTTGCAAAGTAAACGCCATTAACGGTACTATCAGCCTTAAGCAATATTTTGATTGAATAATTAAGAAAAATATAAACGGTCAAAAATTACTAAATTATTATAGGGGCAAGCAATAATGAATATCGGTCCTACACCAACGATACAGGGGTGTGCTGTACCGCCTGATGGTGCCAGCTTTAACGTTTATGCCAATTACGTGATTTGTAATATTGGCAACCCAGATTGGGGTCTGTATACCATTGTTATGTCGTTTGGGACCATTGTTGGATTTATATTAATTATGGTAGGTTGTTATCGCTTAACTAAGCATGGTAAACAACAGCAAATGTTTAGATACCATTCACCATTAGCGACAACATTTTACCTTGGTTCAGGCGCAGCACTTGTATCGTACACGGGCTTTTTCCAGATGTTAAGTGCAACGTTTTTCCAAACGTATATGGATCCAAATCCGTTAGCTCCCTACTATAATAATCCTGATATTCTTAATAATACGAATATAGCGTTACAATATTTAACTTACTCTTGTTTAATTATAGTTGGCGTCATTGCCTTAGTTAGAGGAATGGTGGCACTCATTAAACTAGGAGAAGGTCAGGGTAACTCAGATTTAACTTCTAGCGTTACCTACTTATTAGCAGGCACCTGTGCGCTAAATGCACAAACATTATTAGGGTTCTTTGGAATCTGGACAACCGCAACAGGCACAGGCTGATAGAATTAAACAAATTTATGTAAAACGTTTTTAAATCAAACAACAACAAGCAATAAACACTTAAGGAGTGTCAAATGAAAAAACAACTAATCGCTAAATCACTACTAGGTCTTGGCTTAATGGCTGGTTTATCAACTGCAGCGCTTGCTGATACAACTGCGTATTCAACAGGTAACTTTGCAAACTGGGCTGGTCAATTATTACTTGTATTCCAACAGTTCCAAACGTTCATTATGTATGCAGCAATTGTGATTGGTCTAGTACTTATTTTCTCTGGCCTTATGTCCTACAGAAAATACCATACATCTCAAGGTGCTCAGGGCGAACATATCAAAAATGGTTCTGGCCACATCATCATCGGTGTATTATTAACTGGTATCGTAGCAGTTGTTCAGATGGTTCAAGGTACAGTACTAACCGGTGCTGGTACAGATACAAACGCATTCTCTGTTGATACATCTACGTTAACTCAAGCAAGTACTAGCTAATAAATAGCGAAGCTTTAAGTTTATCTAATTTTTAAACTTAAGTACTTGCAGAAAAGCTATAGCCTAGCCTAGAATGTAAACTAGCGGCTATAGCTTTTTTGTATATGAAACGATAGAATTATTTTAAGAACTAAGGTATCGGGCACAACTTATGAAAAAAACATTGATTACACTTGGAATGATGACACCTTTACTTTACGGCTGTGCTTCAAACCCGAGTGATATTAATAGCCTCGAGTATGGGCAACAACAGCATCTTAATACTGTTGTCCTAAATAATATTTATTTATCTGCTCAGCAAATTCAAGACTCTATTAATACACTTAATGGTGTAGAGAAAGCCCGTTTTGGTTCAGGTGAATTACCATTAGAAAATGTCAATGCACCTGAGCTTGAAAATAAAGAGCTATCTGTGAGTTGGTATGGCCCGATCGAACCATTACTTAAACAAATTACCGATCTAATTGGTTATAAACTTCAAGTCTATGGCAAGAAACCTCCGTTTCCTGTCATTGTTAACTTAGGCAGCTCTAATCAAAATGAAAAAGCATCTGCCTTAAGTATTTTAAGAAATATCGATATTCAATCGAAAAGTCAGGCACAACTTTATATTGATCCTGAAAATAAAATTATTAGCTTGAGGTATGTAAATAATGCTGTCAGCTGATAACTATAATTTAGAAGATTTAACCAATCTACCTAATCAGGCCTACTATCAAAAAGAAGAACAAAAGGCTGATGAAAATATTCGTATGAAAGCGATTCAACAAGCTGCCCTTGAGCTTGGTACTCAATCGGCACTTGCTTGGAGTGCAAAAATTATTGATAAAAAATTAGAATCCATGGCTCAGACTTTAAATCAAATGTACAATTTCAATGCATTAATGCTTAAAAATCATGTTATGCCACCTGTAATCGTACAAAGTGATAACTTAATTAATATGGGGCCCAATGGTGATAAAATTCGCTTAGGCGGAAAAAACTACCGCATTGTCAAGCAAGCAAGGCTTGTTTCTGTCGCCCCAACGTGGCGCGACTATTTGTGGATGAATTACAAAACGCCTGAATTACCTAATCGTGTTTTAATGCCAGAAAATAATAATGAAAAAAAAGTATGGGATAGAACTATTCAAAAAGCTTGGAATATGGGAATTCAACAGGCTGAAGCCATTTATAAAATTAAAGTCAATGAAATTACTCGTGACTATACGGGCATGTTACTTTATCGCAACTTACTTGCAAAACGTATGGTTAACCCACCGTATGTCATAAAAGACCTTAGAGGAATTACTGGTAACGGTAATCAAATGGTAATTGATGATCAAAGCTGGACATTAACGGACAAACCTCAACTTCAAACTGACAGTAAGTTGTGGACACCAATCGTCGTTAATGACATTAAAGTTACTAAAAAGCAAGCATCAATAACGAAACAAAATGATAAAACAGCCAAAAATAAATAAAAAAGTAATTTAAAAATTGATAATATAACGCGTAAATAACAACAACTATTAAAGGTTGTATCAATGCAAACACTACATATGCCAAATGAGCCAGTTTATTTTACAGCGCCAACGCTTGATGATCTTTTGATTCACTGCTGTAGTAATCATGCATCTGATATTACCATTCAAAGCAATCATGCCGTTATGGCTGAATGCCATGGCAAACTCTATCGCACCACCAAACGAGACTTAACCCAACAGGAAGTTAGTGATATTGCAAACCATATCTATGGTGCAAATGCCGTTTCAAAAGTATTTAGTGGTACCGATGTTGATGCAAGCTATGAAACACGTGATCGAGTTAAAAATTATAAACAACGCTACCGTGTTAATATGACCGCTTGTCAAGTTCATGGTCATAAAGGCATACAAATTACCTTAAGAACGATTCCAGATAAACCACCTAAACTAGAGACGATGAACTTACCTGAAGCACTTATCGATTCGTTAGATATTCCCCAAGGACTATTTATTGTTAGCGGCGCAACAGGCTCTGGTAAAAGTACCTTAATGTCATCACTGATTAGAAACCTAATTGAGAAACCAGAAAGCCATTTAAAAGTGCTAACCTATGAATCGCCAATTGAGTATGTTTATGATGAAATCTATGGTGAAAATGCAATCGTTAGCCAAACTGAAATCCCACGTTATTTACCTAGTTTTGCATCCGGTGTTAGAAATGCACTACGTCGAAAACCAGGTCTAATTTTAGTTGGTGAAGCAAGAGACTTTGAAACAATTTCATCGGTAATGGAAGCCTCGCTAACAGGACACCCTGTTTATACAACTGTTCATAGTAATGGCGTTGCTGATACCTTTAGGCGAATGGTGACACTTTTCCCCCATATGGAAAGAGATTCTAGATACTATGACCTTGTACAATCAACTCGAGTGATTATTTGGCAGGCATTGGTTATCGCTAAAGATGGCAAACGACTACCTGTCAGAGAATACCTTGTTTTTACGAATGAGGTGAAAAAACAAATGCTTGATAGCTCAATTGAAGGTATCTATTCGACCGTTAACCAACTACTGAAAGAAAATGGTACTGACATTCAAACTCAAGCTCGTTTATTATATGAAACTGGTAAAGTTGATGAAGCCATTTTAGAACGGTTTCAGTAATGATTAAATAGGTATAAAATCCTAAGGTGAATGAACTATGATTAGAGATACAGGCGCACACTGGAGAGACTCTGGCAGAAAACCTAGATTATTCTGGATTGATGCACGTGCAGCAATCCCTATTTTTGCTACTTTAGTACATTTTCGTGTTTGGACGCTCACTCTAGCAATTGCATTTATTGTCTTTTTAAGTATACTGGAGCGCTTTCGCATTCCATTAACTGTTTTTATAAGATTATCACGCGGTTTTTTTACAGGACGTGCTAAACAACGGATTAAACGTTTATGAAAAGAAAATCATTTCGAGGCTTAACCAAAACACAAGAGTCAAAACCAGCGTTTAGTGTACGTGATACGCGCCCTATGATGACGCGTGTCAGTGATTTTATTCTTGATCGTATTTGGGGCCCTATTACAATTGTTGTACTAGCCTTATTAATGCTAGTCCCCACTATATCAATTGCCAGCGACTTAATCTTTGTCATTATCGTATTTTTATTTTGGTATTCCTATTGGGATATGCCATCGTTACCATTTAAATTACCATTAGGAACTCGCTTTAAAGATAAAAATAATCCGGTACCTGGTAGTAATGACCCAGGTGAAGCAAGTGGCTTATATTTTTTTGGTAATGAATTTAATAGTGATCATCAACTTTGGTTTAACAACTCAGATATGCGTACGCACTGTTTAATCTTTGGATCAACTGGTTCCGGTAAAACAGAAGCCCTAATCTCAATCTCGTATAATGCGTTAGCCCAAGGCAGTGGTTTTATCTATGTCGATGGTAAAGGTGATAACTCGCTCTATGCAAAAGTATTCTCAATGACACGAAGCTTAGGCAGAGAAGATGACTTATTAGTTGTTAACTATATGACCGGCGCATCTGATATTATTGGCCCGCAAAAGAAAGCAATTTCAAATACACTAAATCCGTTTGCTGTAGGCTCATCTAGCATGTTAGCCCAACTTGTCACAAGTATGATGGGAAGCTCAGGCCAAGGTGGTAGCAGTGATGGTGATATGTGGAAAGGTCGTGCAATTTCCTTTGTTGAAGCGCTGATGCGCGTGCTGGTTTATCTGCGTGATCAAGGTTTATTGTTACTCGATGCAAGCTTAATTAGAAAATATTTTGTTTTGGATGTTGTCGAAAACTTATTAGATGGTAATGCGATTGATCAGTATGATAATACGGTTAAAATTCCAGCTTTACCGCATTCTGTTACAGATCCTATGTATAACTACCTTGCTACGCTACCGGGGTATCAGCGTAAAAATAAAGGTAAGCAATCCGATAAAACCTTTGAGCAACATGGTTATATTACCATGCAGTTAACCCGTATATTTGGTTCACTTGCCGATGTTTACTCACATATTATGCGTACCAATCTCGCTGAAGTTGACTTTAATGACGTGGTATTAAATCGACGTATTTTAGTTGTATTACTACCGGCATTAGAGAAATCACCCGATGAATTAGCTAACTTAGGTCGCTTGATTATTGCCTCACTCAAAGCAATGCTTGCTGCCGGTTTAGGTAGTCACATTCAAGGGGATTATCGAGATGTTATCGAATCCAAACCTACCAATTCGGATACACCGTATTTATGTGTCCTTGATGAGTATGGTTATTATGCCGTTGAAGGTTTTGCGGTTGTTCCTGCTCAGGCACGTTCATTAGGTTTCTCGGTTGTCTTTGCTGGACAGGATTTACCTGCCTTCCAAAAAGCCTCAAAAGAAGAAGCAGCATCCATTGGTGCAAACACGAACATTAAAGTTTGTATGAAGCTTGAAGATCCAACAGAAACATGGGAATTCTTCCAAAAAGGTGCTGGTGAAGCATTTGTCTCTGTTGCAAAAAGCTTTAACATGGGTAATGACGGCAATGCTATGGGTTACCGTGATACAAAAGAAGCAACCATTGAAAAACGTGCTCGTATTGACTTGATGGATTTAAAAGATCAGCGTGAAGGTGAAATGCATGTCTTTTTCAAATCACAAATAGTCCGTGCTAGATTCTTCTATGCTAACCCACCAAAAACAAAAGAATTACGCTTAAATCAGTTCTTAAAAATTGAACCACCTTCCGATGAAGCCTCACGCTCATTAGTTACGTTATACAGCGAAGGTATCCGACCTAATGATAGCATTTCTTATGAAAGCATCCAGCTATCTGATAATTTAACAGCAATTGTCAACGCTGCTAAAGAATTAGACAAAAATGATACGGCAGGCTTTGTTCAAAAATGTGTTCGCCTACTACAAAGTGAGGCTCAACCTCAGCAATCAATTAGTGATCAACCATCCACTAACACTCACAAACCATCAACCTTAGTCGATGAAAATGCATTAGACTTAACAAAAACACTTATGTTTATGCAAATTCCGCTATCTGAACGTTTGGATAGTAGTTATCACGACATTGATGTATCAAATTTTGATGACGTCTTAATCAGCGAAACCGTTGCTAAACATATTGCTTATAAGTTTGCTGTCTGTGCTGGTGAGAGTATTAGCCAATCTCAAGCTATTTTTCAGAAAGTTGCTGAACATATTATTGATAAAACAACGGTTAAATATTTATTACGTGAGCCCGATCATACGCTTGATGAAGTTGTGAAGGCAACAAAAAATGCATTTAAAGGAGAAGGCTAATGAAGTTTATTAGTGATGTCTTAGCCACCTTGGCAAAATCAAGAGAATTAACCTTTAGCAAAGGCGGGGAAACCATAGAGCCTGAAGTTGTTTTTGCGGATAATGGCATTCTGCCTTATATGACTGATGAAGCAAACAAACTATGTGACTTTATCTTTGGCTGGCGAGCTCAAGCTCAAGAATTTCCAGACCCATCTGGTTTTCACGGTAGACGAATACAATTAAATGACGATTTAGATCGATTATACATCTTATGTATGTTTTTATATGATCAATTATTAAACTGGCAAGATCAATCACCGGATAAAGTGATTAATTTGGATAATTTTTAACTGAGGTAATAGCTAATGGCGCAAGGACAACAAGATAATGATGGTGGTATGGCACCAGTATATGTAGTTGCGGTTATATTTATTTTACTTGCAGCAGTATACTTAAAATTTCATGAAGAAGTTGTACGCTTTTTCTTTATTATCAAAACCTTTGAGTTAAAACTAATTTCACTGGTCAATCCAAATTATGAGCTTCTCGTTAACTGGACTGACAAAGCACTAACTAGCACAGTGACGATACAAGATTTATATTATCTTGCCTTAAGTGTAGGACTTGCACTACGCTGGCCACTTGCCTGTATCGCTATTTTAATGGCTATTTTGCTCTATTTACGCCACCCTCAAGCAAAATTTAAAGAACCATACTCAACCTCAAAACTTGCGGATAAAATGTCGAATTTTTTCCCTGCTGTTTTACCTGTTTTAGGCAAAAACCTAGATAAAATACCTTTACTAGAAGGTAAGTGGTCAATGGCGTTAACCCCTGTTGAATTTGCTCAAAAATATAAATTAATTGAATCGGTTGATGGTAAAAATAAAATTATTGAAAATAAGGCTTATTTAGTACTTGTTCAACAACTAGGCGAGCGCTTTGTTGGTAGTTTTGAATTACCAAAGCATCGACAAATGCTATTTGCAGCTTTTGCAACTTATGTTAATAAAGATCGACAAACGGCAGATACCTATTTAAAGGAAATCGCCAGATATCAAACCAATCCTAGCCGCAAAACTGAAATTATTATTAATAAGAAAACTCAAATGTTACTAGAGAAGTATGCGCAATCACCCAAGGTAAACAAAATTCTTTCTATGCATGCTTATACTTATACTGTATTTACTGGATTACTTCTTGGCGCTCGTGGAAGTGGTATTGTATCAACTTCTTCATTTCTTTGGCTAAAGGCTGTTGATAGAGAATTATGGTATGTTCTTAATAATGTTGGTCGTCGAGCTGTTTATGCTGAAGCTGGTGCAATGCATGCTCACTGGTTAGCCGAGTCTAGACTTAAAAAAGCAATCACCTATCCAATGGTTGCAAATGCCATTACTGCACTTCAAGGTGCGCTTGATATGGTGCTGATAGAAGAAGATGACGAGTAATATGATATGACTACAAGTAACTTATTTAACTTACAATTTGAAGCCGTTCCTGGCAATTATCAACGCTTTTGCTCTCGCAAAAATAGCTCGCTATTTCAGAAGGTTCGCAGTGATGTAATACAACGCTATCACAATTGCTGTGCTTATTGCGGCATCTCTGTTGGCGATGATGAGCTAGAGGTTGTTAACATAAATCATAACTATACGGATAATAACAAAAAGAACTTTGCAGCAGCTTGCCAATTCTGTACTCAAATACTACTAATGGATCAATATACTGCCAACTATAGCGGCAATGATTGCATGATTTATTTTCCTAATATGACACAACCTCAACTAAATCACTTATATCGAGCATTATGGTATCATATTAAAAATAAAACGAAAGAAGCTGCCTTTAAATCAAAAGAATTACTTGCAGAGTTATCTGATGCCTCTAAAACTCTAAACCAAGTGGTAGGCACTGAACTTAGTAACCCTGGCGTATTTGTCCACTACCTCTATGGTCGAAGCTCTGACCGTCAATTACTTAAAAAAATTCGTTGGCTACCTGGATTAGATCGTATTGAAGAACTAATAGATACAACCGAAGCAGATAAAGCTCTCCAAGATAATCCACTCTAAATAATTAATAACGCATTGATCATTGTCAAGTTAAGGCGTATAACTTAAACTATCTTTTATCAAAAACTAGTTAATTAATCGATAGTGACTAAGAAAAAACTTACAAACCAACAAAAACGCCGTATCAAACAAAATATACACCAACAACTACTGGATAGTCATGATTTATCTCAATCTAAAGGGCGCGTTATTTCGCACTTTAGTGAAACAATTGACGTAGAAAGTATTTCTGGCGAAATTATTCGTTGTTTTCAAAAACGCAACCTCCCGCGTATTGTTACAGGTGACTATGTACGCTTTAGCTATGATACATCTAAATCAACTGAAGGCCTTATCCATGCAGTTTGCCAACGCCAAAATTTACTTGAGCGCCCACAAACTCATGGAAAAAATAAGGTAGTTGCTGCAAATATTGACCAAGTCTGTATTGTTATTGCAACCGAACCAGAACCAATCGGTCACTATATTGACCGCTATTTAATTGCCACTTATAATCAAGAACTGTTACCCATTATTATTCTCAATAAAATTGACCTTGGCATTAGTGATGCCATTAACTATCTAATTAAGCGTTATAAGCTTTTGGGCTATAAAATAGTTTCAACTTCTGCTGTCGATGAAACTCAGTTACCGCTACTTGAAGATATACTTAAAGATAAAACGTCAATATTTGTTGGCCAATCAGGCGTTGGTAAGTCTGCTTTATTAAATAAACTTTTTGATAAAAACATAACCAAAACTGGTGATATCTCACAAGCAAATAAGCGAGGAAAACATACAACAACTTCTGCACGATTATATCATTTGCCCAAAGGTGGTGATTTGATAGACTCACCCGGAATTCGCCAATTTGGAATCTGGCATTTATCTGAAAGTACTATTTTAAATGGCTTTAGCGAATTTCGTCCATTTATTGGTTTATGCAAGTTTAGAAACTGTAATCATCAAGCAACAACACCTGGTTGTGCTTTGATTCAAGCAGTTGATGAAGGTAAAATTGATCAGCAACGATTAACGAATTATCATCGCTTAATTGCTGAACTCCATGAAAATCAAAAAACATAATTTTTAATTAAGCTTTAAAGACGCTAGCAACTTAGGATGATCTTTGACGATTTGCTTTCATTTGCTGTGTATATTCTAATACTAAGCGCCTACTTTCTAACTGACGCCCTTGCAATAAATGGTTTATATATAACTTATGAATTATTTTCAACAGTTTGAGTATGTATTTATCTTCTAATTGTTGTATTTTCTCCAAATCAGAGAGTGATCTTAGCGTACTACCTAGCAATATCAACTGGTGACTACTTTCCTGTGAGACATTAACTTTTTGCGGTAACATCATCAATTGTAATTGGTAAAAATCATAATCATTAATCTTATTACCTTGATCATCTGTATCATAAACCGATTGATAACCTAAGACACCTAACAACTTAGATTCAAATACTCTTAAACTTACATCATATTCACTCGCATTAGCTATGTCTGTTAAGGATTTTTGATACGCTTGAAATAAGCCATCATCCGTGATCGCATTTGGGTATAAATAATAAATTAATTCATTAATATAGTAGCAACACATTTGTTTGAGATAGCTTAACCGGCAATCAGTATTAATTTGATAAACTTCAGATTTATAAATGTTATATAAACCATCCTCATTTCTTGGTTTTTTCATTTGCAACGCTAATAAAAAACCCGACTCAAATAAAGAAAACTGTTTTTGGTTTTTACGATAATACCCTTTAACCAAGGCATTAATTTTACCGTAGCTTTGTGTAAATAAAGTAATTAATAAAGAACTCTCTCTATATTTTTTTTTATATAAAACATAACCAATATCACTAACTAACATGACTTTTCTAGTTTTGCAATTAATGATAATAACGTACTAGCACAATGGCGCTTCGTTTGTGGTAAATTAAAAACTTGATTAATCTCACTGATACTAATAGTAATGATTTGATTTAAATATTTATGATTAATCACTTCACTCAACCAAACAACTAATGCAATCATATAACCACAACCTAGTACTTGATAGCGGCTATCAATCACTTGGTTTTTTTGATTGAGCTTTAATTGAAAAACAACATACTCCCCTGCTGAATAACTGCCCACTGTCGCGGTAATGATATTGGTTTCATCCTCAGGCCACAGAGCCATTTTTTGAGGTATCTTATTGTAATATTCAATCACTTTTTCAGAATATAACACGCTATTTTTCCTCCCATAATGGAGATAAATGACGTAATTTACTCACCTCTTTAATAATTAAGTCACTAGCAAAATCAATGTCACTTTCAGTTGTATAGCGCCCAAACGAAAAGCGAAGGCTGCTATGAGCATCTTGTGCTGATATACCTAATGTTTGAAGGACATAAGATGGTTCAACAGTCGCTGAATTGCAGGCAGAACCGGCAGATACCGCCAATTGGTTTAATGCCATCATAAGCGCTTCACCATCAACGCCCTTAAAACAAAGGTTCATAATGCCATTAACTGTATTACCACCATTAATAGACACACCATCTAATGATAAAACCTTATCTAAAAATCGCTTACGCAATTGCTTCATTTTTCTAGCATCTTCTTTTAAATTCTCTTTTACCAATCTAGCAGCTTCAGCCATACCAACAATTTGGTGAGTTGGTAATGTCCCTGATCGAAAGCCCCTCTCATGCCCCCCACCATGAATTAGTGGTTCAAGCAAGATTTTAGGCTTTCTTCTTATATATAAAATACCAATCCCTTTCGGACCATATAATTTATGA
The DNA here is from genome assembly GCA_021713295.1 of Thiotrichales bacterium 19S3-11. Taxonomy (GTDB): domain Bacteria; phylum Pseudomonadota; class Gammaproteobacteria; order Francisellales; family Francisellaceae; genus M0027. The sequence continues at coordinate 92,865 of JAKJJU010000002.1, forward strand.
GATGACAGTGACAATAAATCAATATTTTGTTTATGTACATCAATTGCTATGCGTGCGCCTGCTTGAGCAGCATCAACATGAAAAAGAATTTTTTTACTTCTTAGATAAATACCAATGGCTTCAACCGGATTAATACTACCCAACTCATTGTTTACATACATAAGCGATACGAGTATTGTCCGATCTGTTATCGCTTCAATGACCTGCTCTAAACGAATACAACCATTGTGATCAGGCTCAAGATAAGTTACTTTGAAGCCTTTTTCTTCTAAATAACGACAAGGATCTAAAACTGCTTTGTGTTCAATTTTAGACGTAATGATATGATCTTTAGTTTTATCTTTATTTCTAAGTACTGAAGCAACACCCTTAATCGCTAGATTATTTGACTCAGTTGCTCCAGAAGTCCAAATAACTTCACGTGGGTCAGCACCAATTAAATCAGCCATTTGCTCTCGTGCTACATCAACTTTGTCTTTTGCTTGCCAGCCATAATAATGGGTATTTGAAGCAGGATTACCAAAACAACCATCTAAGGTTAAACACTGTGACATCTTATTTGCAACTTCAGGTGCTACAGGGGTTGTCGATGCATAGTCTAAATATACAATTTTCACAACTTAAACTCTTATTATTTGCTTTATCTTAAGTATCTATTTAAGCATACAGTTTACCATAAATCGCCCTGCCAATGGCATGATTTGATTTAAAATTATTATACTATTAATTAATTTAATCTTGATATAATCACCGGTATTATCTACCTTTAGTAAAGTTGGGTGATTAACAGTAGAATAAGGATGTGGGATGAACACTATAAAATCAGCTTGTATTTTAACAACGTTAAGCTTATCGCTAACAAGCCAACTTACTTATGCAGTACATGCAAATGATATTCCTTGCGGCGCTAAAGATTTAATGAGTTATATCGCGACTGAAAATGGTTATCAGTCTGCTGAAATCATGTTTAAAGAAGCACTATTTGCCAATGCTGATGGCGCATGTACAAACCAAAAAACACAATTAGGTGTTGACTGTAGCCAACGCGTTTATACCTATGATGGTTTTATTTCAGCTGCTAAATATTTTCCCAACTTTGCCTGCACTGGATCACTTGAAGATCGCATTCGTGATTTATCAGGCTTCTTTGCTAATGTTGCACAGGAAACATATGGCGGTGATGGTAAGCATTATGACCAAAATGGCGGACTGTATTGGCGCATCGAAAATGGTGGTCAACCTCAAGCACAATATGATCCAAACCCTAGTGTATTTTTTGCAGATAATATATTTACACCAACTGAGTTTTGTATGCACTCCGGAGAAGGAACATACAGCACTGGCGTATACACCTTTGATACATCAATTGAGCCACTAAGATATAATACCGTCTGGCAATCAAGCTGCCCTAGTCAGCTAAACACACCGATGGTAGAAGCATTAGGCAGTGGTCGCTGGGTTGGTCATGGCGCGATTCAGTTAACTGGAGACTCAATTTTTTATGGCACAGCTGAATATAATACCATAACTGATAAAAACTTATCCGTTAAAGACTTTGCAAATGGTTTATTAAATAATGATGAAATAACATGGTTTTCAGCACTTTACTACTGGAATGAACCCAAAGCAAATCAAGTGATGCAAAATCCACCTGAGTATTACATGATCAGTTCAAATGACAACTGGGGTTTTGGTAACTCAATTTACTATGTTAATGGTGGTTGCAATAATGCCGAACAACGTTTAGCTTTCTTTGAATACTTCAATGATGTATTAACCAAAAACATTCCCAATGCAAAAGATACTGAAACTCAAGCACAAAAAACTTGTAAGTCACCTAGCTAATTGCCATTAAAGTAGTTTACTAATTATCGTTTAACTTCTATTCTAAAAAGATTATTAATAAAAAAATACTCCAACATGAAATTTATAATCAAATCATTTATTACATTATTTTTCATTGCTTTTTTTTCAATTTTATCTAATGTTTATGCCCTTAATAACGCCTTATTTCCATTTACAACAACAACTAAGGCTTTCGTTAATACGATTGATGCTAATGCTAATTCAACTGAAGTTAATGTTAATGCATTTTTCCAAGGTAATGATGTTTTATTGATTTGGAATATCCCCAAAGGCGCTAAACTTTACCGAGATCGCATTAGAATTGAATTAGTTGATGCTAAAGGATTACACCTTGGCGTTGTACATTTTCCAAAAGCAAAAATTTGGCAAGACCCCATATTGGGCCCACAAGCAGTCTATATAAACCAATTAAGCTTAAAAATACCGCTATATGCCAAAAATTCCCAAATACCTACTCGTGCAAAACTGCAAGTACTCTATCAAGCTTGCTTTGAAGAAAAATGCTTACCATTTCAACAACAGTTATTTACGATTCAAACGAAATCAGCTCACCCACTAACTGAACTGCCCAAAGAAGCAACAAATAGTGTTACATCCATAAAAGCGTTACCTAAAGAAACTACTCCATCTGCTAAAACAATGGAACATTATACGCTTACTTCTTTATTATCGTTACTTGGGTTTGGCTTATTACTTAGCTTTACCCCTTGCGTACTTCCTATGTTGCCAATTATCTCAGGCGTTGTCTTAGGGCAAGGCGACACTAATAAGCTGAAAGGTTTTTTATTATCTGTCATTTATGTATTAGGGATGGCTCTGACCTACACCGTTTTAGGCATTGCAATTGCGCTTGTTGGGGCTAGTTTTCAAAGTTTATTCCAAATGCCAATTGTCTTAGTCATCACGTCATTATTATTTTTACTATTAGCTTTGTCTATGTTTGACTTATTTCATATTAGCTTACCTCAAAAAGCTCAGTCTTTTATTCACTCATTACAAGAAAAACCAAAATCAGGTAGCATGCTAAGTGCCTTTGTATTTGGTATTATTGCTTCATTAATTGTCTCACCTTGTACAAGTGCACCATTAATTAGCATTTTAAGCTTAATTGCACAGTCAGGTGATTGGATATTTGGTGGTTTATCACTATTTGTTTTAGCAATTGGCATGGGTATTCCACTAATCCTAATTGGCACAGGACTTGGCTATTTCGTTCCTAAGACAGGTGCCTGGATGAATGACTTAAAATACTTAATTGGTGTTTTTATGTTATTAATGGCGATTTGGCTATTAGGACGCGTTATACCAGGGCATATTACGCTGATTCTTTATGCCGTTATTCTTGTTGGTTACGCCGTTTTTCTTGGTGCATTTGAAGCATCTGAGTACCGTTTTGATAAAATTAAACGTGCTTGTGGCCTTATTTTATTTATATACGGTGTGAGTTTATTTATTGGTGCAATGATGGGCAATACTAGCCTTTTTAAGCCATTGAGCTTTAATGAAATACAATCAAATCATCAAATAAAGCCTCAAGTAGCACAGTCAGAGATAATAACGATTACAACGAAAGAACAGCTACTTCAAGCATTGAAAAAATCAAAAGATGAAAACAAACAAGTTATTTTAGATTTTTATGCCCGCTGGTGCGCTGAATGCCAACTGGTTAGCCAACTATTACAATCAGAAAAGGCACAACAACTACTGATAAATAATAATACCGTTTTAATTAAAGTTGATGCTTCTAACTACTCAAATGAAATGAATCAAATCTTAAAAGATTATCAAGTGATTGGCTTTCCAACCTTAATTCGATTAAATGTTGAGCAAAATGAAGCATCCCGACATAGCGGAGTGCTTTCTATAGCGCAGTTAAAGCAGCTTATTATCTGACTTTAAAAACCATTACCTAATTCACTTGATGAGTTAATTACTTTCTTCATATCCTGATCAGCACCAAGCAAAGGTAGATCAGGACTACTGCGCTCACGACGCAAGTTTGTATTAATACCTATAAAGATATTTTTTGCATTTTGCTTAACAAAATATGGTCTCTTGTCATAGTCTTTTAATAATTTCTCATTATTAGTATCGATTAAAATTTTATGCAATAAACTGTCAATTACTTTGGTATTGAAAGAATCCGAACCAACAACAGTTCCAGCCACACTCCAGTGCCCTTGTTCACCTAAAGCTGAAAAAGCCTTACCTACTTCACCATTTAACAGAAACTGTTTCATATTTTTATAGCCCTGATCTCTATCTGTAAGACTACTTAAGGGATTATAATAACCAGTAGACCAACCAACATTACCTACAAAAGATGTATCTAATGCCTCACCAAAGAACTGTTTAAATTTCTCTGGCTGACTCAGCCTATACTCATTAATAATGCGTACACAATTTGATACACTTAATTCTGACATGTTTATCCTCCCTGATTGATTAGCCTGATTTATAGGCTCATGACTGAAATTAACTAGCTCTAATGAGTCTTCTTTTGTGCTAGTGCTTACGGCTGTTTTTTTTTGAAATGGCATACTATCGTCTTGTTGTATTAGCGATGTTATATCATCTAAACTTTTTGTTTTTTTTATGCCCTTTTCTTGCCCATCGCGTTCTAAAAAAAGCTTTCTAGATTCATCTTTTCGCTGACTTAAAGGCACATTAATACTGGATTTTGGTTGCTTTATCTCTATTAATTCATCTTCTTTTGAGCTTTTTTTTGTCACAAAAATTATAGTAGCAGGCTCAGGTTCAATACCATAAAATGCATAATTATTAACGGCTCTAAATCCTGATTTTAAGCTATCATCACTACGATAAGCCACCTTTGCTCCTAGATAGGCGGTATAGGATACATCTGCTAGATTAGTTCCCGCTCCATAAGTTAGTCCGACGAATACCCCAACCATAGCTCCAACTGGTACGGTTACAATTCCCGCAGGGCCCAATAAAAATCCAGTCGAACCATAAACTGAGCCCTTATAAGCGCCTTTTATGCCACTGGTTAAGGTCTTAATCATTGCCCAAGGTGTTGAAGCAACAGCGCCATAAACCGAAGCACTAACAACTGCGGTTGTTTTTGAAACTTTATCAGCAATTTCAGGCATAGTACTATTCCTTTATTTAATAACCATTAGTGTAATGTGAATCACTCTGTCTTTGATGCTGTCCAAGCATCATTGCATACATTGTTGCTGGATCAACGGTTACTGGATCTCTTTTGGCCGGCTGAGTTGAATACTGCTTTTCAGGTGGTGATTGATAGTCATGAAAATAGTGTGGGGGTGCTTGATAGCTTGATTGTTGCTGGCCTTCTACTGAAGAACTAGTAAATTCTGGTGCTTGTTGTTTATAGGTGTTAAACCCTATTTGCATATAGTCGATAAATATTTTTTTTGATATGCCAAATAAATCGCGTTTATTATCTGGTAATCTATTGATTTCTCGATATAAAGAATAATCTTTTAATAGCTTTAACTCAGGCAGCTTTTCAGATAAGTATTCAATTAAATAAGCAATAAACATTGTATTAAATGAATTGTACATTGAACTCGGGCGACTATTCCACTCACCTTCATCAGCAAGCCATCTAAATGCAGTTTCTGCGCTGATTTCATTATTTCTTAAACAAGTGATCGTATAACTAGTATTCGCAATACGATCTGCATAGTTATATGTTTTTCTTATGCCAAGCCCTTCAAATTCAGCATATGCTCTATCTGCGGCCGCTAAAACTGCGCCTTTAAATAATTCTGAATACTCCGTGCTACTTAAAGCAACTAATAAATTAGCACATTCAGACGAATTTAAAGCAACGTTTTCTGGTACTTGATACTTAGGGAGTAAAACATGTTCATCAATAATAAGCTGGTAGACTTTTTTTGACTCTCGATCAATGCCTTTAGGGTCATCTGCCCATACATCATTTCTTGTCTTAATATTATCGCAATGCTCAATACAATAAAGCATAAAATAGCGCATTGCTTTTGTATTAAATGACGGCGTATAAATAACTCCTCCTTCACTCCAATGACCTTCTTGACCAATCTTCCAAAGCCCCATCATAGGTGAAATTTTTCCACTTTTCACATCGTCTTTAATATTCGATGCATTGCTTAAGCGACTGGTATGTGTATCTGTTGTCACTAGGCCTTGAATTGGCTCATATTTTGAAATCGCTTTAAAACCTGAAACAACCCAACCACCAATTAAACTTGTTGATTGTGCGGCTGTATCTGTAATACCTTTTGCCTGATCATGATCTTTATAGGCTTCCTCAATTGCATAGATCACCGCTTTTTTAAATATTTCCTGATCTCTAATGACTTCCCTAATTGCTGCTTTTGCAAACGCCGTATCAAACATAAGATAGCTCCTCCATAAGATCAATCTTTAGGTTTGATTGTATAATATTCAAATTTGTTTCGATGCTAGTTAACGCTCAAAAAAAATTGAATTAGAAACAATAAATTGATTATTTTATTTTAACTACATGATTTATAAAGATTTATTTTGAAATCAAATTTGTCCTAATTAACCGTGACAGCCACTACAGGCTTTTGCACCACCGCATGGATTAAATTTGGGTTTATACCTAATACGAGTGCCCACAAAACGCATAAAATATAACACAGCAAACAAACCAATCGTGGTAATCATTATAGTTGTTATGGCTGATTGGAAATGATTAAATAGTTGCGGTATCTGATAAGCCAATACGGCTACAGTATAAGCAATGGTGGTACTCCATAATACCGATATCCACGCCCAACTATGACTCGCCTCTCGACTCATTGCACCAATTGTCGCCACGCAAGGCACATATAAAAGTACAAATAATAAATAGGCAAAAACAGCTGACATCGAACTAAATTGTTTGACCATTTCCCCCATCGATGAATTAGAAATATCTTTATCCCCTTCATTAGCAATAAAAGGGTTTTTAAAGCTTTCACCAATAGTTGCTAGATTATTTAGCGTATCAGAAACGGTACCTTTTAACGATTGATAAAGATCAAAATTTTCTGTTTCTGTCTCTAAATTATTACTATTTTGGCTATAAAGCGTATTTAATGTACCAACAACAACTTCTTTAGCCAATGTTCCTGTTATCAAACCAACCGTTGCAGGCCAATTACTATCTGATATACCGATCGGATAAAAGATAGGTGTGATCGTCCGCCCAACATCTGATAAAACAGATGCCCTAGAACCATCCATATTAATCTTACCATCAATTGTAATTGAATTAAGCGTGCCTATTAATACACAAATTGGAATAATGACTTTACCTGCTCTGATGACAAATCCTTTTAAACGTCGCCAAGCATGGATAAAAATACTCTTTGCATTCGGAAGATGATAAACAGGTAACTCCATAATAAACGGCTGATTTTCTCCTTTTAAAATCAACCATTTTATTAATAACCCTGTGATAATTGCCGCAGCAATGCCAACGATATATAACAAAAATACAATAAATCCACCGCCTGATGGAAAAAATGCCGCTGCAAATACAGCAAAAATTGCTAAACGAGCGCCACAAGACATAAATGGCGCCATCATAATCGTCAAAAGCCTATCTCGAGGTGACTCTAAAGTCCGAGTTGCCATAACCGATGGTACATTGCAACCAAAGCCTACAATTAATGGAACAAATGCCTTACCGGGTAATCCAATCGCTTGCATAAAGCGATCCATAACAAAGGCAGCACGCGCCATATAACCTGAGTCTTCTAAAAACGATAGAAATAAAAATAGACAACCAATTTGTGGAATAAACCCTAAAACTGTATTAATGCCTAAGCCAACGCCATTCGCAATAACAGCAATAAGCCAAGCTGGCAAGCCTAAGAAAGCACCTAAATGCGCACTGCCTTGTACAAAAATAATCGCAGAAGCATCATCAAATAATGGGTTAATTGCTGTACCTAGACCAATTGAAAATTCAAACATTAAATACATAATAAAGAAAAATAATGGTAAGCCTAAATATTTGTTTAACGCAACTTTATCAAAATATTCGGTCAGTCTATGTTTTCTAGTTTGTTGATGTCGACTAATCAATTTGTACAAATTACTTACCCAACTATATCGTTCGGATGCTAATTTAACATTTAACTGCTTATCTTTTTTGATATATTCATTAATTAGTAATTGTTCATCATAAGTTAACTGCTCAATTGCATATAAATCATTTTCTAATAGCTTTAACCAAAACCAAGGCTTTTTATCCTGATGTTTAGGCAATATCACTTTAAAATGATTAATGAATTGCTCTAAATTTGGATAGTTTAGATTAATTACATTCAAAGATGAATGTTTGCCATTCACTGCTTGAGCTACCGTTGATTTTAAAGCATCAACTCCAATTTTTTTACGACCAATAACCGGTATGATCGGTATATTAAGCGCCTTTTCAAATTGATCATAGTCGACAATAATATTTTTACTTTTAGCAACATCAACCATATTCGCTGCAATCACTAATGGTACGTTCATTTCAAGTAACTGTGCTGTCAAATACAAATTACGTTCTAAATTAGCCACATCAACAACATTAATGACTAAATCAGGCTTTTCATTTAATATAAATTCACAAGCAATTCGTTCATCGATAGAACCTGAATCTGATATGGTTAAAGAATAAAGCCCAGGTAAATCAATTAACTCAACGGTTTCACCGTCGGCTTCAAAAAAACCACTTTTTTTATCAACGGTCACGCCAGACCAATTACCAACTTTCTGACGAGCCCCAGTTAAAGCATTAAAAAGCGTCGTTTTACCACAATTTGGGTTACCTACGATAGCAACTTTTTTCATGCTGTTTTTACCGTAATGAAATCAAGCTCTGCCTTTCTTAAAGACACTTTAACTCCTTGAATTTCAATCTCAAATGGATTGCCTAACGGTGCTTTTCTTAAAACATTAAATTTTACACCTGGAATAAAACCAAATGCTAATAGTCGGTGGATATAATTCATTGGGCATAAATTAGAAAAGCCAATCACTTGATAAGTTTTTCCAACTTCTATTTTACTATTTTCTTGATCTACTACTTGCATTAATAGGCCTTATAATTGAGTCGATTTAATCAATAAAATGCTATTAATCGATTATAAATTGGAATTGCTAAAAGTCAATAAATGAAAATGATTATCAAAAACACTTAGGATTAATTTTGATTTATATCAACTCAGTTTCTATAAAACTTATGATTTAGCCACTACCATAAGTAAATGCTTCATAACAACTACTAGCAAAGTCTTTCATTTTTAAAAATAGATAGTTCGATGAATTTGGTTCAACACTTGCTCCATGATCTAAGAGTAACTTCACAATCTCTTCTGGACAATTATTTAATCTGGCAAATTTCAATGGCGTTAAGCGTTCATTATTTGGTGCATTTATATCCGCACCCTGTGTTAACAATAACTGAACCATCTCTATATTTTCATTAATAATTGCCGTATGTAATGGTGTGCCGTCTTCACCAGCGAGAAGATTAATATCTGCTTTCTTTTCTAGTAGAAAGCTGGCCATCTCTATGCGCCCCCATTGTACAGCTTCGTGCAATGCGGAAGCTTTTCCATCTCCACGCGCATTAATATCCATACCCTTATCTAATAACATAGTAGCCATTTGTTGATTATTATGCATAACAGCATAATGTAAAGCTGTATTTCCATGACCATCACAAGCATTAATGTATAGCTTTTCTTCTAAACATTTAGAAGCAGCCTCAATCTTATTTTGACTTGATTCAACTAGAAAATTTAAAGTATTTCTATAACAATGGTTAATTAAAGAAAGATCACGTTCACCAGGAAACATTGCCAGTTGTATATCAGAAAATTTAAAATTAGGGTACCTCTCCTTTAAAGTTCTATACATTTTCCCAAGATTAGTATAGATTTCATCACCATCCGGATAATTTGAATCATATAGATAAAAATTTCCTTCAAGAAACCTAACACTACAACCATGACCAACTTCAGGCCCGCTCAAACCTAAATAAATAATATCACTATATTTTGCATCTTCAATAATTTGACAAAATAGATACTCATTGATACCTACTTGAGAGCCACCATGAAATACAAATGATTGGCTTTCTTTTAACCGAGTTAACTTATCGTCACTTTCTAGAATCTCTAATAAAGCAAATTGTGCATTTAATAAATCACTCTGCTTATATGGCTGACCATCAGGATTTTTAGGATCACTATAATTCCTGATAAATTTTTCTATAGCTTGAGTTTGACGGACATAGTTAATTGCAATTTCAAAAAGCTCACCTAATGTTTTAGCCTCTGTCTGATTAATAAGCTGAACTTTTTTATTTAAACTCTCGCTTTCGCCATCCCAATCACATAAACGATCTAACAAATCAAACCACCAATCTAATTTATCCAAATGAGAAAATACGGAATAAAGCACAGCAAAACCACTACAATGTCCTTTATTTAGCTGTTGTCTAATATCTTCTACTTCCTGTTGATCATAAAATATTCCTGATTTTGGATTTGAATATTGTTTTTTGATCTCTAGATATGCTTGAAACTTCTTTTTAACCACGCTTTGATTTATGCTATTTTTCAAAAAATATACCATTGCAACACCCTTACGCCCTAGTTCTAATAATAAAAAATTATTATATTTAATATTTTAAATAATTTCAATATTTTTGTGATTATTGTATTAAAACTGAAATTGGATGTTGCACCTCTAACTGGCTAAAACGCCTAATCTGTGATCGACAGGAGTAACCACTGACTAATATTTGCGAAGGTTCTAATTGTTCAATCTTTTCTCGCCAAGATAACTGATAAAGTTTTTGAGAATTCGTTTTATGTTCTCTTTCGTGGCCATAAGTACCAGCCATACCACAACAACCGACATCCACTATTTCTAGCTTTAAATTGAGTTTCTCAAAAATTTTCTGCCATTGAACACTTGACGTTAACGCCAATGCTCGTTCAGTACAATGAGCAAATAAATAGTACGTTTTATTTTGATTGTTAACTGATGGCTTAAGCATTGCAAGTTTTGATAAAAGCCACTCTTGTAATAACTGTACGTTAAATTGAGGTTTGTTATCTGCTAATATTTTGGGGTATTCATCGCGATAACATAAAACCATAGTTGGTTCAATGCCAACAATATCAACACCTGATTGTGCAATTTCATTTAAATAATGACTATTTTTAACGGCTAAACGCTTAAACTGTTTTAAAAACCCCTTAACATATAAACCTTTCCCATTTGCTTTAAAAGGTAATACATAAACGTTAAACCCAAGCTCTGTTAATACATCATAAACCGTTAGTGCCGTTTTCACATCATAATATGAAGTAAACGCATCCTGTAATAGGCATACAGAACGCTCTTTTTCTGCTGCAGTTAACTTATTCAAATGCGCTTGTGAAACTACAGGCGCATTTCGCATTTTTAACGCCTGATCAAATTTTACCTGACTTAAGCTTGGTAAGTCGACTAAACCAACCTGAGATTGTAACCACTTTCTAGTGAATCTATTTTGCGTTAAGGTTGAATAAATTCGCGGTAGTTTTGAACCTAGCGCTGTTATCTGTTCAATATAACCAATAAAATAATCTTTAATTGGCCTTTTATAACGTTGATGGTAATGATATAAAAATAACGACTTATTCTGCGGTATATCAACTTGTACAGGACACGAGGTTGCACATGCTTTACAGCCTAGGCATTTTTGCATTGATTGATAAACTTCATATGAAAAGTCATCTATCGGACTTCTCCATAATTTAGGCAATGGATTAGTCATGCGTTTTGTTTGAAATTTAAAAGCATCATAGCCTTTTAATGCTGCTAAACGAGACCATTCTCTAAGTAAGGTTGCTCGTCCTTTAGGTGAATAAACCCAATTATTAGAAATTTTAGCTGATGGACACATTAGAAAATTATAATCTCGGTTTAAACAGCGCGCATTACCATTACAATTAAATATATTTCCCCACTGACTGCGTGTTTCTTGAGTAACTTGTGCATCAGCATAGCCGCGAAATGGCCCATCAATTTTGACTAATGCTTCATTAGAACCTTCTGCTACTACAATTTTCCCAGGGTTAAGTTGATTAAAAGGATCAAACACTTTTTTTATTTTTGCTAAATCCTTTGTTAAAATATCTCCAAAATAATCTTTTACTAATTCACTTCTAAAGCCTTTGCCGTGCTCTGACCAATAAATACCACCATAGTTTAATACTAACTGATTTACTTTTTGGGTAATTTCAACTAACTTTTTTTGATCTTCTTTATCGGTCATATCCAATGCTGGGCGCATGTGCAAACAACCAACATCAACATGACCAAACATACCATAACGCAAGTGGTAACTATCTAAAATTTCGCGCAATGCTAATATAAAATCAGCCAGATACTCAGGTGCTACAACGGTATCTTCCATAAAAGGAACTGGTTTACGCCAACCTTCAAAATTTGCCAAAAGACCGACACTTTTCTTCCTTAAATCCCATAGTTGATTCATTTCATTCACATCTGACGTTACAAAAAATGAAATGATTTTTTCATCATTTTTACTAAGCGATAATAATTGATGGTTTACTTGCTCTAAAACTGTCTTTAACTGAACTTCAGTCTCTGTGATAAATTCAACTAAATTTAAGCCTCTTGCTGTAACATCAACTGTTTTATTTCTTGATAATAATGGTTTTATTTTATGATAAAACTCATCTTGTTCTGCTAATGTTAAGATCATATCATCAACCGTTTCAATTGCAGAGGGATTAAAAGGCAATAACTCCCTTGCTGCTCTTAGCGCTCGGTCAAACGACGTATACTGAATGACAAATAAAGCCTTATGCCTTGCTATTGGTGTCAATTTTAAGCGTAGTTTTGTAACATAAGCTAACGTTCCCTCAGAGCCTGATAATAAATAGTTTAAATTAAATGATTCGCTCGTTTGATCATATATCATTGCCAAATTATAACCGGTCATAAAACGTTGCAATTTAGGAAAGATTTTTTCAATTTCAGCTTTATGTTCAAATAATATATCATCAACTGTTTTATAGATTTTACCAACTTGGGAGTCCGTAGACTTTAGATCATTGAGTTGATGCATATCAATCTCTTTTGTGAGCATACAACTTCCACCAACTAAAACGCACTCAATTTGGATGATATTCTGCGATGTTCTACCGTAGCGACATGAACCTTTTCCACAAGCATCGGTATTACACATTCCCCCTAATGTTGCTCGATCGCTCGGCGAGATACTGATAGGAAAAAATAGTTGATATTGCTTTAAGTAATCATTTAATTGATCTAACACAACACCTGGTTGAACTTCAACCCACCGCTCTTCAATATTAATTTCGCCAATTTGATTTAGATACCGCGAATGATCAATAATAATTCCATGGGATAAAGACTGGCCATTTGTACCTGTACCTCCACCTCGAGGAGATAATTTTATCATTCGATAGCGTTGATCTGCAGCAAGCTTAAAAATAAGCTCAATATCACATTTATGCTTAGGAAAAAGTACCACTTCTGGTATCACTTGATAAACACTATTATCTGTCGATATACTAAGCCTTGTGGCCATATCTTTGTGAATATCGCCCTCAAATTTAAGCTTTTTTAAATCGCTTAAAAATTGTTCATATTTTAAATTTAGCTGCTGGTAATGCTCAAGCTTTGGTAATACTGCCATGATATTTAATTTAAACCATTAATAATCCTTTTCATCTGTGATGTTACTATTGCTATTAATCCGGTGCAAGATTTATCCAATGATTTCTCTACCGCAAAAGTTAGGTATATTTTATGGCAAAAAAAAATGTATGATTATTTACTGCGGCTTAGTGATATAACATATAACTATCTATATCTTAAGCTAATATACAACAACACAAAGGAACAAAAACACATGAAATTTAAGCTACTATCTATGAGTATCGTTGCTGGATTATCAATTTTATCTGCTAGCTGTCTCTATGCCGATGATTCGATGCAGATTAAAATATCCAATGATACAAATAAAACTATTTATCCATTGATCACAGCAAATAATCAAAGCTGTATACTATCTCATAAGGGGATTAAACAAGGGCAATCCTATACCTTTAATCTAACGCGTAATTGCTGGAATGCAGGTAGGGTCTATTTATCTGACAAACCTTATCAAGTACAATCAGATCAACCAATACAGGAAGATTACCAACTAGCTGAATATACATTTACCAACAATAAAACATCAACCGTTGATTACGATTTTTCAGCTGTAGATTCACTTGATAGCTTACCCATTGCCATTGAACCAATTAAAAAAGATGGTTCAACTAGTATTGGCTTTGTTGGCATGAATGATAAACAATCTCAAAAGACTATTGAGAAATCGATTAATGACTTTTCATCTGAAACTGGCTGGCCAAAATTCACTAACCTACCTAGCAAAATTCCAGGTGGTTATAACTTATTTGCATTAACAGGGGAGTCTCAATTAAATCAAGCTAAGGCGAGTACACTTAGAAATACAATCATTAATAAATGGTACAACTGGTACAATGACAATAAAAATTATAATATGTGTACTACGGCAAAGGATATCGCATTCTGTCATTCATTTGAAAATTCAGTCATTGATGTTATTAATGCCTTTAAAGCTAATGCGCACTACAACCATATCAATAATCCGACTCAATACCAAATTATTCAACACATCATGGGTTATGTGCCATTTAATGACCCTACCAAACCACCACTAACACCCCCAGATTGGAAATACATCACAACTACTATTGGTGATAAGGTAATTGGACTATTACGCGGTATACCAACAAAAAATGGTGATCATAGTAAACTATTCCCAGACTATGACAGTATTTATAATTTAAACCCATACGTCACATTTATTCATAAAAAATTAGCCATGCAAATTTATGCGTTTTCGATTGATGATTCCATTGGTAATTTACAATTTCCAAATTATAACGGCATACAAATTGATGTTGGTGGCACTGAAAGTCTTCCAAACCAAAATCCTTATACACCGCCAAAACCTCCTATAGAAAGCAAATACCATATTAACCTAGCTCCAGGTTGGGGAACTATCTCTGGAGAGATTTGTAGTACAAATATCATTAAATCCAATAAGCTTTCATTTCCGATTAGCTTTAGTTCAAAACAATGTAACGTAAAATTATATAGTGACAAATTAAATATAACGTTTACATTACAAAAAGATATTCAAGGTAACCTAGTGCTCGATGAGTCTAGTTATTCTGGAAATATTGACTATAAAACAATCTATATAGGTAATAAAAATATTAATTTACCACCACCAGCTCATTAATATTCTAAAAAATGTACTAAATATAGAAAAATGCGCATTTAAAATAATAACTAAAAACTACTCTAATTCAGAATAGCTTAAGCAGATCATAGTTCATTTTATATATAATGCAAATTCTAATATTTGATTTTTTAAATAAAATAATTCAACTTTTTATGAGCATTATTTGTTATAATTGTTCTTCTATTTTTATCTTAAACAAACCTAACTTTTAGTGAGCAGGATGGATACAATTACAATTAAAGGGGCTAGAACCCACAACCTCAAAAACATTGACCTTGAAATACCTAGAGATAAATTAATTGTTATTACTGGCCTAAGTGGCTCTGGGAAATCGTCATTAGCATTTGATACACTTTATGCCGAAGGTCAACGGCGTTATGTTGAATCACTCTCTGCGTATGCAAGACAGTTTTTATCATTAATGGAAAAACCTGATGTCGATCACATTGAAGGCCTATCCCCTGCAATTTCAATTGAACAAAAGACAACCTCTCATAATCCTCGCTCAACGGTTGGAACAGTCACTGAAATTTATGATTATCTGCGTGTATTATACGCACGTTTAGGTGAACCTAAATGCCCAACACACCATAGTACACTAAAAGCACAAACGATTTCTGAAATGGTCGATCAAACACTAAATTTTGATGATGATCGTAAGTTTATGGTGTTAGCAACGGTAATACAACATAGAAAAGGTGAGCACAAAGACTTATTTAAAAAACTCCAAGCAGAAGGCTATTTAAGAGTTCGAATCGATGGTGAAGTCCATACACTAGATGATTTACCGGTAATTGATAAAAACAAAAATCATACCATTGACGTCGTTGTTGACCGCCTAAAAGTCAAAATAACACAACGTCAACGCTTAACAGAGTCATTTGAAACCGCACTGGATCTTGCTAATGGCCTAGCTTGTGTAAGCTTTTTAGACGGTGATCATGAAACGTTATTATTTTCTTCCAAACACGCCTGCCCAAATTGTAATTACAGTTTAAAAGAGTTATCGCCACGATTATTTTCCTTTAATAATCCAATTGGTGCTTGCCCTCAATGCGATGGAATTGGTCATAAATCATATTTTGATCCTGAAAAAATCATTTACAATGGGCAAAAATCACTCTCTGAAGGAGCTATTAAAGGCTGGGATAGACAACATAATTATTATTTTCAACAATTAAATGCACTTGCAGAATACTATCAGTTCAGCATTGATGTGCCTTTTAATGAACTTCCTCATGATATTAAGGAAATTATTCTCTACGGTTCTGGTAATACATTAATTGAAATGACCTTAGATAGCCACTTCAGTGGCAGACAAACCAGATCAAAACGTTTCGAGGGTGTTATCCCTCACCTAGAGCGTCGTTTTAAAGAAACCGACTCTGGTTTAATTAGAGATGAATTAGATAAACTAAGAAGTAACTTACGCTGTCCCAGTTGCAATGGTGCCCGCCTAAACGAAGCTGCTCGCTATGTATTTTTTAAAGATAAACCGCTATTTGAATTAACTGAACTATCAATTGAAAGCGCATTTGATTGGCTTGATTCTCTTACATTTAAAGGACAACAACAAATTATTGCTCAACGACTGCTTAAAGAAATTAAACTCCGCTTAAAATTTTTAATCAATGTTGGGCTTAATTATCTCAATTTAAGTCGACGCGCTGATACATTATCAGGTGGCGAAGCCCAGCGCATTCGATTAGCCAGCCAAATTGGTGCAGGCTTAGTTGGTGTGATGTATGTTTTAGATGAGCCATCTATCGGTTTACATCAACGTGATAATCAACGCCTAATTGATACATTAATCCACTTAAGGGATCTTGGTAATACCGTTATTGTTGTTGAACATGACGAAGATGCCATTCGACATGGCGATTTTATTATTGATATTGGCCCAGGTGCAGGTGTCCATGGCGGTGAAATTATTACTTATGGCACACCTGATGAAATCATTCAAAGCCAACATTCACTAACTGCTGATTACTTATCTGGACGTAAAAAAATAGCATTACCTAAAAAACGTTTAGCCATTGATAAGAAAAGAATGCTTACCATAACAGGAGCTAGTGGCAATAATTTAAAGTCAGTCACACTTAATTTACCACTGGGTGTATTAACCTGTATCACTGGTGTTTCAGGCTCAGGCAAGTCAACGTTGATTAACCAAACGTTATATCCACTAGCAGCTAAACTCCTTAATAATGCAACAACACTTTCTCCACAACCTTATACTAATATTGCTGGTATTGAACACTTAGATAAAGTAATTGATATTGACCAAAGCCCAATAGGCAGAACACCTCGCTCAAATCCCGCAACCTATACCGGCTTATTTTCACCCATTCGTGAGTTATTTGCCAAAACTCAAGAAGCCAGAGCAAGAGGCTATAAAGCTGGGCGCTTTAGCTTTAATGTCAAAGGTGGACGCTGTGAAGCCTGCCAAGGTGATGGCGTCATTAAAGTTGAAATGCACTTTTTAGCAGATATCTATGTAACCTGTGATATTTGCCAGGGCAAGCGTTACAATCGTGAAACATTAGAAATTCTATACAAAGGCAAAAATATTAGTGATGTGCTAGAGATGACCGTTGAAGATGCACTCGATTTTTTTGATGCAATTCCACAAATTAAACGCAAACTCGAAACGTTAATGGAAGTTGGGCTTTCCTATATCCACCTTGGTCAAAATGCCACCACTCTCTCTGGTGGTGAAGCACAACGAGTAAAATTGGCTAAAGAACTTTCACGACGCTCTACTGGAAAAACATTATATATTTTAGATGAACCGACAACGGGACTTCACTTTCATGATATTCAACAGCTTTTAAAAGTCATCCATACACTGAGAGACCAAGGAAACACATTGGTTATCATTGAACATAACCTAGATGTCATTAAAACGGCTGATTGGATCATTGATTTAGGTCCTGAAGGAGGCTCTGGTGGCGGAGAAATTATCGCACAAGGCAAACCTGAAGCAATTGTTAAAGTTAAACAATCACATACTGGTGTATTTTTAAAGCCTTTTTTAAACTTGAAATCCAAACAAATTAGCACAGAAAACGAATAAGGGTAAGGCTATAAATAAGCTATCTAGACGATCTAATAAACCGCCATGTCCTGGTAAAATATTACCACTATCTTTAATTCCTACTTCACGTTTAATCATACTTTCAAACAAATCACCAAATAAAGCAAAAAATACAACCAATATTCCCAAAATAACCAAGACAACGTATTCCATAGGGCTGTTAAGATTTACTGCCAAAGCAAAAATAATACTACCAATGACACTAAAGAAAATACCACCTGCTAAGCCTTCCCAGGTTTTTTTAGGACTAATTACAGGCGCTAGTTTATGCTTTCCACAAATGCGTCCAACAAAATATGCACCACTATCTGCTAACGCGACAGCTAAAATAACAAAAATCAAAAATTCTACGTTATCTCTTTTTAGCATCATAATCGCTACCCAAGCTGGTAATATGACAAGAAAACCCATGATAAATTTAACACTGATAGGAATACGCATAATAATGCCCGCTGAATATAAACGTATCATAATTAGGGCAACTATCCACCAAATCACAGAAACAGCCAATATAATTTGATGTGATTGAGGATATACCCAAATCATATAAGCAAAAACCAAAGTCAAAACAACATAACCAACGCGATAATACCATTTTTTAGCACTTAAAAATGAACTTACCCATTCCAATGAGGTAAGTAATAAAACAATACAAACCACTACAGCAAATACATGCAATGAAAAACTTAAAATTGCCCATAGTGTCAAGATTGCTAAAATAACACCGGTTATAATTCGCTCTTTCACATTAACCTCATCTATGCGTTTATTAACTAAATAATAATCATATTAATTGCTCTGATGTTTTACCAAAGCGTCGCTGTCTTGATACAAATGATTTAATCGCATCATCTAAATTTGCTTTAGAGAAATCAGGCCAAAGTACTTCTGTAAAATATAATTCGCAATACGATAATTGCCATAACATAAAGTTACTGATACGCACTTCACCACTACTACGGATAAATAAATCAGGATCACAAATTGATTTTGTCTCAAGCCTCTGAGAAATCATAGTTTCCATATTTTCAAAAATATCACTGGAATCACTATATTCCAACTGACCTGAGTGTATTTCATTTACAATTTTTTTGACAGCTTGTGCTATGTCCCAACGGCCACTATAATCAATAGCAACTTGAAGCTTTAAACCCTTATTATTTTCTGTTAGCTTTTCAGCATCAATCATTAAACGTTGAATTTCAGGGCTTAATCTTGTGCGATCACCAATAATTCGAAGACAAACATTATTCTCATTCAGTTTGTTAACTTCTTGAAGTAACATCTTAGTAAACAATGTCATCAACGTTGTGACTTCTTCTTGAGGCCTTGACCAGTTTTCTCGCCCAAAGGCAAATAAGGTTAGTGCTTCAATTCTTAATTGACCACAATATGTAATAACATCACGTACACGTTTAATCGCTAATTTATGACCAATGGTGCGTGGTAAAAAACGCCTTTTTGCCCAGCGGCCGTTTCCATCCATAATTATGGCAATATGGCGAGGCAACTTTCCATTGACAGTTTCAGCAGTAGTTGCTGCATCATTTCTAAATAAATTCATGAAACGCTAGACTATATTGACATTAAGTCTTTTTCTTTTTGCTCTGATAATTTATCTACTTCAGCAACTAGTTTATCGGTAATTTTTTGTACCGACTCTTCTGCTTTACGCGCTTGATCTTCTGTAACTTCTTTCTCTTTTAACAAGTCTTTAATCATTGAGTTAGCATCGCGTCGGACATTACGGATGGCAATGCGCCCTTTCTCTGCCTCATTACGCACTAATTTCGTCATTTCACGTCGGCGTTCCTCAGTTAACGGAGGTAAAGGAATACGCAAAGTATCACCTAAATTAACTGGATTTAAGCCTAAATCAGAACTCATAATTGCTTTTTCTACTTGCCCCATAATGGATTTTTCCCAAGGCGTTACACTTAATGTGCGTGCATCTAAAATATTTACATTAGCTAACTGATTCAGTGGCGTATCAGAACCATAATAAGATACTGATACATGCGCTAATAAATCAGGATGTGCTCTTCCAGTTTTAATTTTTGCTAAATCATGTTTAAGCACTTCAATACTTTTAACCATACGTGATTCAGCATCATTTAATATATCTTCAACCATTATGAACTACTCCCTAATGACCCACGTACCTTCAGAATTACCCAAAAGCACCTGATTTAATCCACCGTTTTTGAATAAATCAAAGACACAAATTGCAACGTTGTAATCTCTACATTGTGCAAAAGCGCCAAGATCCATTACCTTTAATTCTTTTTTTAATACTTGATCGAACGTTATTCTATCATATCGTTTTGCATCTGGATAAACATTTGGATCTTTATCATATACACCATCAACTGTTGTTGCTTTTAACAATGCATCAGCTTGAATTTCAATTGCACGCAAACTTGCTGTAGAGTCCGTTGTTACAAAAGGATTACCTGTACCGCCTGCATAAATTACAACGACGCCTGACGCTAGTAATGCCCTAGCCTTTTGAATATTCGATGTTTCAAGTACACCATCAACCGAGCGGGCTGATAAAACTTCTACCTTTTGCCCCAATGATAACAAACCATCTCTTAGAGCCAAAGCATTAATCATCGTTGCTAACATACCCATTTGATCAGCTGTTGCACGATCAATAACATTACCACAATCAAGTTGAGAACCACGAATATAATTACCACCGCCGACAACGACTGCAACTTCAACATTGGATTTGATGGCTTGAACAATTGAATTAGCAATAGAAAGAACTGCTTTCGGTGAAACACCAAAAGCATCTTTTTCAGCAAGCGCTTCGCCACTTAGTTTAAGTAAGATACGCTTATAAGATATGGTCATAATAGATTATGCTCCACGTACTTGACTCATAACCTCTTCTGCAAAGTTCGTTTCTTCTTTTTCAATACCTTCACCAACAGCATATCGAATAAAGCCTACTACTTTTGCATCATTTGCCTTTAATAGCGCAGATACTTTTTGGTTAGGATCTTTAACAAAAGGCTGACCTGTTAGGCTGACTTCATCAAGGAATTTACGCACACGCCCTTCAACCATTTTTTCAATAATTGCTTCTGGTTTACCTGACTCTTTTGCCTGCGCTGAAAAGATCTCTTTTTCTTTTTCAACTAATTCTGCCGGCACTTCAGACGGGTCAACCACAGTTGGATTAGACGCTGCAATATGCATCGCTAGATCTTTTGCCAACGCTTGATCACCACCTTCAAGTGTTACAATAACACCAATACGACCACTATGACTATATGCACCTAAAACACCCGCGGCTGTTTCAATAAACTTCACGCGGCGAACACTAATGTTTTCACCAATTTTAGTAATTAGGTTCTTACGTGCTGTTTCGATATCTTCACCAGTCACTAATTTAAGATCCGCTAATTTAGCTATTTCAGTCTCTTTTGAAACAAGTACGGCTTGAGCAACATTATTTGCAAAACTAGTAAAGTTCTCATCACGAGCAACAAAGTCAGTTTCACAATTGACTTCAACTAATGCAGCTTCTTTACCATCTGCAGATGTTGCAATAACAATTGTACCTTCAGCAGTTGTACGTGATGCTTTTTTATCTGCTTTTGCTTGGCCTGCCTTACGCATCATCTCAATTGCTTTTTCCATATCACCATTAGTTTCTGTTAGCGCTTTTTTACATTCCATCATGCCAGCACCTGTACGCTCGCGAAGTTCTTTTACCATTTGAGCTGTAATTGCCATTATTACTAGTCCTCTTTATCTTTAGTTTCAGGTTTTGCTTCTACTGCTTCAGTCTTTTCTACTTGAGCTTCTTCGACTGCTTCATCAACGTTCTCTGATGCTTCAGCTTCATCAGCTACCATTTCTTCTACATCTGCAACAGCTCTCGCTTGACGAGCATCTAAAATAGCATCAGCAAAGCTAGAAAGATAAAAACGAATCGCACGTACAGCATCATCATTACCTGGAATTAAATAATCAATACCATCTGGGTTAGAGTTTGTATCTACAATACCAATAACTGGAATGCCTAAACGATTAGCTTCTTGAATTGCAATACGCTCTTCATTACTATCTATAAGGATAATTGCATCAGGCAAACCACCCATGTTTTTAATACCACCTAAGCTAAGCTCAAGCTTTTCAATTTCACGTGTTGTTTTTAATGCTTCTTTTTTAGTCAAACGATCTAAAAAGCCATCTTCACGCATTTTTTCTAAATCACGTAGTCGTTTAATTGACTGACGAATGGTTTTATAGTTAGTTAGCATACCACCTAACCAACGATGATTAACATAAGGCATACCGGCTCTAATTGCTTCTTCTTTGACAATATTTCGAGCTGAACGCTTAGTACCAACAAATAAAATTTTGCTTTTATTACGAGATGCAACTCTACCAACAGCATTTAATGCATCTTTAAACATAGGTAGTGTTTTTTCAAGATTAATAATATGAATGCCATGGTTAGTACCAAAAATGTAATTTTCCATTTTTGGATTCCAATAACGCTTATGGTGACCAAAATGAACACCAGCTTTCATCATATTTTTCATTGTAACCATATTAAATTACCTCTAACTGTTTGGGTTACTCCTCCATAATTCCCACTTATCAACTTAAATTAAAAATAATAGTAAACTATTTTTAAAAAAGCACCCGATACGTGTGCCGAATTATGTGCGTCTTTATAAACTTTTCGTTTTTAATTGCTAAATAAGCATAGGCTTTATACCATATTCACAACAAAGAAACAATCGAACTGCTTAAAAAAACTAAAATCTAAAGGAAACTCAATGTCAAAAGTGATTATTAAAACAGATGATGAAATACAAAAAATGCGTACTAGCGGTAAGTTAGCAGCTGAGGTATTAACTTTAATTGGTGAACATGTTAAAGAAGGCGTTACAACAGAGGAGCTTAACCGTATTTGCCATCAACACATTACCGAAGTACAGCAAGCAACTCCTGCACCACTGAATTATCATGGTTTTCCTAAGTCCATCTGTACTTCAATTAACCATGTTGTTTGTCATGGTATACCAGGGCCGAAAAAATTAAAAAAAGGTGATATTCTTAATATTGATGTGACCGTGCTCAAAGATGGATACCATGGTGATACTAGTAAAATGTTTTTTATTGGTGAACCTAGCATCATGGCAAAACGCCTAGTTGATGTAACCCATGAATGTTTATGGCGAGGTATCGAAAAAGTAAGGCCTGGCGCAACCTTAGGTGAGATTGCTAAAACAATTGAAGTTTATGCACATAAGCACAATTTCTCAGTTGTTGAAGATTTCTGTGGTCATGGCATTGGCAAAGGCTTTCATGAAGATCCTCAGATACTTCACTATTATGACCCACGCAATGCAAATATGAACATCACCTTAGAGGAAGGCATGATTTTTACAATCGAGCCAATGATTAATGTAGGTAATAAAAAAGTGACTATACTGAAAGATAAATGGACTGCGATCACCAAAGATCGTTCATTATCTGCCCAATGGGAACATACCATACTGGTAACCAAAAATGGCTATGATGTCTTAACATTAAGGGATGAAGAAAAAAAATGACACTAAAGATAACGCAATCTGAAGTAAATAATGCATGTGAATTACTTAACTCACAAGGAAAAACTATTACCATATCGCATGTTCGTGATGTGCTGGGTAAAGGCACACATTCACAACTGGTTGATGCTGTATTTAGATATAAAGATGATAAGCTAAATGCAACAGAATATGCCCAAAAAGAGCTTGAGATTGCACTATCGGATGAACAACAAATAACACAAACAGCCACACACAAAAAAAAGACTAAAAAACTCAACTTAATTGATGTGCTCAAGCAATATTCAGACAAAAACTCTCTTGCGATTAAAGAAGAGAATTTAATTGAATTTGCACAACTTGCAGATCAATATTTCCAAAAATCCAAAGATAAATTAACTAAAAAACATAGAAAAGAATTGCAACAATTAAAAATACAAATTGACCACCTTGAAACTAGAATTTATACTGCAAATGAGCAAATTGATAAAAATAATGCGATTATTGAACATCTAAATCAACAACAATTATTACTCAGTCACCAAGACACACCAAAGCATAGTTTTAAACGTACAATCAGTACCAATAAGCCTGAAAGAGCAAAGATCACAACGAATAAAATTAAAGGCCCAAGCGTTGAAGAGCAATTACAACCGATCCATTGCGCTCGTGTTGCAGCCTATGATTTTTCAACGGGCAATATCGTCCTAAAAGCAAATGACTTTAATGGGCCCTTATTAAAAATACTACGCCTTAACCAAAAAGAAATAATCTCAGCAAATGTATTTTATGAATATAAAACGAGGTTCTATCACCTATCTAACTGTTCACAGGCAACGATTAGCTTTCTTAACGATTATCATTTTACCTTTAGCGAAGCACTAACTAGCCAAGTGAATAAAATATTCAGCCATTAAGACTACCGTTTTGAAATTGAAACCGTTAGAATAATGCTTAGATAGTACTTGCGTAATATATAATTTATCAAAAGGAGTTATTCATGCCATTTTTGGTTACTGAATCTTGTATAAAATGTAAATATGGTGACTGTGTTGAAGTCTGCCCAGTCGACTGCTTCTATGAAGGCCCCAACATGTTAGTTATCAATCCCGATGAATGCATTGATTGCGCCTTATGTGAACCTGAATGCCCAGTTGAAGCCATTGTTTCAGAAGATGAGATTCCAGCCGGTCAAGAAGCTTTTATTGAAATTAATCGTGAACTCTCAGAAATTTGGCCCAATATAACTGAAAAATGCGACCCACCAGAAGATGCTGATAATTGGAAAGATGTTAAAGATAAACTTCAGTATTTAGAAAAGTAAATTTGACCTACTTAATCTAGCTAACTATTTTAGTTAAGAAACCTACCCATAGCATCTTTCCGCTTACACCCTCAAAAAAGTCTGAAGTTCCATAAGATTTTGTAGTAAATCAAGTTCTGCAGCTGCAAATATCATGTTAGGCACTATGCAATTCTTTTCTGGAAGCTCACTCTTTGCTTGAATTTTATTTTCAATATAATCTAAGATGTATTCTCCCGTAGCAGTATTCCCATATTGGCCTTGATAACTATAACTTAAACCTGACTTTTGATGCCAAAGTTCATGATAGTTTGAATCTGAATTCGTTTTACCTCCTTCAATTGACTTTTTTAATGATTCTAAATCTTCATGTCTACTATTACTTTCTATTGCCTTTTTAATACCATGGATAATTTCTTCTTTTTTTAAATCAACTGAACGGTTTTTATCACACCAGTTAGCAATAGTAACATCAGCACCACTCTCAGATGGATTACTTAGGTATTTCTGATCATCACTCTTACGTGCATGATAGATCGCATTACACAGTAGTTTTTCATGATGATTAAGACCTCTACCTTTAACCTCAACTGCTGCCGCATGAAGCCCTTTATTAATAAACTCTGAGTTTGTTAATTTCTCCCCTAGAGATTCGGCTTTATTCACATTGTAATATAAGGATGCCACACCACCTCGATCAATCGCATCTTTACATGACATATTAAATGTACTTGGCTGTAATTTATTAAGAATAAAGTTTGGCAACTCATATTTAAAAAAATGAAAATAAACGGCTTGAAACTCTGTTTTTGTTAAATTTTCTCTATCCTCGAAATGAAAGTGGTTTAAACTGTTATTCCATAATTCATCAACTTTATTTTTCCACTGATCTTCAATATTATCTGCATTGTCAAATAATGCACCTTTAACTTTTTCACTGATATAAAAATCACCCTTTTTATCGGGATCAGTAAGCTTACTAATCAGTTTATTTTTTAATGATTGAAGTGATCCAGCATTTTCATATGTTATATAATCAACTTTTAAAATATCATCATCTGCCGGCAGCGTGATCACAGCTAAATTTGAGTGCTTATTATCTAGTTGATGTAATTGCTCACTTAATGCCGCTTCCTTATTTCTCTCATAGCTTAACTCTCCACCTTTAGCACACTTTAATAAGTTAAAATAAACGTGCGTAATCTTATCTTGTTCTTCATTAACTTTCTGTTCTATAATAAATTTTTCAAAAAGTGGAGAAATTCGTGCTTCACCATTATGGAACTGTGCTTGAGTGCCAAATCTTAATTCCATTGGTAAAGCAAACTTTGATTGATATGCATAAGTTCTTACTTGTGGAATGCTTGTCTGAAGCATCGGTTTAAAATCACCACCAAAACTTGAAGCCAAGGTATTACTCAAACGCCCTAAGTTCGAACCCGCATTTTCTGGCGTTAAGTCATTAACCTGCGGATCAAAAAACGATTTTGATAAGTTTGATTGAAGTGTCTGTTCTGCTTTATCAATCGTATTATTTGTTAACCAATGATTAGCCTTGATAACTTCTGTAATGTACTCCAAAGCTAAATTTTTATTGATATATAGTAAGCAATACTTATTTTCAATCTTTGACTTATCTTCTTCTAGGTTTGATAAAAACTGAGCATAATAATTTCCATATGAAACATTTGGATAATATTTATCAAATAAATTCTTGTTATTTACTATAATGCTTTCATCTAAATTTAAAAAAATTTGCTGCAGATATAAAAAACAACAAACATTAAATAATTGATCTGAATTTTTTATTTCAGTGTATTTTGGTATTTTATAATTTTCTATTACTTCACTAATTGACATAATCACCCCCAATAAAAACGCTTTGCGTTCATTTGATATATACTATACCATAAATGAGAATAATTCCTATTACAAAGTATTCAAATCACATTTAAAATTATTAGAACGAATGATTGGCTGAACTTATCACTTTCATTTCAACCGACACTACGTTATTATCACCCTCTCTACTAAATACCATAGGTGGCACTAATTCCTTATCGAATATATCGGATAAGCTAGATCGTCTGATTTCTTTCTCGGAGCTAGTACGCTCTGGACGAAAGATTGATTTACGCTTACTATGCTCGGTTAAAGATGCAAACACTTCGCTAGAGTCTAAAGAATCTGATAGTTCATTTTGACCTTTAATAACCTCCAATAATCGGCTTTTAATATAGCTTATAGCTTCGCTTGCCGTAGATGTATTTCCATAAGCCCCTTGATATCTTGCTGGAATTCCTGTTTCTTGATGCCACAACTCTCTAAAAGGATTATCTGCCTCATTTTCAGCAGCTTGAACCTTTAGTAACAAAACATAAAGACCTTGTTGATCATCTAAATTATCTACTTGTGTTTTCAGATCGACAAGCAATTCATTTTTGTATGATTTCTCAGACTTATTTGATAAGGTTAACTTATTTTCATCACGCCACTGTATTAACCAAGCTGGAATCTCTACTTTACCCTGATTAGCAGATATATAATGATCGATCATATTTGCAAATAATTTAACATGATGATTCATGGCTCGACCTTTGACCATAGCTGGTGCTGCATGTAAGCCTCGATAAAACTCATCCTCTGTTAATGGTTCCTTCATTTCAATCGACTGGATTAAATTTAAATACAATGAAGAAACACCACCACGATCAATTGCATCTTTACATGAGGTATTAAATGATAATGGATCTAATCTGCTTAAAATATGCTTTGTCAACTCATATTTCAAAAAGTGAAAATATAAAGCTTGTGTTTCAGCTTGAGTTAATGTCTGCTTATCTTGAAAACCTAATGCTAAGATACTTTGATCCATAAGGTCTCTAATAACATTAGCTTCAACTTCTTTATCATACGGTGAGTTATCACCCTCACCATAGAGTAATGCCTTTACTCGATCACTAATAAAAAAATCATAGCCATTATTGGTTGCAATAGCTTCCATTCGATTGGCAATGACATTTAATTTTCCAGCTGAAACAGCCGTTATAAAATCCTCATCTAAAAAATTACCATCCGCTGGAATAGAAATTACAGCTAAATTGTCACACTCTGCCTCTAACTCATGCAACTTCAGAGATAGTGCGCGCTCAGCATCTCGCTCTTTATTACCACCTGCATATTTTAAATTATTAAAATAAACATGTGTAATTGGCTTTGCCTCTAAGTTTCTCCCCAGACTATTTAAAGCAACATGCTTTTGATAGCGTATAAACTCTTTAAATAATGGGTTATAACGTGGATTACCATTATCTTTTTCAGCTTGAGTTCCAAAACGAAATTCTAATGGCAACGGTTTGTTATCTTTATAAGCATATACTCTAAGCTGCGGTATACTCGTTGTTAACATTGGCTTAAAATCTTTAGCTACAAAGGCCAAAGCCCGACCTAACTTTGAACCTTGCTCCTCTGGTGAGGTTCTATTGATCGCTGATTTAAATATATTCTGGCTTAACTGTTTTGTTACCGCACCTTCTGATTTTGAAATATTTTTTGTGTTTTTAACCACAGGACCAATAACTAAAGCGGTATATTCTAAAGCCACGTTCGTATTGTAGTAAAACGCATGAATTAGTGGTTGTAAGTCTTCTAATTGCTTTTTTGCTGGTTCGCTGACATTTGGATCTAGAGAAACTTCTTTTTGCTGCAAATCAACTATAATTCTCTCTAATCTATCTAGAAAATCAGTGTATAAGTTACCATAAGAAGTTCTTATGTTATAAGCGTTAGCTGGATTACATAAGTTTAAAACATAGTTTACTTCAGCAACTTTATTTAATTTTTCTATGTTTAACTGTAATAGCACAGCTGCTATTTTTCTTAAATAAAGAAAACTATTAACATTTCTTAATTCATCTGAATCTTTAATTGCTGCTGGTTCTGGAATCACTTTCTTTTCAATTAACTTTTGAACCGTTAACCCATCAATAGACTCTAAACTTGGACCCGTATTAGACATACTGGCTAAAGGAATCATTTCTTCTTCAAACATAGCAACCACCTCATTCAATGTTCACGGAGTGACAAAATACCTAACTACAATTATCACACATTAAACAACTAGACACAACGCCATTTTTATTTCATGATATCACAATTTTTGCCAAATAAATTGATTAGATATAATATTAAAAACAAGTAGTTGAGAGAAAAATAGAACGATTGTTCAAATTTAAGTCACTATATTATTACAATTAGTCATTCGTTTTTTCAAAAATTAAAGACTCTCCTTTACGGTGAACCTTAATTGTTTCATTCGGTAAAAACTTACCTTCCAACAATTCATAGGCTAACGGATTTTCAATTTCTTGTTGAATGGAACGTTTTAATGGCCTTGCACCATAGACAGGATCATAACCGACTTCAGTAATTAATTTCATTGCCTCTGGCGTTAATTCGATATTTAAATCTTTTTCTTTTAGACGCAGGCGCAGTCGAGCTAATTGAATATCTGCAATCTTTTCAATCATTTTTTCATCTAGCGGCTTAAAGACAACGGTTTCATCAATACGATTAATAAATTCAGGCCTAAAGTGCTGAGAAACTACTTCCATCACCGCTAACTTCATTTCCTCATAACTACCCGATGTAGCCATCTCTTGAATTAAATGCGAACCTAAATTCGATGTCATAATAATCACTGTATTACGAAAATCAACCGTACGCCCATGACCATCAGTTAAACGGCCATCATCTAACACCTGAAGCAAGATATTAAATACATCCGGATGAGCCTTCTCAACCTCATCTAATAAAATTACTGAGTAAGGTTTGCGTCTGACATATTCGGTCATATACCCACCTTGTTCATATCCAACATATCCTGGAGGTGCACCAATAAGACGAGAGACTGAATGCTTTTCCATAAATTCAGACATATCAACCCGAAGCATTGCTGTTTCATCATCAAATAAGAATTCAGCTAATGCTTTTGTTAACTCAGTTTTTCCCACACCAGTAGGCCCTAAGAATAAAAACGATCCAATCGGTCGATTTGGATCAGATAAGCCAGAACGCGACCGTCTAACTGCATTTGCAACAGCACTAACTGCTTCATTTTGCCCGACAACGCGTTTTTCTAATTCATTTTCTAAGCGTAATAATTTTTCTTTCTCACCTTCCATCATTCTTGACACTGGAATACCTGTTGCTCTAGAGACAACATCTGCGATTTGTTCTTCTGTAACTGCATTATGAACTAACTGTGGCTCATGTGATTTATCTGCTGTTTCTTTTTCTGCATCGTTCATTGACTTTAACTGCTCTTCTAACTCAGGAATCTTGCCATACTGAAGCTCAGCCATTCTTTGTAAATCACCTGCTCGTTTTGCTGACTCCATATCAAGCTTAGCTCTTTCTAAAGCCTCTTTAATGTGCTGACTTCCTTGCAATTGTGCTTTTTCCGATTTCCAAATCTCTTCTAAATCTGCATACTCTTTTTCTAACGCTTCAATATCACTTTCTAGTAATTCTAGACGCTTTTTAGATGCGTTATCATCTTCCTTAGCTAATGCTTCACGTTGCATTTTTAGTTGAATAATCCGCCGATCAAGTCGATCCATAGCTTCGGGCTTAGAATCAATTTCCATCCGAATATGACTCGCTGCTTCATCAATTAAATCAATTGCCTTATCTGGAAGATTACGATCTGTAATATAGCGATTAGATAAGGTTGCTGCCGCCACAATAGCTGGATCAGTAATATCAACACCATGATGCACTTCATAACGCTCTTTCAATCCTCTTAAAATAGCAATCGTATCTTCTACTGAAGGCTCACTAACAAGAACCTTTTGAAAGCGCCTCTCTAGTGCTGCATCTTTTTCGATATATTCTCTGTACTCATTTAATGTTGTTGCACCAACACAACGTAATTCACCTCTGGCTAATGCAGGTTTAAGCATATTACCAGCATCCATTGAGCCTTCTGCTTTGCCTGCGCCCACCATTGTATGAATTTCATCAATAAACAAAATGATTTGACCTTCTTGTTTTGCCAAATCATTTAAAACTGCTTTAAGACGCTCTTCAAATTCACCTCTAAATTTAGCACCCGCAATTAAAGCCCCCATATCAAGTGCTAGTAAACGCTTATTACGCATACCTTCAGGCACTTCATGGTTAACAATTCGCTGTGCTAACCCTTCAACTATTGCCGTTTTTCCTACACCTGGCTCACCAATTAAAACAGGGTTGTTTTTTGTTCGGCGTTGCAATACCTGAATTGTTCTACGAATCTCATCATCTCGCCCAATGACTGGATCAAGCTTACCTTGCTCCGCTCTTTCAGTTAAATCAATAGTATATTTTTCCAATGCTCCTCTTAATTCTTCAGCATTAGCATCATTAACTGTTTCTCCCCCTCGTATTTCATCAATTGCTGCCTGAAGTTTTTTCTCTGTTAAGTTTTGTTCTTTATAAATTTTAGCAATAACACCATCTTCAAGGGCAGCTTGCACAAAAAGCTCACTTGAAACAAACTGATCTTTTCGATCTTGAGCTAACTTTTCTGTCTTCTGAAAAACTCTCATTAAATTGTTAGAAGGCTGAACTTGTGTATAACCTTGGGTTGTTGCTAAATCATCTAGCGCTTTAGATAATGCCGAACGAAACTGGTTAATATTAGCACCTGCTTTGGATAATACAGCGCGAATACTACTTCCTTGTTGATCTAATAATGCCATCATCACATGAATAGGCTCTATCATTGTGTTATTTCTTGATAATGCTAGAGACTGCGCATCTGAAATTGCCTGTTGAAACTTTGTGGTTAATTTATCAAACCGCATAAATAATACCCTCTTTAAATAGACATAAAGATTATATGGCATCACTTCAATCAAATATCAAGCATAACACTAAAATTTAGATAACCTCTTTTGAAATTACTTTTTGTAAATCAATAAGATCAAGCTTTGGTTGAACTTCATTTTTCCAGAACTTCAACCATGGCTTAAGCTGAGGGTATGCCTTGGCTACTGATAAAATATAGTGCGCAACTCTTGGAATATGTTCTAGATAATTTGGCCTTCCATCACGAATATAAAGGCATGCAAAAATACCCAAACATTTAATATGGCGTTGCATACCCACCCAATCAAACCAATGCACAAACTCATTAAAGGATGTTTCCTCTGCAATTACATGATGTGTTTTTAACATTTGAAAATAAACCTCAACCCAGTAATTAATGATCTGCTTCGGCCATGAAATATAACAGTCTTTCAAAAGTGATACCAAATCATAAACAACAGGGCCACTAACAGCATCTTGATAGTCAATTATACCAAGGCTTTGTGATGCTAGCATCATGATATTTTTACTATGATAATCACGATGCAAGGTCGTTTGAGGCTGTACTTTTGCAACCTCTGCTAGCTGATTAAATAAACTTACAAGCATTTGCTTATCTTTAGTTGTTGGTTTAAGTTTAAGCCATTCAAAAAACCACTCGTTCATTCTACCGGCTTCTTCAATTAACTTCTCATAACTATATTCAGGTACTTCGCCACCACTAATTTGGTTAATTTTAATTAATTCATATAAACAGTAACGGTAATAGTTATTCTCTTTTTCCTTAGCAAATACATCAAAAAGCAGTTGATTGCCAAAATCACTTAATAGGCATAAACCTTCCTCAACATCTACATGTACAACCTCAGGAGTAACAACACCATTTTTTTTAAAGAGATTTCCAACAGCAATGAACTGTACAAGCTTCTCCTTTTCAGATGATGCATCCATTAAAACATATGTTTTCTCACCTTTATGGATTCTATAATATCGCCTAAAACTTGCATCTCCTGCCAGAAAGTCAATCTTAAACTTTTCATCATCATAATATCCCTTTAACCAATCATTCAATCTACTTCTTTGAAATGTCATACATAAATCCTAGCTATCCTCTAATAAAAACGCTAAACTTTGTCTCTAAAATTCTAGCTTAATTTTAAAACAAAAATCGAGGTTATTTTTTATAATGGTGCAACAATCTGCTTTAGGGAAAAAAAAGATTTTGGCAATTACCCTGTTTTCTTTACTTGCACCAAGCTTTGGCCTTGCAAAAATATCATCGGATAACCCATTACAAAAAAATTGGGAGTGCCAAGTAAAAAATGGTAAATGGCTATGCCTAGAAATCAATAATGACGCACAAGCGCTATTTCAAAAAAATTTAGACATATCAGAGAAGCAAATTGTTTTAGCCAAAGCTTTAGGCTGGGTTCCGACAAATGACCCAAAAAATATTTGTGGTGGTTACTATTACCAGCCACCTGCTTATGATCCATCTAAACCAATTGACCAAAATACACGCTTAAATGCCCAACAAGCTAACTATACCATGCAAGGGAGTATTTCAGCAGAAGGCAATGTAGAAGTGCAAAAGGGAGTTCAAACCTTAACAGCAAATCAGGCAACCGTCAGTCCAAATCCCAAAACACAAAAATTACAAAATATTGAAGCCTCTGGCAATGTCAGTTTAAGACAGCCTGGTCAATTAGTAATTTCACAAAAAGGCAAGGCAAACTTAAATGCAAATACAGCTGTATTAACAGATACCTACTATCTGATACATGTTAGCGAAAGCCCACAAACCAAAGGCGGTTTACTTGCATCTCCTAATCAAGAACAAGAAAACTCTAAATATACCCATTTTACCGGTTATGGTCGAGGTCATGCTGATGTAGTCCACCAGTTAAGTAAGACTAAATATTCACTTAAAAATGCAACCTATACAACAGCACCGCCAACTTCAGATACTTGGACAATATCAGGCACTACCATTGACTTAAATAAAGAAACGGGCAGAGGTGAAGCTTATAATAGCGTTTTTTGGGTTGAAGATATGCCTATATTTTATACCCCTTATTTTAACTTCCCTATCGATAATAGACGCCAAACTGGGTTTTTATATCCTATGGCTGGATATAATGATGAGAGTGGTTACTATATTACGACACCATTTTATGCTAACCTCGCACCAAATTATGATTTATTAATCACACCAACACTCTATAATCATCGTGGTTTAATGATCAATAATAACCTACGTTTTTTAACTAATACACAAAGCGGCTATATTAGTCTGTCGTATATGCCACACGATGATATAGAGGATATGAGCAGAACTGCATTAGATACAACGATAAATGGTACATACAGTAAGAATCTTACCAGTTACTTTGATTATCATTATGTCGGCGATGACCAATTTGTTAATGACTTTAATAGTAATGATATTATCTCAGCAAACCAGACCTTACTCAATCGTGAATTTCAACTTAACTATGCTGATCCGATCTGGACAGTTAATGGCACATTACTTGACTATAATGTTATTGATCCAACGTTATCCTTAGAAAACAGGCCCTATGCAACACTACCGCAAATTAATGCTAATATAAGACCTCAAAGTGATTACACATGGCTTAACTATGGTGCTAATACTCAATTTACTTACTTTTACAAATCACCACTAAATGGAGTTGAGCAAGTCAATGGACAACGGCTCTATATTGCGCCTTATTTATCAATTCCTCTAACAGAAACTTATGGCTATTTCAAACCAAGCATAACATTCACAAATACTGATTATTGGTTACAAGATAGAGAACAAAATAGTGTCCAAAGCGCTTTTCCTGAAACACCTATTAGTCGCAACTTGCCTATTTTCAATATCGATACAGCACTCTACTTTGATCGTGACTTTAGCTTTAATGGCTCAAGTTATAAGCAAACGTTAGAACCTAGATTATTTTATACCTATATTCCCTATGATGATCAAAATGACATACCGGTTTTTGATTCGTCATTTACTAGTTTTTCATATAGTTCACTGTTTCAAACCAATCGATTTACTGGTTATGACCGCATAAACAATGCTAATCAACTATCTTATGCCTTGCAAACCAGTATTAATACCGATAAAGGTAAACCACTTTTTAGCGGTGGAATTGGGCAAATGGCTTATTTTACCGACCAGAAAGTATCGATCTGTAGAACAACTGGTTGTATTGCCACTGAAAATCCAACTTATCAAGATAGTTTCTCTGACATTGCTGGATTTGCCAATATTTATTTGCTTGATGCTTGGACACTTACAGCTAATATGACCTATAACGCACAAGATAACCATGTTGATAGCCAAAGTTACTCTGTGCAATATAAGCCAAACCCTGGCCTTATTTTAAACGCAGCCTACAGTAATAACGCGAATGATTATTCACTATTAAGCACCCAGCAACTACTAAATGGTGAATCACCGCCTAGTATTTCTACAGTGACACTTTCAGGGCTTTATAAACTAACTGAACACTGGTCAATCATTGGACTATGGAATTATTCTTTCAATTATGACCGTACATTAAATATGTTTGCCGGTATTTCATATGACGCTTGTAGTTGGGCGGCTCGGTTTGTCTACCAACGCTATATTTCAAATAGTTTTGGCAGTGATGCAAATAACCCTGCCGAAATTTCAGGCCCACTATCTACCGCCTTAGTTTTCCAAATTGAACTCAAAGGATTAGGCGGCTCAAGTGCAAACCAGCTCGATGGTCTTTTAACACAAATCAATGGCTATCAGTCAAATTCACCTTTTTAAACCTTGTTGATTGCTTTAAAATACTTATAATGTTAATGAATTTAACTTACTAGTAAATTAAAAAAGTAATTAACCCAACAGGAATTATATGTCTAATAAACTTATCACTTCATTAGTTACTGCGCTGTCAATTGTATCTTTTCAAAGCGCACTTGCCAATGATGCACCCAAAGCTTCTATATCGAGCCCTAATAAAACAACCACCACATTAAATGCGATCCCCCAAACAAAACCAGCTGAAACCATAAGCAGCAACGCAAAAATAAATGTTATCAATCAAGTAGTTGCCATTGTTAATAATGGCGTTATTACTTCTGAAGAATTAGATGCCGCAGTTGAACAAACCAAAGCACAAATAACAGATCAGGGACTTTCACTTCCAGATGATTTAACGCTTAAACGTCAAGTATTACAACAACTAATTAACCAATCGATCATACTTGAATTGG
Source organism: Thiotrichales bacterium 19S3-11 (assembly GCA_021713295.1). Taxonomy (GTDB): domain Bacteria; phylum Pseudomonadota; class Gammaproteobacteria; order Francisellales; family Francisellaceae; genus M0027. The sequence continues at coordinate 129,170 of JAKJJU010000002.1, forward strand.
CCAAACGTAATCATATTACCGTCACTGATGATGATATCAATCAAACCATTGCTATGATTGCTGATCAAAATCATATTAGTGTTGCACAATTAAAAGACAAGCTCAAAACAAGCGGTCTTAATTATCAACAGTATTATGATACTATGCGTAAACAATTAATTATGCAAAAAATGCAGCAGAAACTAGTAGCGGGATCCATTTTTATTTCACCAAAGGATATTGATGCCTATGTGGAAAAACACCTAAAACAACCAGAAGTAAAGCAATATGAACTGGCTAATATTTTAATTCCGTTACCTAAAGATAAAACGCCTGATTCAATTGATAAGGCAAAAAGCTCTGCCACTAAATTAGTTAATGAGATTAAATCAGGTAAAATTACGTTTTTTGAAGCTGCACGCAAATATTCTCAAAGCGGTAATGCCCTCTCTGGTGGAGACCTTGGTTATAAGACATTAGATGAGTTACCATCAATTTATGCTGATAAAGTTAAGGCAATGAAAAAAGGAGAAATCATTGGCCCATTTGAAGCTAATGGTGCGCTACAAATCCTACAGCTTAAAACTATTCAAGTTAAGGACAGTCAAAAGCACTGGGTAGAACAGTATCATGTTGAGCAGATTTTACTTAAATTAACCCCTATTCTTAATACGCAACAGGCAAAAGCACAACTTCAACGAATTATCATAGCTCTGGATAATAAAAAGTCATTTTCAGAGCTTGCTAAAGCCAACACCCAAAACTATGATGTTGCATCCAAAGGAGGTGATCTCGGCTGGGTAAGCCTAAGCCAAGTATCTCCAGAGTTAGCTAATGTAATTAAATCAACGCCGGTTGATACAGTCAGTCAACCATTTCAAGTTGGTGATAGCTGGCAAATTATTAAAGTTATTGGCAAACGCAAAACAGATGACACCAAAAATTATTTACATATGCAAGCTGCCAATATCTTATTCCGCCAGCGTGCTGAACAAATGGTTAAAAATTGGCAGCTCTCTTTAAGAGGTGAAGCTTATGTCAAGATATTGATACCTGATTTGAACATGCCGGAACTAGATAGCTAATGAAACACCAGGCAAAAAAACGCTTTGGACAAAATTTTTTGGTTGACCCCTATATTATTAGTCAAATAATTGATGCTGGCGAATTTAAAAGAGATGATATTGTTACTGAGATTGGCCCTGGACTTGGCGCATTAACAAAGCATTTAGTTAATCAACTTGACTGTCTAAATGTTATTGAAATTGATAATGATATTATCCCACACATCCAACAACTCGACATTGATAATAAAATAACCATTTACCATCAGGATGCCTTAAAAGTTGACTACCTCCAATTAATTAGCAATGACAAACGTAAAAAAAATAAACTTATCGGTAACCTACCCTATAATATTTCAACTCCCTTATTAATTCATTTAATGCCGTATTCACATCAATTTGAACGGATGATATTCATGCTTCAAAAAGAAGTAATTGACCGTCTATGTGCAGTGCCAAATAATAAAACCTATGGTCGCTTAAGCGTTATTATCAATTATTTTTGTCATATTGAAAGAGTAATTAACGTGCCACCAAGCGCGTTTAGACCACAACCTAAAGTAGATTCAGCAGTTATTCGCCTAAAACCTAAAACTATGCGTCTTGAGTTATACGATTTCTCACTATTTGAACAAATAGTTTTTCACGCTTTTCAACAACGTAGAAAAACCATCAGTAATAGCTTAAAATTATTTCTAACAATTGATGATTTTAAACAACTACAAATTAACCCAAAGCTAAGAGCTGAAAACTTAACGCTGGAGTTATTTGTGGCAATTAGCAATTATGTGGCGAAGTTATGAGTACATATGCAATTGGTGATATTCAAGGTTGCTATTCTGAGTTTATGGCGCTATTGGAATTAATCCAATTTAATCCTAATGAAGATCAATTACTATTATCAGGAGACTTGGTTAATCGCGGCCCTCAGTCATTAGAAGTATTACGATTTATAATTAAAAATCAAGCATCAATAAACTGTGTTTTGGGTAATCATGATTTACATTTACTTGCTGTCGCTTATGGTTATATTAAACAAAAATCATCCGACACATTATCGGCTATTATCGATGCTAAAGATAAAGTTAACCTTCTAGAGTATCTTCGTCATTGTCCACTTTATTTTAACGTTCAAAATTATCATCTTACACATGCGGGCATTCCACCATTTTGGAGCATTTCAGATACTGCCTATTATGCAAATGAGGTATCTAGCGCTCTAGCTTGCGAAAAACAATCACACCAATTATTAAAAAATCTCTATGGGAATAAACCCGATCTCTGGCATGATCAACTAGAAGGTGTTGATAGACTACGTTGTATTATTAATTATCTAACTCGTATGCGCTTATGTGATCATTTAGGTAGACTTGATCTAGCGTTTAAAGGGCCCATTGAATTAATCCCTGAACACCTTCTCCCTTGGTTTGTTATTCCCAACTTTAAACTTGAAGACCCTGAAGTTTTACTCTTTGGACACTGGGCTGCACTTGAAGGTAAAACAGGAGTAGCCAGCGTAGTCGCACTAGATTATGGTTGTGTATGGGGTGGAAAATTAGCCGCCTATCAACTTGAACATAAAAAGTTCTTTTATGTAAACTCAAAAATGCGCCGTTAGTTTAAATTAACTAATTATTTTCATTAACATCATTTGCTGCCTCTTTTGTTTTATCCCAAGTAGAAGTTGCAGCTTGTGAGGTTGCGTTTGCTGCCTTTTTAGAAGCAGAAACAACATCATTAGATGCTGATTTAAACTGATCTGATACCGATTGATTATCATCATTTGAACAGGCAGATAAAATAGCTAATAATGGTAGAATAAAAAGAACCTTATAAATAAATGCTTTCATTAAACATTTCTCCCTAAGCCTATTGTAAGTCCAAATTTATATTAATGCATATATCAATTCTAGCTTATTTTAAGTATAATCACCATTTAGAAATTTAAACAATACTTAATTGACTAAATAAAAAATAAAGCTAAGAGTATTAATTATGAACCCTACTATTAAGTCAGTATTCGCACTGATATCCGTTGCCTTAACGTTAATTGCAATTGTTGTGCTTGCTGCTATTTTCTTTGTCGTATTTTTTCCCTTATTTTTGGCCATTGCCGTTGTTGGCATTATCTATATCATCATTTTACGCTATCGAATTATGAAGCATATTAAAATGATGCAGGAAAAACAACAAGCCCAAAATCAGGAAAATCAACAAGCTCACCAAGGCAGAACAATTGACCATGATGAGATTAAATAAGCCTATAAAAAAGTTGCAAAAAGAATATTTATCAACTATTTATAAATTAACAGCAATAAAAAAAGGGTTGACCTATGAGTAGCAATTATGTGACAAGATCTGAAATTATTAAAAAACTAAGTCATCAAGTTCAAGTACATAATGAACAAGCCGCAGAGGCTGTCAAAACCATTGTAAATGTTATGTCACACGCTTTAGCAAAAAACCGTCGCATTGAAATTAGAGGATTTGGTAGCTTTGAAGTACATGAACACAAAAATAAAGTTGTACGTAACCCTAAAACTGGAGAGGTCATCCCGGGCGCAACCCAGTATGCTATTCACTTTAAGCCAGGTAAAAGCCTACGCGAGCAAGTCCTTCATTTAAGATAGCTAACATTCTTCTTTTTATTATCTTTCTAATTCGCTACAATTTCTCCTTAAGACTTACTTATCATAATACTTTGAGTACTTTTACTATATGTTAAAACAAAAAGAAACTATTGTTGCCTTAGCAACACCTCCAGGCATTGGCAGTATTGGTGTTATTCGTTTATCTGGAATTAATGCTTACGAAATTGGCTGTAAACTAACACAAACTCATCTAAAAACGCGCCATGCTCATTATCTAAAATTCTATGATAATGATAATCAGGTTATTGACCAAGGCATTGCCATTTTTTTTAAAGCTCCACACTCATTTACTGGTGAAGATATTGTTGAGCTTCAAGGTCACGGCGGCCCTGTTGTTATGAATTTACTAATTAAAGCAGCATTAAACTATGGCGCCTTACTTGCAAAACCAGGCGAATTTACAGAACGCGCGTTTCTTAATGATAAACTTGATCTTGCACAAGCTGAAGCAATTGCTGATTTAATCGCAGCTTCTTCTGAAAATGCTGCTAAATCTGCATTACGCTCCCTTGAAGGTGTTTTTTCACAGCAAATTAATAAATTAGTCGATCAATTAATCTATTTGAGAAGCTATGTTGAAAGTGCGATTGATTTTCCAGATGAAGAAATTGACTTTTTATCTGATGGCAAAATTGAAAGCCAATTATCTGTACTTAAAAATCAAGTAAACCATATTCTTGATATATCACGCCAAGGAGCCATACTCAATGAAGGCATGACCGTTGTGATTGCTGGTAAACCAAATGCTGGCAAATCAAGTCTGCTTAATGCACTATCAGGCAAAGACTCTGCTATTGTCACGGATATTGCAGGTACTACAAGAGATGTATTAAAAGAATATATTCATGTTAATGGCCTGCCACTTCACATTATTGATACAGCGGGCATAAGAGATAGTTATGACCTGATTGAACAAGAAGGTATTAAACGGGCACTAACTGCCATAGAAGAAGCTGACTGTATCTTATTAGTTAGTGATATCAATGAAATAGCAGATCCATCATCCAAACCACAAGCAATAACAAACCTCTCAAAACTAACGACTTTACCTACCAACATTCCTACGATTAATGTTTATAATAAAGTAGACTTGTTAAAACAACCTCCTACTGATAGCAATAATAGTATTCATATTTCTGCAAAAACAGGTCATGGCATTGAGCAATTAAAAAATAAATTATTAGAAATTATTGGCTTTAAATCAACGAATGAAAGTCTATTTACTGCAAGAGAGCGTCATATTAACGCCCTAGAATCAGCTAAAGATCATTTAAATACCGGTTTTGAACAATTAACTATTTATCATAGTGGAGAGCTATTAGCTGAGGAGTTAAAACTAGCACAAAACCAATTATCATCCATTACTGGAGCATACACTGCTGATGACCTATTAGGTGAAATCTTTTCATCATTTTGTATCGGCAAATGAATCGATTGCCAATGCGGTTTCAATCCATTTTCTAGCTGGCTTGGATAAAACTGCATCTTTGCGATAAATAACACCTGCACTTATTTTTATTGGCTTATCTAAAATAGGTATTGCTCTTAGCTGATCATTAAGCATGTAATCGTGCATAATTGACCAACCTATGCCTGTTTCAACCAATTCTTTAATGGCTTCTATCATATTAATATTTGTTATTTCAGGAGGCTTTATATCAAATTTTCTAATAAGTTGATGCAACTTTGTGTGATACTGATTTTGTTTTTTTGGTGTAATCACTGGAATTTTAGCTAACCTTTCTAAATAACTACCTTGTTGATTCCAAAATGGGTGTGATGCAGCAATAACAATCGATACATTCGATGTCCTAATTGTTGTATGTGCAACCTCTTGGGGAGAATTATCTAGTAAAGTGATAAGTCCTATCTCTGCTTTATAGTCAACAACTTCTTTGATAATAGAATCTGAATCATTAAAATCCATTTCTAACTTAACATTCGGATAGTCAAGCATATATTTCTTCATCAACTGCGGTAATACATATAACCCTAAATGATAATTGCAGCGCAAAATTAATGTACCTATTACATTTTGACTATAATCTGCCATTAAGTTAGTTGTATCTATCCAATTTTGTTGAATTTTTCTTGCATACGGTAAAAATGCATTTCCTGCATCAGTTAAATAAACCTTATGACCTACTCGTCTAAATAATGCATTATTTAATTTATCTTCTAGTTGAGCAATACGTTTGGTAATCGTTGGCTGCGTTAAAAATAATCGCTCTGATGCTTCTGTAAAAGAACCATAATCAACAATCGCTAAAAAAGTTTGTATATACTTCATTCAATACCTTTTCATTCCATTTTGGAATATTATTTATAAATTTAATTCATTTGAGTTATTAAATCAACTTAAATAAACTAACATTCATAACGAATAAAGATAATAAAAAATAGGAATAATCAAATGATCTTAATAACTTATATTATAGCTGGCGTCATTGCTGGTATTTTAGCTGGTTGGATTGGCGCTGGTGGTGGCGTTATCATCATTCCCTTAATGCTTTGGATTAGTCAATACCAACACATACCTTTTCCTATTGCAATGCATCTAGCCGTTGCAACCTCATTAGCATTTATCATGGTTAATGCTTTATATAGTTCATATAAACATCATCGCCAAGATAATATTATCTACCCAATCGTTAAATCAGCAATACCTACAATATTAATTGGTGCTGTTATTGGTGCTTTATTAGGTAAAGTATTACCAAGTGAATCTATTAAGATAATATTTTTACTCGTTATTCTAGCTGTCTTTATTAAAACATTTATTCATTTAGATAAGCAAAATCATACGCCTGTTATGCCATCTAAACTATCAGCTATGAGCATGGGGGCTACAACAGGAATCTTAGCATCACTGGTTGGCATTGGTGGCTCAGGTGTTGTTAACCCCTATATGCAACACTATCACTACCCTATGAAAAATGCTGCAGCTATGTCAGCAACGCTCGCATTTCCAATGGGTTTTTTTGCTACAATTGCCACTGTAGCAACGAGTATACATGCTGCAAATTTACCATCCTATAGCTTGGGTTATCTTTATTTACCTGCTTTTATTGGCTTATTAATCGGTTCATTAATCGGAACTCCCATTGGCGTTCGTATTGTTAAAAAATGCCCAGAGAACCTATCTGTCTGGCTGTTTCGTCTGGTATTAGTCTTTGTCATCATAGAAATGATCTAGTTATTTAAATTTACAGTTAAGCTTAATTCGTTAAATAACACCTTTATTATTATTGGTAAGTATTTGATGATTGAGCCATTTTTTGGTGCTTTTTAGATAGTTCATTAATTATATCTTGTTGTTGAAATGGTGTTTTTACTTCTTCTGAAGGAGTACTTTTAACAGCATACTGTTCTTTTAATGCTTCGTATGACGTAATGTTAAATGCTTTAATCCTTGAATCATTACCATACATAATTGGATACTGAGTTGAGTCATAATCAATATTAAATATAGTTTGAACTGTATCTAGATACTCCTTAGCAATAAGATAAGAAGGCGTAGATGCTGCAAATAACCAACGATAAGAGTCACTGTGAGTTAGTATCCGTAATGTTTGATAATAGGTTTGTTTTAGAGACTCAGTCGTTAAATCAGCCATACTTTCTAAATCTTTTAAGGTATTAGTAATGTACTGTTCTTTAATCTTATCTTGTGGTAATTCAACATTCATTTGAACCGATTTTAAAGCTGATATTAATGCAGCTCTCACAAGTAATTTATCTGCCTCAGTATACGTAACAAACACCTTATTTTGGTCATAGTTTAATAAATTTTTGACAATATTTATTTGATCATTATGACAGTCAGTGGGGAGTTCCTTATTATATAGTTGCCCAATTTTATCCATAACACTAAGTAAGCGTATTACTTGATTTCTACCTAGTTCATTTTTAGTCAAGTCATCATATAAGCATTGATAGAGCTGAGCTTTTATCTGATTTTGATCTAATTCACTTTGCTTTAAATCTTTAATTAAATGATTCAAACCACTGCGAAGTAATGCTTTTATAACGCCCAGCTCATAATAATCAGTATTTTTTATTACTTTATTACCTCCTTTAACGTTCACTTGTGAACAACAATTAGGTATAACAGAGAAAATAGATTCCATAAATTTCTGATTAACCGCATCTTTATTAAGCCTATACGCATCAATCATTATTTTTCTGACTTGAGGGTTAGCCTCTAAGACTGAAGCCTGAGATTTATCTAACTCTAAATGGGCTCTCTGGAGGATGAAACCTGTAATAACCAAATCAATGTTATTAGATAAGCCACTCTCTTGATAATTAAATATATTCGCAATTTCTTTGATATTTTTTTCCAATTGAGCTTTTAGCATTTCTGGCTGTGCAAGTTTGCCATCTATAAAATGGATCTTATCATTTGGGCCTAAAAGAATAGTACTCGCACGAAGATTTTCATATAGGACGCCATCTTTATTAGCAGCTTCATTCAATGCTAAGAAAATTTTTATATTTAATTCCAACTCATCTTCTTCGGACAACTTTCCACTCTGCTTCAGATAGTTATCCAATGGTGTTAGCTCATTTACTTTTGGTAAAGCCATTTAATTACTCCTTTTTTCCTTTAAAAAAATCCTTATACGTAGTAAGTAATATCGTAGTCATTTTTATTTCTAAATAGAATATAAAGATTGTTTCAAAAATAACCAAAACTAACGACAGAACTCCATCAATACTAGTCAGTAAAAAATCACACTCCTTTAAATCGTGTTACAATTTATCTCATTATTCTGGCGTAGGTTCTAAAGTAGTTGCTTGTTGATTTTTTTTTGCATCTAATGAAGAAAAATAGGAAAACGCCCAAGCAACTGTACCTTGTTGTCCATTGTGAACAGCTGCCTCTGGATTAGCTTCATTCCACTGTTGATAAGTCATTAAATTTTTATGCTTTGGATTTTCTTCAATGAGCAATGCTATATTTCCATCCATCGCATTTTGCCACTCTGATTGAGAAATTTTACTACCCACTGGTGATTCATTGATCATATCTCTAACAACTTCAAATAAGAATTTTGAATCTTTGAGCGCACTTGTTAAATCAGAATGCATCCAGCGCGTATGTGTATTTAAAATAATTAATGACTGTAATAACAACTGCTTAATTTTATCAATCGCATTACCATCAATTAACAAAGCTTCTAAATCAGCCGCTACTGTTTGCGCATAACGTTTTTTCACTGGATCATTTGTTACACGAGAAGCTTCATTTAATGCTTTTTTAGCATTTTTGACTAACAACATTTCTAAAGAGCTAAGTCGCTGTTTTACATCTTTTAGTAACGATATATTTTCTTCTGTCAAACGATCTGAAGAAGATGCTAATACGCCATGTAGCTTATCTTGGTCAATTACAGTTAAGTAATCTTTGATAAAAGCCATAAAGACCTCACCATATGCCTCTAACATATGCGATAGGCTATTGGGTTTGCCATCAATAAGCTTTTTCGACTCCTCTAAAAATCGTGACTCTTGCCAGTTAGATTTTAACAGGATAAAATCCTTAATCACTTGTGCAAAATTATAGCCATCTGCTAAGGCTAACTGACTACCCTTGGCAAAGGATAATAGCCAACCGACAACTTGATCAATTTGCGCATCTGAAAATAACCTTGCTATATGTTGGGTATTACTTCGTGGAAAATCTTCTATAACTGCCGATTGCTGATAATGCAAGTGATCAATATCAAACTTTTTATTTACCCCCATAATTCTTAAGACAGTATATAAATGCGATTTCCATACATTCATTGCATCATAGTTTGACTTAGAGTGGAAATAGGGTTTTTCATTCCAGCTAGGATCATAGCGTTGCTCTTGATCCTTTAACGTAACGATGCCCTTACGATCAATTTTAAAACTACTCGGGCAAACCACTTTTAGTACTGCGTGATCAATTTGAATAAGCTCTTTTTTATATAATTCATAGATAATAAATAACAATTGCAAAGCAATATCAAACTGTTTCTCTGAAGATAATTTAGCTCTATTTTCTATTAAATAATCGCCAAAATCCTGAAACTCTTCCTTTTGCTTCTCTAATGAGTATTTCTCATCTTCTAATCCCATATTACCGACCTCCCTGGTTAAATAAATGAAATCTAAATCAAAAATATTGATATAAATTAAAGAATAACGCTGCATAAAATAAAAATAAACATTAGTTTTATTTCAATAATATCAAAAGCTAAAGAGTGACTTTTAGCAATAAAATGAATTTCTAGAGCAAAATATATTACAATAAAGATAAAATTTGTTTTACTTACGAAGTAGGTGTGCATGTTCCTAAATTATCTACAATAGCCCCACTTTGCATCGGATTTTCTGGGTTTTTACTGTTCTTACTGACTAGAACTGGTGAAGTTTCAGCTAATGCTTGCAATATTTTTAAGTTCACCTCTCCCTGTGCTGCATTATATACTTTATTAAATATCAATTGAGATTGATTACTATTACAAACTCGATTAATTTGATTATCATTAAGTCCTTTCTTCTTGCAATATTCCCTTATCTCATCAGTCAACATCTCTTTAGGACTAAATTCGTTTGGCATTGTAAATCTCCTTACTCACAATTAAATACAAGCACAGCAAATTTTATATACTTTAATAAAAAATATAAAATAAAATTTTTGCAAAATTGTTACAATTTTTATATAGTTTCCATAGTATTTTTAGCAAATTAATCAAATTTAAAATAACTATTTATAAAATTAAAACGTTTGTTTTACCGATTAAATACCGCCTAAATTAAGATCTTTTTCCTAAAAACCAAAACAAACAAGCTTTTAAGCATAAAAGGCATAATTAGAATAAAAATATCAATCACTAACATCATAATAATATAATCAATTTTATCAAACCCGTAAGATTGTAATCCTGGTGGGAAAAGACCAACATAAAAAGCAACCAGACAACAAATACTCCCCATGCTAGCAAAAAGAATGGTTAATGGTTTTGATAAAACAAATCCTTCTTTTGAATGTGCTGTTGATTTAATAAAGCTTAATCGTATTGATGCAAAAAATAATAATAAAAACATTAAAACTGTAAATTGAGCAGTTAAGGCAACCAATAACCAAAAAGCACTTTCTGCCGATGGCATCCATAAAAATACAAGTGCTAGAATTGACCCAATTACCCCTTGAGACAGTAATATAAACACTGGCATACCATTGGTGTTTGTCAATGCAAGCTGTTTAGGTAATAAGCCATCAAGTGCTGCTTTTTGTAATGCCCTAGCGGGCCCTAACATCCATGCACTTAAACTTGCAATCCCACCAATCACTAAACAAAGCGCTAAAATAGGAACTAAAAAAGATAGATGAAATGCCCTAAAAAAAATACTAAAACCTTCAATCACACCATGGATAATATTTAGTTGATTTTTAGGTATAACAATAGCTAATGCAAGTGTTGCCAATACGCTTAATATAAAGATTAAACTAGCTGATAAAAAAATTGCTTTTGGAAACGTCTGATTTGGTTTCGTTACATTTTGAGCATGAAAAGCCGTAATTTGCATACCTGCATAGCTAGAAACTGCACCGACAAAAAAAACCCATGATGAAGAGCTTATTGAAGGTATCATCTGATCTAAATCAAACTTAATTGCTGATAAATGCCCACTGGCTAGCCAAATAAACCCTAAAATTATAATCAAAAATCCTGGAAAAATTGTACCACATAAAGCACCGATAATATTCGCTTTAATCGATGTTTTAATGTGTAGTAAATTAAATAGCGTACACCCCCAAAATACCACCATCATTAATGTAAATAAAACATAACGACTTTCAAGTGATTTCGGAGACACTGCATAAATCAACGTTGCAACAATTGTCGATAAGGTTGCAGGAAAACCAATGACATTATTAAACCATTCCATCCAAATTGCTAAAAAGCCCAATTGATCTCCAAAAGCTAACTTAACCCAAGCATAAATTCCACCATGAATAGGAAACCTTGAGGCTAATGATGCACAAATCATTGCTGATGGAATCAAAAAAAATAGCCCCGATAGGGCGTAGAAAAAAATACTTTCTAAACCTAATGATGCCATAAAGGGTATATTACGTAGGTTTAAAATTGCAGATATCCCTAACATACTTAAACTAAATACGCCCAAAACTTTTTTATCATATGAGCCTGTTTGCCTTTCAGACATAAGATTAATCCGTAAAACTATCTTTAAGCTGAATATTTAACTACAATAGTCAACAAATCAAAAGGGATTAAAGATAAAAAAGATGCTAAATTCATTAAGTATTGATCATTTCGCTATAATTGAGTCAGGACATATTCATTTTGATAAAGGAATGACCGTTATTACAGGTGAAACTGGTGCTGGTAAATCTATTTTACTTGATGCTCTAGAGTTAGCGCTTGGTGCTCGTTGTGATAAAGCACTCTTAAAAGATAAACAAAAAACAACGATTTGTGCTGTATTTGATATTCAAACACTTGACTCTGCGAAACGTTGGCTTAGCAAACATGAGTTAAATACTGAAGATAATGAATGTATTTTAAGAAGAACTCTACAAAAAGATGGTTCATCAAAAGCTTATATCAATGGTATTGCTGTCACATTAACTCAAGTTAAAAACCTAGCAAGGCTGCTTGTTGGAATATATGGTCAGCACGCACATTATGATTTACTCAGTTCCAAAGAACAGCTAATCAAGCTTGATACTTATTTGAATGCTCCCGATTTAATTAAATCAGTCAAAGCAAAGTATCAGCTTATTGAGAAAATTGACCTCGCTTTAAATGAACTATATAAAAAACAACAGCAAGCAGAGACGGAACAATCGCTTCTAATCTATCAACTTAATGAGTTAAATGAATTAGCACTACAAGACGATGAAATTGATCAACTAGACCGACGTCAAAACGAACTTGCTCATGCCAGTGAACAACTTGATCAGCTACATCAAATTTGTAGTAACTTATATGAAGATGATCAAAACTTAATTGGGCAGTTAGAACGAATAACCTACCAATTATCTCAAGCACACTTTAATCAATCAATCATTACTGAGCCATTTCAAATGCTTGAACAAGCGAAATTATTGCTTAATGAAGCTTATGATGAACTAAACCAATTAAAAAACAGCATTGAAATAAATCCTGAAGCATTAGATAGAGTTAATCATCGCCTTTCGCAAATTCACACGATCGCCCGCAAGCATAAAACTAGCATTGACCAACTATACCAACATCAACAACAACTTCAAAATCGTCTTAGCGAATTAAATACGCTTGATGCTAAAATCAAACGACTTCAAATACAAAAAGCACAGGCTATAGATGAATACGACAAATCTGCTAATTTATTATCTGATAAACGCAAGCACATTGCCAAAGCATTTGCTAAACGCATCAAAAATCATATTCGTAAACTTAACACCCCTAAGGCTGAATTTGAAGTTATATTTAGCTGTTTAAATCATCGCAGTGAATCAGGCATTGATCATTGCGAGTTTATGATTTCATTTAATCCAGGAGAGCCTTTAATGCCAATTCAAAAAGTTGCCTCTGGTGGCGAATTATCTCGGATAGGTCTAACGATTCAAGTTACGGCTTCTGAAAAAGTAGCCCCGCCTACACTAATTTTTGATGAAGTTGATGTGGGTATCAGTGGCGCAACTGCAGAAATCGTTGGCCAACTATTATCCGTCTTATCTGAAAAAGCACAAATTTTATGTATTACACATCAAGCACAAGTTGCCTCACAAGGTCATCAACACTTACATGTCTATAAAACGCAAAAAAATAATAAAACCCTATCTTTCATTAAAGAACTAGATAAAAATCAGAGAATTGAAGCCATTGCGAACATCATTGGTGGTGTTAACCTAACCGATCAAACTATGTTACATGCGAAGGAAATGATCAATAAATTTTCACCGCAAATCAGTCCAAAATAAGTTACTCTGTGCTACAATACGCCGATAGAATATAATATAAATTAACTCGTTTAAACTTCATATTAAACTTAAGGTCTATCTATGCATTATGATACGATTGTTATTGGAAGCGGCCCAGCAGGAGAAGGTGCAGCCCTTAAATTAGCCAAAGCAGGTAAAGACGTTGCCATCATTGAAGATAAACTGTTAGTCGGCGGCAACTGCATTCATCGTGGCACAATCCCATCAAAAGCTTTACGCCACGCCGTTAAAGAGTACGCATTTCATTCAAAATATCATGACTTTAGTTATACACAAATGCTTGAGAATGCAAAAGAAGTTATCAAACAACAAGTTGAGTTACGTGTTGGCTTTTATAAACGCAATGATGTAACAATGCACCATGGCCATGCACAATTTATTGATGCTAATACGCTTTTAATTACATCAGAAGATCATCAAACTGAAACATTAACCGCTAATCACTTTGTAATTGCTACAGGTTCACGCCCCTATAGACCTGAAGGCATAGACTTTGACCATCCAAGGATTTTAGACAGTGATAAAGTGTTAAACCTTTCAGAAAGCCCCAAAAGCATTACAATATATGGTGCTGGTGTCATTGGTTGTGAATATGCATCTATCTTTAGGACACTTAAAATGCGGGTTAACCTAATTAATACTCGCAACCAATTGTTATCTTTTTTGGATGATGAAATTATCGATGCTTTAAGCTATCACTTACGAGAACAAGGCGTTCGTATCCGCCATAATGAATGTTATCAATCTATCCTAGCAGATGATCATGGCGTTACACTAACGCTAAAATCGAATAAAGTGATCCACTCTGATTACTTTTTATTTGCTCAAGGTAGAACAGGTAATACAGACCATATGGGGCTTGAAACAATAAAAATTAAAACCGATTCTCGTGGCTCTGTTGAAGTTAATGAAAACTACCAAACGCTAAATCACTCACATATCTATGCTGTTGGCGATGTTGTAGGCTATCCATCGCTAGCGTCTGCTGCTTTTGACCAAGGACGTTTTGCAGCAACTCATATTTTAGAAGGTCATTGTGATGCTCACTTAGTTAAAGATATACCAACTGGCATTTATACACTGCCTGAGATTTCCTCTGTTGGAAAAACAGAAAAAGAATTAACAGCTGAGAAAATTCCTTATGAAATTGGTCACTCATTCTTTAAAGATTTAGCCAGAGCTCAAATTGCTGGTAAAAAAACTGGCATGTTAAAAATTCTTTTCCATCGCGAAAGTTTAAAAATTCTTGGTATTCACTGCTTTGGCAATCAAGCTTCGGAAATTATTCATATTGGACAAGCAATTATGTCTCAAAAAGGCAAAGCGAATACATTAATGTATTTTGTTAATACCACGTTTAACTATCCGACAATGGCAGAAGCTTATCGAGTTGCAGCTTTAAATGGCTTAAATCGGTTATATTAAATGTCCATACTTGATTATCAAAATTTAATTCGTATCAGTGCCTTTTTAAGTATTTTTATTGTTATGGCCTTGCTTGAATTGGTTATACCCAAACGCCCATTATCAATTAAGAAATCAAGCCGTTGGTTTAATAATATCAGTATAGTCATTTTAAATAGTGTCATCTTAAAAATTATTTTTCCAACCGCTGCCGTCGGTATCGCTTTATGGGCCAATGAACATAAATTAGGTCTTTTGTATTTTTTAAATTTACCCAGTTATAGTTCGATAATTTTATCGATTATCTTTTTAGATTTTGTTATCTATTTACAACATGTCCTTTTTCATGCACTACCTATATTTTGGCGGTTTCATCGTGTTCACCATATTGATCAAGATATTGATGTAACAACAGGATTACGCTTTCATCCTGGCGAAATTATTCTTTCGCTGTTGATTAAATTTAGCGCAATTGTCCTAATTGGTACTCCAGCTATCAGTGTGCTTTTATTTGAAGTCATTCTCAATGCAACTGCAATGTTTAATCATAGTAACATCCATTTAAATAAAATCATTGATAGACTATTACGTGCTATTATTGTTACACCCGATATGCATCGAGTTCATCATTCTACTATCCCTTATGAGACCAATAGTAATTATGGCTTTAACTTATCCATTTGGGATAGACTATTTGGCACATACCGAAGCCAGCCTAAAAAAGGTCATCAACAAATGCAAATTGGTTTGGCTGATTATAGAAATACAAAACAAACGCAACGTATTCTTTCAATGCTATGGTTCCCGTTTATAAAATAAATACATTGAACAACCGATTGTTAGAGAATAACACATAATTCCGGCTTTTGCTTTGTTGTTGCTTCTTGTTGTGAATGTTCAAAAAATACCTCAGTCTGTTTCATTTCGCTATCATTTCGCGTTTGATAATCCCGGCTCTTAGCAACTTTTCGTAAATGTTGATTGGGATCATGTATAGGAAATGCGCAGAGAAGTGCATCATGAAGTTCTTCATCAGTAGATGTTACCTTTCTATATTCTTCTAAACAATGCTGAGCAAATGGAAAATAGTCGGCTAAAACAGCAACTATTTTATAATGGTCTTCTGGATGAAGTAGCTCATTTAAAGATGCCACTTGATGTTCTAACTGCACGTCAAATTGACAGTCAGCCCATGGGTCAGAAATGACAACTGAACGTTTATCTAAGCCTAAAACAATAACCACATCATGATAACTTGTAATACCAAAAAGCTTGCTCTCTAAGCCTGCTTCTTCCAATAGATGACATAAACACATTGCTTGTGTTGTGCAATTAGCATAATTAAGTGCCACCACTTCTTGATAAAATTCAGCCAAAGAATGACAGTTTAACTGTAAATATTCTATCCTTGCATCTAACGGGTGAAAATCAAAACAAAGTGCATCTGCACCTCGCATTGTATCTTTAGCAACTACCTTATCCAATAAATAATCTACCCTACTATCAGATAGTAACATTTTTGCTTGCTCTATCGATCGATTTAAACCTTTATAAGCATCAAGATAAGTAACCTGTCGCTGTATTGATAAAGCTGTTTGACTACTTTGAGCACTCGCATAACCGGTACGACTTAATTGAATATTACGGATTACTTGATTTTTCTTAAGCCTAATAAATTGGCTTAAAGCGACGAAATTTTTTGGCATATCACAACCCAACCCTATATTTTACAGCATAAACTAGTCTATTTTTTATTCGTACAATAATTTTTAAAATTAAACCATTTGATTCTAAAATGTACTGATTATTTTTTGTTTCGTCAATTTTTTTTAGCACATTTATTTACATCTGCTTCACTTATAAGGACATTAGTTAAAGCAGTTTCGATTCCATTTAAATATAAAGTTGATATAATCAAGAACGTTAACAACCTAACTATCAATTAAATAAATGGACTTTTTAAAATGACTATTAGTACTTGGTGTATTGTTATTTCCTGTTTGTTACCTTATGCATGGATAATCTTGGCAAAATGCAAAAAGGGTTATTTATCACATAATGATGCACCGAGGTTATTTCTGGAAAAGCTTCATGGTTATAGACAAAGAGCGCATTGGGCAAGCCAAAATAGTTTTGAAGCACTGCCTATTTTTATCGCGGCTATTTTAACTGCACAATTTTTTGGCAATATATCAATAACTACATTAAACACTTTGGCAGTTTGCTTTATCGCTTTCAGGATTCTTTATGGTATTTTGTATTTATTAAATTTAGCAACATTGCGATCACTTGCTTGGATGATCGCCTTCTTTATTAATATAGCAATTTTTTTGATTGTGCTTATTTAGAAAAAACTTTTAATTACTTGAGACGAATGGCTTGGGTTTGTTCAGACAAACCTTGCTTTGAATCTGCTATGGAAAAAGGTAGGTTTGGTCTTTTAGCATTGTTATAAATTCGAGTTTTTTTACTGTTAAAGTCTGTTTTAGTATTCGGGTCAGCACTTAAAACATATACCATTAATTGTGTATACTTTTCGCGCTCATTTAATTTTGAATTATTTATTATTTTCCTTAGATCATCTAAGTCCATCCCTTCTATTGCTTCAAACTTATATTTTGTATTAGGAATCACATCATTAGTTAATAGACTCTTTGCTGTACTTGTCATATCTAACTGACTTATGGATACTTTTTTATCACTATCGCTTCCACGTATGATTGGTGCTAATCTTAGAGCACATATTAAAATATTTTTTAAAACTGTCTGACTCAATTCTTTTTTGCTAGCTTTTATTAACTCAATGTAATCAAGCAAATCCTGATATGCTTGCCCTTTCCTATTAGTATGTCCATAGCCTGAATACCACAAACTCGAATTTGATTTTAACTTCTCTATAAACTTATATAAATCTTCTAAAGGCTCTTGTAACTGTTTCCTTAATTCACTTTTACGACGAAGTTCATCATCAAAAGTTTTTACATCAATTGTTAATTCTTTTTTTATGCTCTCAATTTTTCTCCCAACTGCAAACTCTGAACTACTTTGTTTTAGCAATTCTATTTCATCTAAATAAGCAGAATCAAAATCATTTAGCAACTCTTGCTCTTTTTCATTTTTAGGGCTTAGATTATCATTAATTTTTATGCAGTTCTTACAATCTTCAATTCTACTATTATATAGATGTCCAACCCCATATGTATCTGCATGCTTAATATGACTTTTATAATCTGATAATTGAGTCGCTTTATATATCCAAGGATCAACAATAACTGCATTTTTTAATTCTGGATTTTTAGAAAGCTCATCAAAACTATTTGCAGAAACACCATGAGAATGTGCTAATTTTTCAGACTGGTGCAATATGCAAAACGTATGGTTATTGATTGTAACCAATGATAAATATACGTTTTCATCAGCTAATTTATCTTTTAAATTAAGCATATTAGCCATGTATAAAATAACTGCGGCAAGGCCATCACAATAAGCAGCTCCAGAATTTATTGATAATTGAGCTAATCTCTCTGGAGATGGCTGTAGCATATATGCTCTATCTACAGGCGCTTTCCTACTATAGTAGTATAGGCTTTCTTTATGCTCCTCATATAGCTTTTCGATATTTTCTGAGTATTTAATTGTTTTTCTAGTTGCTCGAACAAATGCAGCTCCAATAGCTAACAATTGATTATCTTCTAGCATAATACAACCCACCTAGTTTTTCTTTTATTTGCAACCCTCTATTTATCAGACATATTATATATATTATTATAAATATATCAAACATTATTTTTATTGCACAAGTAGTGCCAATAAATTTTCTCGTCAAATTTAATAAAATCAGTTATGATTAGGCGAAACTATTTGCTAAATCAACTTAAATTGCTATATGTTTAAATGAAAATAACAGCTAATGACATTGATCAACTACTCCCACAAACACAATGCACTCAATGCGGCTATAAAGACTGTATGGACTATGCCCATGCCATTAGTGAGGGCACTTTACATAATCAATGCCCACCAGGCGGTAAAATTGGTATTGAAAAATTATCAAACTTGCTAAAGCGAAAAGTTTTAGAGCTAAACCCTAATAACGGTGTTGAAAAGCCTAGAAGTGTCGCGGTCATTGTTGAAGATTTATGTATCGGTTGTACAAAGTGTATTCAAGCCTGTCCCGTTGATGCCATAAGCGGTGCTAATCGACTAATGCATACGGTGATTGAATCGGAATGTACAGGCTGTGAGTTATGCGTTGAGCCTTGTCCAATGGACTGTATCGATTTAGTAACGCTCTCTGAGGATAAACAACCTCAAAATTGGACATCTGATCAACAAGAAGCATTAAAAAATCACTATAGAACTCGACATAATGCTAAGATTAAACGCTTAAATTTAGAAGAAAAATACCAACGTCAAAAACATATTCAACATAAAACTACACACTCAGCAAAACAAAAGGTATTGGAAAATCAACAATCAAAAGAAGATTATATTCAACAGGCACTAGCACAATTTAGAGCAAAAAAAAATCAGCTAAAAAAGTAAACCTTATGAACAAAACTAAAATCAAGCGTATTTTTGAATACTTTAGAGAAAACAATGAAAAGCCTACAACGGAACTAACCTATCAATCAACGTTTGAATTATTGATTGCTGTTATTTTATCAGCACAAGCAACTGATATCAGTGTTAATAAAGCAACCGATAAGCTTTATGCTGTTGCTAATACGCCTGAAACAATCCTAGCTTTAGGTGAAGAAGGTTTAATTAACTATATTAAAAGCATTGGCTTATACCGCACGAAAGCAAAAAACATTATTAAAACCTGTCAAATTCTAGTTGAGCAATATAACTCAAGAGTACCTGATAATCGAAAAGCCCTTGAAGCCTTAGCGGGTGTTGGTAGAAAAACAGCCAATGTTATTTTAAACACCGCCTTTAACCAGCCAACTATGGCTGTAGATACCCATATTTTTAGATTATCTAATCGACTTAATTTAGCCCCTGGAAAAACTGTTAATCAAGTAGAAGAAACACTTCTAAAAGTTATCCCTAAAGCCTATTTACAAGATGCACATCATTGGTTAATACTTCATGGCCGTTATATTTGTAAAGCACGAAAACCTCTGTGTAATCAATGCATTATTTATAACGAATGTGAATTTAAAGATAAACATTTATACAAAGGCGAACAACCATGATTTATGGAAATAACCGCCACTCATTAAGAGCTCAGTTTTTCGATGCATGGAAAAAATATAAAAAAGATATGGCATTAACACAGCTTGAAACAGAAATTGTTCACGTAATTATTCAACACCCTGAATATCACCAAGTCATTGATAATCCATCTAAGTATGAAGATTATGATTATTCCCCCGAAGCTGGCAAAACAAATCCTTTTTTACACCTAAGCTTACATCTTGCAATTCGAGATCAAATTAAAACTGACCGCCCACATGGGATAACACATTTATTTACCGAACAATTAAAAAATAAACTATCGCAAGAACAAATTGAACACCAAATGATGGAAGTACTTGCTGATGTAATCTGGCAATCCCAAAGAACATCTCAAATGCCAAATGAAACACATTACCTAGACATGCTAAAACATCACTTAAAGTAAAGATAACGTAATGATCATATTTAGGATCAATGGCTTATTTGTTAAACTGACAATAGGTTAACAGCTTTGATTCATTTGTATGAAAATTAAAACTTCTTATTTATTAACGTTATTTATTGCAATTATAGTAATTTGCCTTGTTATTTTTTTCTATGTAACATTTTTTGGCAACTTTACCAGAGATGCTTATCTTTATAGTCGCTTCTCAAGAGTTAATTCACTTCAAAGCAATCAAGTGATTAAAACCTATATTCATAATGGCACTATGGTCAATAAAGGTGACACCTTATTCACACTTGATGATAGCTCCCTTAAGTTACAAAAATCCATTCTTCAAGCACAAAAATCTCAACTTGAAATACAACAACAAGATATTAAAAAACAGCTTAAACTGGCTGAAAATCAAATGACGGTTAGCAAAAACCTTTTAAATATTCAAAAACGTAAAACCAACCGATTTGCAATATTATCCAAATCAAATGAAATCTCAAAAAATGCATATGATAAAAGTTTAGAAGCGCTTGAATTAGAACGCTCAAAGTACATAACAACCCAAACACAAATAGCAAATATTACATCTAACTTAAATAATACCACGTCACAAATAAAAATATTAACAGCAAAAATTAATCAAATTCAATATGATATCAATCAATGTATCGTAAAAGCCAAATTATCTGGTATTGTCTCAAATTTTCGACTAGAGCCTGGTGATTATATAATGAAAGGAATCCCCTTATTTTCAATCGTTAATACCAATGAATGGGTTGTTATTGCAAATGTCAAAGAGTCAGATTTAAAAAATATTAAAAAAGGCCAACAAGTTAGCATTATGACTAGTGTAACTGGCTATCACCTATTAAAGGGTACGGTGATGTCTATTGGTATTGGAATTGATCGCCCAGATTATTCAGAATATCAAGCCTTACCTAATATTAACCGACTAATTGACTGGATCAGACTCGATTATCGTTTTCCCGTTATGATTCAGATAGAACCCACACCTTATGCTAAAGATTTTAAATTAGGTTCTGATGCAAATGTCTGGTTTTGAAGAAATTTATATAAAAAGACATTCCTTTGAAAATCTAATCATTGCCTATCGCACCTCATTTGCCGCTTTACTTGCAATACTAATTACTTTTTATCTACATATTAGTTCATCATTTTGGGCTCCAGCTGCTGCATTTGCTATTGCTGCCAGTACAAAAGAAGCGCTTATTTATAAAAGTTGGCGCAGAATACTTGGCACAATTATTGGCTGTATTGCTGCTATAGGATTAGCTTATCTCTTATCCGCTCAAAGTTGGGCATCAATTTTTTTGCTATTAACTGTGGCTTTTTTTGGATTTTACCTATCACAAAAAATTGAATCCTATTTTCTTTTATTTATCACAGCGCATATGATTATGGTGGGTTCTACATTCATCATACAACCAAACGAAGGCCTACTAATTGCATACGATCGAATTTTTACGAATGTCATTGGTATTTTATGCATCGTATTTATAAATATCATCGTATTCCCAATTCCCAAATCAGGCAAAAAAATAACAACAACTCCCCAATCAAACTATTATGCTATACGCTATGCTCTATTTATAAGTATTTCCATTATATTAGCTATTCTTATCTGGCAAAAATTTGATGTTCCTGGTGGTATACTTAACATGGCAATTACCATTCTTGCTATTACTCAAGTTGATGCAGGCGGCACGACTGTAAGAGGTGCTCAGCGATTAATTGGTTGTTTATTTGGTATATTTTTTGGTGCTATTTTGATTTTCATATCCACTTATGGTTTATTTTATTTTCTGCTATTTTTCTTTTTGATTAGTGGCCTTTTTATCTATTATCATTATCAAAACCCTCGCCATGGTTATGGTGGAATACAAGCTGCTATGGCTCTTTCAATTACTGCTTTTCCAACTTTAGGCCCTACTATTGTCATCAGCCATGGCCTCTATCGAGCACTCGGAATTGTCATTGGTTTATTAATTACATCATTAATGCATTATCTATTTAACTATATCGAAACTCTATTTAATCTTAAACCACAAGAAATCCTATAATATTTAATTAGCTAAATTTACCTTTAACATTCTGATATTTATAATAAATAAAACGAGTGAAACAGAAATAATGATGGCTTGTTGAAAAGAAACCTGCCTCATTAATTGATAACCACTAAAATGACTAATTAGAAAACTTGCTAAACCCGCTAGTGCAAACTTAATTAAATTATTTATTGCGTTACCTGCACCAAAAGCATGAGTTAAGGCATTTAATGATCTAGAGGTTATTAAGCTACTAACTAGTGCAAACCCAAATGTTAAGCACATGATCCCTAACATAAATCCAAAGAGATTTATAAATAAATAAGTAAACAACATACTGATAGTAATACCTATATAACACAGAGCAAAACCTGCTAAAATTAAATGAAGATCAGAAACTTGATCAACCTTTTTCTTAATCAGTAACTGACCAATAATAATACCAATAAAATTAATGCCAAAAATGCTACAGTAAATTACATAGCCATAACCAAAATAACCAATAATTAATACTGACGATGAGCTAATATAAGTAAAAAATGCAGCAAAGCTAAGCCCCGAAGATAGGGAATATAAAATAAAACTATGATTTTTTAAATGTTCAAAATATGAAATTATAGTTTTCAACAAATGACTGGTTTTATTTTCATCAGACAAGGTTTCTGGCACAAAAAATGCAATAAAAAATAATAAGATACCATAAACTGTTAAAAAATGAAAAATATCCTGCCATTGACCAAAAAGACTAATAATTAAGCTACCAATAATTGGAGCAATAATGGGTGCAGCCATCATAATAATGACCATTGACGCAATGATTTTAGATAATGCTTTACCACTATAGCAGTCACGAGCTATAGCCATTGCAATGACAGCACCTGAAGAATCGCCCAACCCCTGAATAAATCGCATAACACAAAGTGTTGAAAAATCAGGACTTAAAGCACACAAAATCGTACTTACCATATAGATAAACATCCCTGCAATTAAGGCCTTTTTTCTACCTACTCGATCTGATACTGCTCCCCAAATTAGCATACCAAAGCTAAAACCAATAAAATAGGTTGTAATGGATATAACTACCTTCTGTATCGGCATATCAAAATAGTAGGCAATTTGATGAAAAGCAGGCATATAAGTATCGATAGCAAACGGTGGTAATGCGGCATACATAGCGAGCATTACCACTAAATATTTTTGTGTTTTCTTTTGATTCATACTTATTTTTATCAATTAATCCAAAATTGCTAGTTATATTAAAACCTATCCTTAGTAAAGGAAATTGAAATATTTAGAATTAAACTAAATTAAGCCTTATTTTTAAATATATCAACTTGCAATTTGAAAATTAGCCCTAATATTTACCTTATATAAGGTTTTCTGGTATACTTTATAGCAAAGACACTGTATATTTAATAATCATCACAATAGGAGATGCATCGATGTTTAATAAGCCTAACAACGGTTGGGATCCAAATAAGAACCGCCTGAGTCAACAAACCCAGGTTAAAACAGATTTTCATAGTGCTGCTCGAGGCCAGTCTGTGCTATCACAGAATCGCATTCTAAGAAGTACTTATATGATGTTATCGGCAACACTATTATTTAGTGCGCTGATGTCTTTTATTGCCATGTCAACGCAAGCAGCACCGATTAATCCAATCTTTACATTAATCGTCTATTTTGCACTTCTATTCGGTATTAGTGCCACTCGCAGAAGTGTGATGGGTATTGTATTAACCTTTGCCTTAACTGGCTTTTTAGGCTGGACATTAGGACCAATTCTTAACTTTTACATCGCAGCTTTTAGCAATGGTGCTGAGTTAATTATGATGGCACTAGGTGGCACAGGCTTAATTTTCTTTGGCCTCTCCGCGTTGGCTTTAAACCCAAATAGAAACTTTACCGGTATTGGGTCATTCTTAGCCATTGGTGCTATTGTTGCGCTTGTTGGTATTGTCGTTAATTTATTTTTACAAATGCCTGCAATCTATATGGCGTTATCAATCCTGATTGCCTTTATTTCTGGTGGCTATATCTTATGGCAAACCAATATGATTGTTCGTGGTGGAGAGACAAACTATATTATGGCAACGGTTACACTTTATATATCAATCCTGAACATCTTCTTAACACTATTGCAATTCCTTGGAATGTTTATGGGTAATCGTAACTAATCAATAGTATTCACCACTTCAAATAACTATAAAATGGATTTTTGGCCTAATATAATGATTTTTACATTAATTGTTCGATCTCATCCATTAGGCCAAGGCAGCCAATCTGCTTTTTATTTTGCCCAAGCGCTTTATGCTAAAGGTCATAAAATACAATCTGTCTTTTTTTATCAAGATGGTGTTTATCATGCTCAACAATATAACTTACCTGCTGATGAACCGAATATTGCTAAATTATGGCTAAACTTCGCCAAAACTAAAGACTTTCAACTGAATGCTTGCATTACCGCTTGTGAAAAGCGAGGCATTACAGATGATTTTATTCCAATTGCAGGCCTTGGGCAGTTATCCTCAAGTATGCTTGTTTCAGAGCGCATCATCGAGTTTTAGAATGAACGTATTAACCATCGTTATTCGATCTAGTCCATACCAATATTACCTTACGGAAGTTCAGGATCTTATTTTGGCTCAATCTGCTTTTTTTGATCACTTGAATGTTATTTTTATTGAAGATGGTCTTTTGCAACTAATCAAAGAAAAAAAAGTCTCAAATATAACGCATAAAGATTTCTCTAAAGCCTATGAAACCTTTAGTCTTTATGACATAGACTCAATCTATGTTCAACAACAAGCGCTTAAAACGTTTAATCTAGAAGCTCGTGATCTATTAATCAATACCAATGTCATTACTAATCAAGATATCAAGAATCTACTTGCAGATAGCAACTTTATTCTAAACTTCTAATCAATTGAGCAAGAAAACACCGTTAGGAATAAGCGATGAATCTTACTTATTGACTCTATTAACATCACTTCTGATTGGCTATTTTTATCATATACCAATAAATCAACATCAATAATATCTTTTAATGGCTGTCCAGTTATTGATTCTATTTTGTAGCAATGCCCCAAACGCTCAAAAATATCTATATTCTTCTTATATAAATTGGTTAACTGATCATTATAAAACTTTACTAAATAATGAATGACCGATAATTCAACTCGTATATCATGTAATGATTGTTGAATTTTTTTAAGCTTATTGTGACTAAAACTCGCCTTAACAAAACGATATTTCGTTAAATCAATCTGCTTTTGAAATTGCACAATTGACTCATTAAAACGATTAACATACTCAAATGAAACTTGCTTATCTTTTGCTAATGTTTCCAATAAATGAGCTAAGTGAGCGCTATAAGCTTTTAATAAATCTTCAATTGAAACCTTAATTGTCTGCGCCGTTAATTTAGCTGGAGAAAATAATAATTCAAAGCTAATACAGATAACCCCTGCGACAATCGTATCAAACATCCGATCAATTCCAAATTGAGTCGGTGATATATTATCTGGGTTAATCATTGCAAAAATCAAAATGACCATCAATGTAATAAATGCGCTAGCAATAACATAATTACTAATAATAAAATAAGCAACCAAGAAAATAACCAAAGGAAAAACATATAAAAAAAGCTCGCTTAATTGTAATGTTGCAACAAATGCAACACCAAATAAAATACCAATAAATGTACCGATCATTCTCTCTTTAATACGCACAGCAACCGTGCCCTCTTCAAATGGGCCAAACATGATCATAACCGTCATTGGAATCCAATAGCCTCGCTCAAAATGAAAAAATAAAGCAAACCAAACGGCAAAAGTAAATGCTAATGAAATTTGAATATAACGTATTAATGTATAATATTTAATCTCAGACATTGACCTGCCTTTTTGATTGTATTTGTGCTTTAAGCAAAAAATACTCATACAAACTATTCTCAGCCATCGAGATAGCTTCTTCTACCATCGAAGCGTTACTTTTTACTTTTTGAGGTATTGCTCTATAGGTTAATACATCAGAAATCTTCTGATTTAGATGCAAAATATCTACATTTCTCTCAGCTTTAATATAAACAAAATTCATTGCAAGTAACGTATAACGTAAACTATTAATTGCTTTTTGTAACTGAAGATTATCGTTTGTTTTAAACAAACGACCTAATTCGATTGTATGCTTTGCTAATGCATAAAACTTATCTTTACACGTATCAATATCATTATCTTTTGATAAATCACTAATGCCAAGTAAGATATAATCTATCCCTAGCTGAATTCGATCTGCTTTACGTTCTGGATAAACTATTGTTAAACATAGTGCAATTGTAAATGTAATCGTTAAATTTAAAATCATGCTCCATAGCTGTTGATAGCTACCATCAGATAAATGCACCAAAACAGCGGAAAGTGATAATATTGCAGAGACGTGGAATCGATATAGCGAGTTCTTTAATGTTGTTAGATAAAATATAAAGCTTAAGAAAAGAAAGTAGCTAATAATCAACGTCATATTCACTGAAACAGCAATAATCCCAGCATAAGCAATCAACGAAAGAATATACATATAAAAAATGGCTTTGACTTTAGCTATTTTATCATTCATATAAAAAGGTAAATTACATAATACAACAGCCAACACCCCTAGTATAAATGCCATCAAATAGTTATCTAATTGAAAAGCAAAGAAAACTACCCCATTAACTAATACTGCTAGTATGGCAACTGCAGAGACATAAAGTACTTCATAATAAGGATCGCGCTGACATTGACGATTAATAACCCATTTACGAATCGATTGAAACATATGCACTCGCACCGACATGAAGTGGATAATTTGGATCTGGATGATTGATCTTAATTAAAACTGGAAAACGCTGCGCAGGCAATACCCATTGACTTTCATTTCGCACTTCTTGGAGAGAATTCGCTGGATTTATAATACGACGCGATACCGCCCAATGACTTGAAACAACTTCACCTGTATAAGTTTTATCACCTAAATACATTTTTAAACGAATCGTTGCTTTATTGCCTTTTCTAACATCAGTTAAATCGGTCTCTTTAAAGTTTGCTTGAACCCAATATTGATCGGTATTAATCAAAGAAAATAGTGGTTTTAATGCTTCTATCGATGTACCAACTGAAATCAACAAATCAGCAATAATACCATTATTTTGTGCATATACTGTCGTTTGATTTAACTTTAATTGGGCTAATTTAACAGCAACATTAAACTTATCTATTAAATCTTTTTGCGCCTGTATTTTTAGCTCTAGTAGTTCAAACTGATAAGCATGATGTGTTGGTAGCTTAGCTAATTGCCCTAACTCCAGCTTTAGTTGCTCAAGTTGATTCCGTGCTAATTTAAGCTGATATTTCTTATCCTCTAAGTTTAATTGATATACCCGTGGATCAATGCTAAATAGTGGCTGACCTTTTTTTACTACTTCGCCATTATGCACATTAATTTTAATAATTTCACCTGAGACCTCAGCTGAGACTTGCTGCACTTTAGCGACAACAAAGGCATTATCGGTAATGGTTGAAAAATAAAAATAAAAATAGATTAGATAAACAATAATTAAAGCGATAATAACACCAATTATAAATCTAAATTTTTTGAAAAATTGCCATAATAATTTCATTAGCACATCGCCAAATATTAGTTAACAAAGATTAAGTGCTTTCTTAGTAATACTATAGGCAATATTATTCAATTAGCCAATTTGCAACATCAATTGCAGCATAAGTAATAATAAGGCTTGCACCTGCGCGTTTTAACCCATATAACGTCTCTAGCATAATATCTTTCTCATTAACCCAACCTTTTTCAGCAGCGGCTTTAACCAATGCATATTCCCCACTAATATGATAGGCAACCATCGGTAAATTAGTTTTCTGACTGACTCGGTAAATAATATCCATATAAGCTAATGCTGGTTTTACCATTAGAAAATCAGCACCTTCTATTTCGTCAAGGGATGCTTCTCTTAAAGCTTCTTTTGCATTTCTATAGTCCATCTGATACGTTTTTCGATCACCCTTAGGTGATGAATCACAAGCTGCACGAAAAGGGCCATAAAAAGCTGATGCGTACTTAACTGCATAAGATAGAATAGCTGTATTCACAAAGCCTGCTTCATCCAAACCTTCACGCATAGCTAAAATCATGCCATCAATCATACCGCTAGGTGCAACAATATCAGCACCTGCCCTTGCGTGTGAAACTGCTGTTTTTGCTAATATCGGTAAAGTTTGATCATTTAAAACAATATCATCATAATGATCATAAATTCCACAGTGCCCCTCTTCTGTATAAGCGCATAAACAAACATCAGTAATAACAACTAAATTAGGCGCTTGCTTTTTGATCTCTCTAATCGCCTGTTGGACAATACCATTTTCATTATAATTTTCAGAAGCATTTGTATCTTTAACCTTTGGAATGCCAAATAAAATGACCGATGAAATTTTTGCTTTGACAACTTCTGAAATAATTTCATCCAAACGATCAACTGACCAGTGAAACTGGCCAGGCATTGGTTCTATCTCTTTTTTAATATTCTTACCATGAACAATAAAAATAGGATAGATCAAATCATTGACTGATAGATACGTTTCAGAGACCATTTTACGTAAGGTGTGACTACCGCGTAGACGTCTTGGTCTCTCTAGAGGAAATACCATCGTTACTACTAATCCTTTTTGTTATTTTTTTTATCTTTATTTTCTCGGTACAAAACAACGATACGACCTATTTGCTGTACCAAATGGCAGTTTAATTTATCGACCATTACGTTAGCCATTAGCTTTCTATCATCACGATCAGCGGCCAATTTTACTTTAATTAGCTCATGATGTTCTAATGCTTGGTCAATTTCTATTAGCACATTCTCAGTTAAGCCCTTATCACCAGTCCAAATAATTGCATCTAAATGATGTGCTTTAGCTTTAAGCGCTTGCTTTTGCTTTGGCGTTAATTCCATGAATTTATCCTTTAAGTTTATCCATTAAAACTTCAATGGATTGATTAGTTTAAGTTACCTTTCTAGCTCGTAATTAAACCAATCTTCTAACCAAAGGGTTTTATTTAAATGAAACCCTTTATGTTTGGCTTCGCTAAGTTGGTTTAGCTTTCGATAACCTCTCATTAAAATATCGTACGAATAAAATTTAGATGCCATTTGAATTTTTTCTATACAGTCTTTATGAACAACTGCATCAAATGCATTCAATTTCAGCTTCATTATATCAGTAATGATCGAATATAACCAAAAAACAATTGCGTCAAACTGATCATCTCCAGTGGATTGTATAAAATCAAATAAATAGTCACGCGAAAGTAGCAAACTGATAACTTGATCTCTTAACTTAAGCTTTGCTGAATCTTCGATAAGCTGTTTAACCATAAGTGGTTGACCAAAGCTCATTGACCAAGCAACGGATAGCTCTAATTGACAGTTCAATGCGTGTTTTTGCGTGTTTAGCCAAACTACAGCATCATCAAATTCTATATTAATTACTCGTTTCTGGCATCGGCTTACAATCGTTGGCAGTAACTGATCAATATAGTCAGTCTCTAACAGAAAGTAAGTATTTTCTGGAGGCTCTTCTAACAGTTTTAATAATGCATTAGCAGAAGCCTCATTTAAACGCTGAAGCTTTCTAATAATAACAATACGTCTACTAATTTGATTAACTGTACTCTCATTATAGGATGTCAAATAAATTCGAGATTTCAACTCTCTTATGGCATCGATGCGGATAGTTGTATCATTTTTTGCAACTTCAAAAACATCAGGATGCAACTGATCATCACACCACAGCTGACAATCTCTACAGGTATTACAAGCCAATAAATGCTCACTCGCACGGCAAGTTAATCCTTTGGCTAACTCAATAAGCAATTGCTCAATACCACTAGCTGATTTGGCTTGAAATAATAGCGCATGCGATAATCGATTTGCTTTAAACTCACTCTCTAAACTAGCAATAATTGAATTAAACCATGGATATATCATAACTCAGGTCGCTTCATTAACCACGACTGAGTTTTTGATGTAAGTTTCTTCATCGGTGATTGCTTTTGTTTATAGAAAACTTCATACAGCTTTCTTCCTTGCGTATTATATAAATCAAACAAATAATCATCACTTGTTGAAATTTCGTCAACTAAGCCCAATTGGTAAGCATCATCACCCAACCAATACTCACCGGTTGCTACTTTTTCAACATCAAGTTGGCTTCTAAAGCTCTGAATATGTTTTTTAAACAAGCGGTGTATTTCTTCTAATTCTTCTTTAAATTTATCACGTCCTTCTTGGGTATTTTTGCCAAATACGGTCAACGTGCGTTTAAACTGACCTGCTGTATGCTGTTCAAAGTCAATGCCTTTATTTTCAAGCCAACGATGAAAATTTGGCAACTGACTAATCACGCCAATCGAACCAATAATAGCAAATGGCGCGGCTAAAATCTTATCTGCAACGGATGCCATCATATAACCACCACTTGCTGCAACCTTATCAATAACGATGGTTAGCGGTATATTAGCTTTACGTATGCGCTCAAGTTGAGATGAGGCCAGACCATACCCATGGACAGTGCCACCAGGTGAAGTTAAGTTAAGCACAACTTCATCCTGTTGTGTTGCAATACTTAAAATTGCTGTAATTTCCTCGCGTAGTGAATCTACCTGTGATGCCTGAATATCACCGTCAAAATATAGAACGAATACTCGTTTTTTTGCCTCTGTTAACTTCTGCGCATCTTTTTTCTGACGCTTTTCCTGCTTATGCATTTGTTTTATTTCTGACTTTGGTAATAATTCCATGGCCATCTTTTTCTTTGTTTCTTTATATTGGTCATCTAACGATCGAATATATAACTGACCTTTTTTGCGCATTTTATTTTTAGCTGCAATGCTAACAATACCTGCAAACACAAGCAAAATTGCGATTACAATCGTCATCGCTTCTGCCAAAAAAAAGATATAATCTGTCAAGTGTGCTAACCACATAAATGTTCATCCTTTAATTGCTTAGTATAAATCATTTTTATATCATCACCTAAGGGCGTAACTGACTCAAGTTTAAACTGATATTTTTCCTTCATTTGATCAAATGCCACATCAAATAATGGTTTTGCTGTTTTACCCATAATACATGGTGCCATATAATAACAAAATTCATCAATTAAATCAGCCCGTAAAAAACTACCTGCTAATCTGTGACCCGATTCTATTAATACATCATGAA
The DNA here is from genome assembly GCA_021713295.1 of Thiotrichales bacterium 19S3-11. Lineage (GTDB taxonomy): Bacteria > Pseudomonadota > Gammaproteobacteria > Francisellales > Francisellaceae > M0027. The sequence goes on from JAKJJU010000002.1 coordinate 161,213, forward strand.
TCAGTAAGGTTTGATTTAAATATGACAATGTATTCTTTAATAACTCATCATCAAACTTCAATTGGAGTATCTGGATACCCCTTTCTTCTAAAACTTGTATCTTATGATAATTTGTTGATTGCGTAACAATTAAACTTTTTCCTGAGGCATCAATAACATTCGCATTCATAGAAATAGTTAAATTACGGTCTATGATAACTCTTAAAGGCTGTTCAATTGGAAAGTCACTATTTATTTTTTCACGGACAGTCAATCGAGGATTGTCTGCTAGTACAGTGGCAACTCCAGTAATAATTGCTCCACTTCTTGCTCGCAACTTTTGGACATCATACCTTGATTTTTCTGAGGTAATCCATTTACTTTCACCAGAAGCCATTGCTGTTCGAGCATCTAAACTTGCTGCTAGTTTCAGGCGAACATAAGGTAATCTCATACGCATGGATTTAAAAAAACCTAAATTGAGACGCTCTGCCTGAGCTGCCAAGCAATTATCAATAACCTTAATGCCTGCCTTTTTTAGCTTGTCAATGCCATTAACTTTCGGATTTGGATCTTTTGATGCAATAATCACTTCTTTTATACCCGCTTCAATTAAAGCATCAACACAAGGTGGTGTTTTTCCGTAGTGTGAACAAGGTTCCAAAGTAACATAGGCTGTTGCCCCTTTTGGATCTAAGGCTGAACGCTTACAATCTGCTAAAGCATTAATCTCTGCATGAGGCATTCCCGCTTTCTGATGATAGCCTTGGCCAATAATCCGCTGATCTTTAACTAGGATACAACCAACTGCAGGATTGATTCTAACGGTATAAATTCCTTTTTCTGCCAAAGCAATTGCCTTTTGCATCATCCATTGATCAAAGGCAGATATACGTTCTAAGCTCAAGGACTACTCTTCTTCTAGAACAAAAGGTATTTGTTTTTCTGCTTTAGATAATGACTTTTTAAAAGCATCTCGTGCAAATAACCGCTCTGCATAGACTTTAACCGCACCAAACCCATCATTAAGTTGAATCCCTAATAAAGGTAAACGCCACAACAAAGGTACTAAGGTACAATCTGCTAATGATAATTCATCAGACATAAAATATTCACTTGACGCAAAGATGGGCTCAATCGCTTTAAAGCTATCAATTAACGCTTTTTTCGCAGCATCCGCTTCTTTATCTGCATTTAAAATCATATGCATCATTGCATACCAATCACGTTCAATTCTTAAAATAGCTAATCTTGTTTTCGAACGCATCACAGGATAGCCTGGCATTAATGCTGGCATTGGATAACGTTCATCTAAATAATACATAATAACATCAGCATCATAGAAAGATTGATCACGTTCTTGTAAAACAGGCAAACTTCCATAAGGATTCAACGCATTAATTCGATTAATATCTTTCTTAGGATTAAGCTCTATTAACTGATAAGGAATCTTTTTTTCAGCTAAAATATAACGAATTCTATGACAATAAACACATTCGCTTGTCGAATATAAAATCAATGACATAATGGCTCCAATTTATTCAAAACTTAAAACTAAGACTAACTTTAGCATCTTAATAATTAAGCAATCTTAATCACTTTAATGGCTACGGTCAACTGAATATGCTAAAGCTTATTTTAAAGTTATTATAAGCTTTAATTGTCACTTATCTTATCGATCTGCTATAATCCCGCCAAATTATAACGAAATGACTATCAAACCATCACTTAAAATTAAGGGTTTATTTACGTGCTAGAGACCATTGGATATTACAGTTTAAATATCTCTTTAGTGCTCTATTGTATTTATTTCATTCCCCAAATTATTTACAACCAAATCATAAAAAAAACTGATCAGATTAGTTTAGTGACTCAAGGATTAATGGTTAGCGCTAATTTATGCGATCTAATCTATGGGTTTTATCTGTTTATGCCTTGGCAGTATAAATTAGTCACCATCCTCTCTCTAAGCTTTTTAGTCATACAACAATTTCAAATTGGCTTAAAACAATATCGTAATTTTAATTTTATTGGTTTAAGTAGCGTATTAGTTATTTTTTTAGTAGTTACCATTGATAGCGTTTCTCAAATGAATCTACCACCAAATTCAATCAACCTATTTGGTATGGTCACTGATATGATTTACTGGATATATTGGGTTCCACAAATACTATTTAACTGGCGAAATAAAAAGGCAGACGGGTTCAGTCAACTATTCTTATTGTTAACCTTACTTGCTAGTATTTGTGATGAAGTCTCTGCACTAATATTAGGTTGGAACTATCCAAGTATTATCGGTCCATTGGTGATTATCTTCATGATTTTAATTATATTATTTCAACACAAATTATACGCTAAAAATGCAAACTAACATGACTTGACTTACAATAAAAATTACATAAATTATATTGCAAATCATACGTATTAAAATTGGCTATCTGCGCATGGAATGTGATTACTTATCTATTGCTAACAATAAACCAACTGTAGAAGTGAAGCGACATTTAACGGTTATACCTACCTTAGGCAATAAAATTCAGCCTTTCTATCAGAGTACCGGTCGAAACTCAACAATAGCAGGCACTTTTCTACCTTGCGAAGGAGTACAAGAAACTTGGATAAAAAAACCCAACTACCACAGAATTTCTGAAGAAGTTGCAAAAATAATGCTCAATAAAGAGCCTCAACTGAATATTAAACGCTTTGGTAACCTAGAAAATATTTTTATCTCCATGGCATTTGGTGACGGTATATGGCTAAAACACCCAGAACTTGCAAGTGATATTCAAAATATACACCCTGAGCTTACAAAACAATTTCAAGCACATTTTAAAACTGAGCAACTAGTTGGCTGTATTGCCTTAAATAATCAACATGTTATCAATCAAGAAAGCAGACAAACCTTAAAAAATAACCATCGTGATATTCAAAATTGGTTATACCAACAAAAATGGCATCACATTAAATCCCTATTTGATGAATGTGATGAGTCAATGCTTTTTAAAAAAGCACTGATTGCGCTGTATGAATGTGGCGTTATACCTTCAACTGAGGAATTAGAGTTGCTTCAGAGTAATAAAAAACTTCAAAAATCTATTTACCTTCTTTATGACGCGCAAGGTAACCCTCATAATAACTTTAATAAAAAATATCACCAACTTAAAAGAAATATAACCTTACAGGAATCTCTGATAATACTTGATGATTCTGATATTAAACGTCATCGAGGCTGGGACAAATCTAGCAATTGGAGAAGGTTACAAAGTAGTCGCAGTTTAAGAAAGTCAGTAAAGCTCTTACAGGATACGCCAGAAATGCTCAAAGCTAATTGGCAACAACTAAAATATGATAAGCCACTACAAGTGGCCATTTGTGAGTTAAATGCTTCAGATATCCAATTGCTTTTTAAAACTCAGGTAAAAGAAGCACCTTCCCCATTTCTGACACAATTAGAATGCCAATATAACACTTCAAGTGAAAAGCAAGCGCTATTTATTTAGCATTTTTTTACATCACAACCGGTCAAATCGAAAGCAGCGATACCTTAACAATCCAGCAACGCTAACAAAAATAATACCAGCAACTAGCCCCCATATTAAATCAGCATTCAATAACATAGTTTTAAATGATTCTGACTGAAAACTTATTAGCTGCTCTTGATAGGAACCTGATTCAAATAAACTTCCCCAAGTTATAATTGCGCCTGTAAATCGAGAAGTAATTGCATTTGATAGATAAGCGCTGTGAAAGAATAGCCCCTCAACAATCATAATAATAATAATAGGTAGAATCGCCGTTAAAAAAGGAGAGCGCTTAGCATAAGCAGAAGCTAACATACACCATGCAAATAATGGAAATAGCCAAATTCCTTGGATGTAAAACGCAAATAACATTTTCAGCCAAATTAATATAAGACTGAATATAGGCCATAAATGACTAATTGGTCCAACACCTAAAATTAATGCAACAATGCTTAACAACACTAGGCAAATAAACTCTGTAATGATAATGCAAACCCAGGTAAAAACAGGTGCAATAAAGATGCCTGCTATGATCTTTGCAATGATGCTTTCTGTATGCGTAATCGGCATTGATAACCAAAATAATAAACTACGATCTTTTCGATCATTACTTAGTGAACCTAAAAAATAATTAAATAAAACAAGCCACATAATTAACATTAGAGGTGATGCAATTACATATAATACATTCTGAACAAAATCTTGTGGTAAATGAGATAAGTCTGATGAGCTTGATTGGCTCATTCCCTGTATAATTGTATTGCCATTATATAAAAATAATGAAAATGAGCAAAAAGCAATAAATAATATAATGAAAGCTAAAGCCAATGGCGCTTTTAAAAATGCAACTTTATTTTCCCAATACTCTCGTTTTATTAATACATAAAACTTATTTAATATCGCCATGATTGCCCTCCTCATTTAGAACCTTAGCCTGAAAGATATCACTAATTGATGGGCAATATACTTCTCCATAAGGCGTTAGCATATCTTTGGCAATTGCTTCGAATAAATACTCCGTTTGATTAAATTTTTTCTGCGTATAGAGTGGGTTGAGCGCCATTAGTTCTTTTTCATGCTCAGATGACTTAACAGCGTAAAACTCTGATTCTAATTGACTGACTGGGCAGTTTAATAATATTTTTCCATGATTGAGCATCATAATATGACTTAATAAACCTTCAACTTCTTCGATTTGATGCGTCGTTACAACAATTGTTCTATTATCATTAAAATAATCATTTAATAAGCTTTGATAAAAGCGTTTACGATAAATAATATCAAGGCCAAGCGTTGGTTCATCTAAAATCAATAATTCAACATCAATTGCCATAACCAATGCTAAATGCAACTGCACAATCATCCCTTTTGATAATTCACGTACCTTCTGCTTTGGCTTAATTTGTGTTTTTTTAAGCAAGGCTTTAGCTTTAGCCTCATCAAACTTCGGATGCACTCCTTTAACAAACTCAATTGCATCGTCACAAACTAACCATTTTGGCAGTATCGCAACATCTGCTATAAAGCACATTTTTTGCATTAATTGATGACGTTTATACGCTGGATTTAAACCTAAAACATTAAGCTTTCCTTCATAAGCTGTTAAACCTAATAACGTTTTAAGTAATGTTGTCTTACCTGCGCCATTAGGGCCAATTAAACCAACAATCTGTCCTTTATTTACTTCAAAACTAATAGCATCCAATGCTCTATGATTACCATAAGATTTAGCCAAATCATCGGCTTTGATTAACGCATTCATAACCCAAGCTCCTCAATTGTAAGGTTAAGCCTTTGAATTTCTTTTTTTATCATAGGCCATTTTGTATTTAAAAAATATGCTTTCTCTGTGATTAACAGCTGTGATTTAGCATTTAACTTAACCTGCATACCAAGTCCTCGTAATTTCTCAATAATGCCATCTTCTAATAACAACTGATAGGCTTTAGAAACCGTAAGTGGATTTATTTGATAATCTAAACTTAATTGACGCACCGAAGGTAATAATTCTTTTTCCTTTATTGTTTCATCTAAAATACTTGCGATAATTATCTCTTTTATCTGCAAATAGATGGGCTTATCATGTTGCCATTTCATCTTTATAAACCTCAGCAAACTTAATTTTGACTTATCTATTGTGCTAAGGATAATCAATACTGGTGTAATAGTCAAGTAATACAGTATGCCATTAATACTACAAACACCACACTATAACCATAAATAAAAATACCGTACTTAAGCGGTAGTAGACACTATTCAAACGCTATAAAATTTAAAAATCGACATAATGGGTATAAAGAAATAATAACATTACTCATTATATTCAACCGATATAAAAACTTTATAACAAAGAGTTAAATCAAGTAAAATCAGCATAATGGGGTGAGCAGTTATGTCGAATATTTGGAATAATATCGCCAATTCAGATCAATCTGTTTCTGTTTTAAACGAAATATTTGGCGTAAATTTACATACCATGCTTAGCAAAACTGAGCCTACTACGTTATTTGCTTGGACGATTAATTATTTTAATGTTGGTTTATTAAGTCTTGTTTTTGTCATTTATGCATTTATCATTATTATCGGCACCATTAATACTGCAAGAGATGGCCAATTTTTAGGTAAAAACTGGAGCGGGCACTGGATTTCTATAAGAGCAATTATGGGTACGTTGTGTGCTATCCCTCTAAAATCTGGATATTGCATTGCTCAATATTTAATTTTTTCGATGATCATTGCAGGGGTTTCATTTGCTGACTATGTCTGGCAAAACGTCACTAAAGAAGTTGATTTACATGGGGTACCTCCAGTACTCAGTAGTGAAGTGACGAATCAAATTAAAGGTTATCTTGCGCAATTTATGATGAGCGCATTTACAATAGACATGCTACAAAGTAATATTTTTGTAACATCTGATAATATATCTAATGATAGTCCATGTCATAAAAATGGGAATAATCTTGCGTGCAAGGTAGAATTTTCAACTCAAGTAACAAATAGCTTCTTATCAGAATATCAAAATCCGATCTCTGATGTATTACCATTTAAAAATTACGCTTCAAATATCGCTCAAGGTTTAACTTCATGGTCAACAGTCACAAATGATGACTATGTTCAATTTGAAATGAATAAGGCACAATGGTATGGAATTTTTGATGTCGACATCTCAAAATATCATGCTAAAGGTAATATTAACCGATTTATTAGTTATTATGGATTAACAAATGCAAATTTCTTAAAAAATAATTTATTTGAACAACCTAATGCCATTAATAACATTCCTTCAAATGCAATTATACTGCTTAGCAATCAAATTATAAAAAAATTACAAACTAAGAACCTCTCACCTAATGTTACTTCTGCAAATACAAACGACACTTCTATGTTTGGAAATTCAACAACATGTCAAAATGACAATTCAATCTGTTATGATGCTAGTATTAATGGTTGGTGGAATGCGGATAAGATTTATCTGCAATTTGACAATTCACTGTCTAACAATTTACAAAATTTGTATCGAAATTTAAGTCAACTCTCGGCTACAGCTGATTCAAACCTAAACCAAATAATTAAAGTTAGCTATAATTCAATTGTCTTATCATATTATGAAAACAAAGTTGCAATCTCTGATTTATTACCACCAAATGATCCACCGAATGTAACCTTTAAATCTCTAAATAATACTTACTTAAAAAACGCTACTATCAAACTCACTGATGATTATAAGAATATCAATAAAACAGGCTCATTTACAACTTCATTGGGATCAACTCGAAAAGAATTTAATAAAATTATCAAGCAATCGGGTATAACTACATATAACTATAAAGGCAAGCAAATAAATCTTACGGACTCAATTAACTCTCTATTGTCCGATACGATGGAATTAAAATATGCAAATTATATCTATATGATTAGCTCTTTGGTCAAATCAAGCTATACGTCGAATCCAAGCAAAGCACAAGCGCAAATTTTGGTCAAACGAGTAATCCTACCTGTTATAGAGTTATTTAAGTTCTTTCAGTCCAATCATATTTCATTCTCTATTGATAAAACTAAAACGGATACATCAGGTATAACCGACCCTGCTGAAGTACTTTTATCTAATATTTTTTCTCAAATAGGCAGCAACTCTAGCACTGCAGAAGTTGGTAGTTTACTTTCGAAAATCTATAAAATTGGTTCTGTCCCAGATAACATAAAAGATAAAAACTTCGCCGCTAAAAATTTTAGTATGATTCAGAACGTTCAAGCAGTGGGTATGGCATTAATTGAAGGTACAATTAACAGTATGATTGGTATTTTTTCTCATGCAAAAGATCAGCTACAGCAAATTCAAAACTCTGCTAAGCAACAATTTGGTGAAGCAGAAGATCATGCAAAAGGTTATGCAGCTGCAAATGCTTTTACCTTAGGCTTATTTGGCAGCACATTCTCAGCACAAACCAACCTTGAGTTTGCTAAGGTTATGTTTAATGTTACCATGCAATTAGCAACCTTTTCATTGAGTTTAATGTGGTTACCACTCGTTATATTTGTATTAGGCAGTGTCTTTAGCATTGGCATCTCCTTCTCATTAGTCATTCCATTAACACCGTATATTTTATTTTGGGCAGGTAAGACTGCATGGTTATTGCTTGTAATTGAAGCAATGATTGCTGCACCATTTGTTTCACTGGGTTTAGTTTATCCCGAAGGTCATGAAGTCTTTGGTAAAGCAGAGCCTGGTATTCAAATTTGTATGAACCTTATTTTACGCCCTGTATTTATGGTTTTAGGTATGATTTTTGCCATTGGCTTAACTTATATCGTCATTCAATACTCAGCAGAAGGTTTCCATACCATTACTGATTCCCTACTAAATCTAATGCCAGCATCTGATGGTAGTGATGCAGCAAGCTATGCAAGAGGTACTTTTTCTTGCATGATCATCTTTATGTATGCAACATTTTTATCAATGGCGTTTATGAAGTGTTTTTCATTAATCTATGTAATACCTGATAAGGTGTTGCAGTGGATTGGCAATACGCGTGGCGAGCGTGCTGGAGAAGCTGAGATTCAAGAGTTTAAAGGTGCTGCTCAATCTTATTCACAAAGTGCAGGTCAAGCCGGTGGACAAACTATGTCGCAAGGTATTGACGCTGAAAAATCTTATGCATCATCCTATGTTCAAGGTCAAAAAGAACAATCCCAAGCTAGCGCACAACGAAATCTATCCGCTTCAACTGATGCTGGAAGTACAGCCAAACAAGCTGGTGAAGCAGCATTAATGCTGTAACTAAACTTAAAGCATATAATTAGCTAATTGTTTCACTTCATCGCTTATTTAATTAAACGTTATAATCCCCCTTCTAATTTTAGTTCATTTGCTTTAATTTATTGTTATAAATGGAACTTAATATAAGTGAATGAGAAATGAGTTTTATTCCACTGACTGAGGTTGTTGATCTCTCACGTGTACAGTTTGCACTTACGGCAATGTACCATTTCATCTTTGTACCTTTAACACTAGGCCTTGCTTGGCTTTTAGTGATTATGGAAACGAAATATTTAACTACTGGTAAAACAATTTACAAATCAATGACACAATTCTGGGGAAAATTACTCGGTATTAATTTTGCCCTCGGTGTTGTTTCAGGAATGACAATGGAATTTGAGTTCGGTCAAAACTGGTCATATTTCTCGCGTTTTATTGGTGGTAGTTTCGGCCCAATTCTTGCAATTGAAGGTATTACCGCATTTATGCTTGAAGCGACTATGATCGGTTTATTCTTCTTTGGCTGGGATAAATTATCCAGAAAAATGCATTGGTTGGTTACCCTACTTTTAGCCATCGGTTCATCTTTATCTATTGTTAATATTTTAGCTGCAAATAGCTGGATGAGACACCCGGTTTTCACTAACTTTGATATTGCGCATATGAATTTAGAGCTGACTTCACTTGCAGGTTTATATTTAAGTGAATTAGCACAAATATCGGTAGGTCATGTTGCCTTTGCCGCCTTCAGCCTAGCAAGTATTTTTGTTATTGGTATTTCAGCATTTTACCTAAAGCATAATCAGTACCGTGAGTTTGCGATAAAATCAATGTCTATTGCCGCTGGCTTTGGCTTTATTTGTGTACTAGCTGTAGGGTTTTATGGTGATCAAAATGGTTTAGAAGTTGCCAAAGATCAACCTGAAAAAATGGCAGCTATTGAGGCACAATGGGAAACTCAAAAACCACCCGCTAGTTGGTATATGATCGGAATACCTCATCAAAGCCAAGAAGATAATAGTTATGTATTATCAATTCCTTATGCTTTAAGTTTAATTGCTGATCACTCATTAAGTGGTACTGTAGAAGGGTTAAAGCCCATTATGGCGAGCTATTATCAACCCATTCGATCGGGTTATATTGCTCTAGAAAAGTTAATTAAAATACGATCAGGCAAAGCAAGTAAAAATGATGAAGCAATTTTTGAGGCAAATAAAGACAATTTAGGCTTTGGATTTTTATATCATAGTGTTAATGGCATGGATGCTAAGTTAACTTCAGAAGGCATAGCTAAAACACAACAAGCTGCTATCCCTGAAGTGTGGATTTCCTTCTGGTCATTTAGATTCATGCTTGGCATGTGGGGCATTATGCTGTTAGTACTACTATTTGCCGTCATACGAATTTATTTTAATAAAACTCACTTTAAAAAATATATGCTTTGGATATTTATGCTTGTTATTCCAGCACCATATATTGCAGTTGAATGTGGCTGGATCCTCTGTGAAAATGGTCGCCAACCCTGGATGGTCTATCAGATAATCCCAACGGGTATTGGAAGCTCTAATCACTACTTAAGCACACTTATCATTACAATTTGTGGTTTTGCACTCATCTATGCCATTTTATTTATGCTTGAATTATTTCTTATGTTTAAGTATGCACGCTTAGGCCCTGGAATGTACATTGCGGAGAATAACAAATGATAAGTTACGAATTTTTACAAGTTTTCTGGTGGCTAACACTTGGTGTTATGTTTTGTATTTATGCCTCCACTGCCGGTTATGACCTTGCAGTCACTATGATTTTCCCTTGGCTAAAATCAGAAGATGATAGACGTATTGTTCTAAATACATCAGCGCCTGTCTGGGATGGCAATAATACATGGATTATCTTTATTGGTGGTTTAATGTTTGTTGTTTTTCCACCATTATATGCCATTTCATTCTCAGGACTTCTAGCTGCGATTTACTGTATTTTATGGAGTTTCTTCTTGCGCCCTGTTGGTTATGATTATCGCGGCAAAATAGACTCACATAAGTGGAAAAGAATGTGGGATTTTTTACTATTTATCAGTGCATTTATACCTGTATTTGTCTTTGGCGTTGCCGCATCTAATGCATTTATTGGTTTTGGTTATCAAACTGATCCTATCTTTTTACGAACTGACTTCAATGAAACGTTTTGGGAACTTCTTAGTGTCTGTGGCATCCTAGGTGGTATTAGCTCACTATTAATGTTACTAGCCCACGGAGGCATTTATATTGCTAGAAGAACTGAAGATACTTTACGAGCATTGGGTAAAAAAATACATTTTATTAGTACGATTTTATTTATCGTTGCATTTATTTTAATGGCTTTATTTATCGTTATTATTGATGGTTTTGATTATAAAATCACAGCGAATGCTTATGATGTCACCGCCATCTATCAAGCACATGGTTGGTGGACTAACCTTATTGCCCACCCATGGAAATTTTTAGGGCCTGTGTGTATTGTCATCTTTATTCTATTAACATTACTTTTAAATTTAAAAAATAAATTTGCTTTAGCATTCTGGGCTAACACTGGCGTTATATTTTCGACAATTGGCTCAACTGGATTAATTCTTTACCCATATATTTTTCCTTCTTATGAAAATCCACAACAAAGCCTGACTCTCTGGAATGCAACACCTAGTCATTACACTCTAGAGAGCCTTTTCTATATTGCCATTGTTTGCTTTGTTATTGTGGCTATCTATCGATTATTTGGCTACTACACCCTGTGGCATAAAGAAAAAACAATCACTAAAAAAATCTATGAAGAAAACAAAAATCATTTTTATTGATGGAGTTTAATGATGAAAAAAGCAAAACTGACTTACCTACTATCACTTTTAATTTTAATCCTATTAATTGTTCTAGAGTATACCGTAACCTTACCCTTTAACAGCTATATTTTAACCTTAATTTTTCTATTTTTAGCTTTAATTTCTGGCTTCTCTTTATGTAGCATTTCTGAAAAATATTTTGATAAAAATAAAAGCAATCAATCAAAAAATTGAACTATAATGACATATCGGCTATTGAAAAAATCTCTTTAAACGAAACTTTTTCTTAAATTTTCAGCTAAAATTTTAAATAAAGCACATTAGAATTTAAAAAAATTATACTGTATAAAGGGAATTTATCTTCACTTCAATATCATCTTATCAATTCCCTTTTACTAACTATTTTAAAAGGTAATGATCATGGCCGATACACATTATAGAAGTCTATTAAAAGCATTAAGTTGGCGTATTATTTCTGTAATATTTACCACACTAATCAGTTGGATTATCACTGATAGTTTTAAACTTGCCATATCAATTGGCATCATCGATGTATCAATTAAAATTTTTCTATTTTATTTTCATGAAAGACTATGGCTGCGTATTAAGTTTGGCAAAAGAAAGCCTAAAACCTATACCTCAGCTTTGCCTTAATTAATCTATTAGCAATATAGTTTAATTTATTTATCTTTATTCTTATCTAACTGTTTTTAAGTTTATATCTAAATAATATCGATTATTTTGTTACAATACTTATTTTAAGAAGCATTGCTTTTTATGTTAAAGTATGGATAATAGCATCTATATTAATATCAATATAAACACATGAGGGTTGTTACTATGCTAGATAATACTAAAATTATGAGTGAAAATTATAACTATTTAAATACGTTATTAAAAGAAAATCAAGATGCTAATGAATAATCAGAATAAAAAGCATAACATTAGATTCTTTAATAAACATTATTCAATTTCACAAGAGCTAACAGATATATTAAAAAAAACAGAAATTTTAACAAAGGGTGATAATAATGAGCTCTATATAAATGATCTTATTATTAATACGAATTCTTTTTCTGAACTTACTAAAATGGAACTTAATAAGAGAGGTTATAAAGGCTCAGACAATTGCACACCAGAATCTGTATTCTATGATAATGAACTTCAACGATCAAATGATAGTCAATTAGAAAGGGATTCTCAATCAGCAATGCTTTCAGCATACTAATCAACTTATAACCAATTAACTAAACTGCCCTTAAGAATTGGGGTAGTGCTACATTAGAAATAGGCTGCAATTCAAGGACTCGGTATTGTTTACTTACCAAGCTTTAGTCTAAGCAATGCTATAAATAAAAATCAATTGATCCCCATAATGAATAAATTTGGGAGTCATCGCCTAGATATTTATGCTATCTACCCTCAGCGAAGAAACACATCTCCAAAAGTTGATATGATAATCAAAAATTACAACAGATAGTTTAATAATTAACAAATAAATCAGATAGCATATCAATAAGCATTTAAACTACCTTTAAATGCTTATTCATTAAGTTTACAAAACTAGCTGGATCTTCCAACTGGCCACCTTCAGAAAGCACTGCTTGCTGATGTAATAGATTGGTCCAGTCAGCAAAAACTACATCATCTTGCTCTTCTTTAAGATGTTTAACCAAATCATGATTAGGATTAATCTCTAAAATTGGTTTAGACATGCCAAAGCCAGGTTGTCCTGCCTCTGCCATAACTTTTTGTAAATGTAGGCTCATCCCATAATCACCAATAACAAGACAGCTTGGTGAGTCTGTTAAACGCTTAGAAATACGCACTTCTTCAACTTTTTCACCTAAGACTTCCTTCATTTGTTTAATGACAGATTCAAAATCTTCTTTAGCTTTTTCTTGCTCTTTTTTATCATTTTCATCATCCAATTCACCTAAATCTAAATCACCTTTTGCAATTGATTTAAGTGTTTTACCCTCAAATTCTGTTAGATGAGATGACAACCACTCATCAACTCGATCCGATAATAATAATACTTCAATACCTTTTTTGCGGAATATTTCAAGTTGAGGATTGTTTTTAGCTGCCGTATAGCTTTCAGCCGTAACATAATAAATATCTTTCTGCTCTGGTTTCATGCGCGCACTATATTCTTTTAAGGAAACATCCTGAACATCTGAATCATTATGTGTAGAAGCGAAACGCAATAATTCAGCAATTTTTTCTTTATTTTCTTGGTCTTCAATAATTCCTTCTTTAAGTACTTGACCAAATGCATTATAAAACTTTTCATATTGCTCTGGATCATTTTTAGCCATTTTAGCTAACATATCTAAGACTTTTTTAACACTTGCCTTCTTAATCTTATCTAAAATACGATTATGCTGAAGAATCTCACGCGAAATATTTAATGGCAAATCACTTGAATCAATCACACCTTTCACAAAACGTAGATACTGAGGCATTAATTCAGCACTTTCCATAATAAATACACGCTGAACATAAAGTTGAATACCACCTTTGCGCTCACGCTCCCATAAATCAAATGGTGCTTTTTCAGGCAAATATAAAAGCGTTGTATATTCCTGATTACCTTCAACCTTGTTATGTGTCCAAGTTAAAGGGTCAGCAAAATCATGTGAGATGTGTTTATAGAATTCTTTATACTCTTCATCCGTAATTTCATTTTTAGATCGTTGCCATAATGCTTTAGCCTTATTCACCGTTTCCCACTCATCTAAAACAGTTTCATTACCTTTATCATCATGCTCACGCTTTTTCATTTGGATCGGGAATGCAATATGATCTGAATATTTGGTAATAATACTACGTAAACGCCAATTATCCAAAAATTCAACTTCATCATCTTTTAAATGCAAAATCACTTCTGTGCCACGTGTTGCCTTAGTAATATTCTCTAATGAGAACTCACCATCACCTTTTGAGTGCCAACGAATACCTTCATCTGAACTTAATCCTGCCCTGCGTGTATTAACGGTTACTTCATCAGCTACGATAAATGCGGCATAAAAACCAACACCAAACTGACCAATCAGTTGAGAGTCCCTAGCCTTATCACCAGATAAAGCTTCTAAAAACTGCTTTGTGCCTGACTTAGCAATAGTACCTAAGTTTTCTATTGCTTCATCACGTGACATACCAATCCCATGATCACGTACTGTCACTGTTTTATTTTCCTTATCAAAATCAACTTCTATTGTTAACTCTGAGTCATCTTCTAATAATTCAGGCTTTGCGATTGCCTCAAAGCGAAGCTTTTCAGAGGCATCTGATGCATTTGAGATCAATTCTCTTAGAAAAATTTCTTTATTCGAATACAAAGAATGAATTACTAAATGTAATAATTGCTTTACTTCAGTTTGAAAACCAAATGTTTCTTTATTCTCTGCCATTGTCATTAATCACTCCATCTTTTTTTATTTTATGATATAAAAATCTAACAAAGCTAAATATTGGGCTCGATCTGCGAATTTCAAGTATTTTTTATTGTTTTAAATGATTTAGTATCTTCTCAGCCAATGATTGGCTAATGCCTGGCACTTTAGATAATTCATAAACTGAAGCTTTTGATAACTCCTGCCAACCACCAAAATGATCGAGTAAAGCTTGTCTACGTTTAGCACCAACACCGGGAACAGCTTCAATTAATGATTGGCGCTTTGCTTTAGAGAATTTTTTTCTTTGGTGAGTAATGGCAAAACGATGTGCCTCATCGCGAATGCGCCTTAATAGCAAAAATGCAGGATCATATGCTGGTAAATTAACCGCTGCTTGATCAGAGTATAAATAAATATCTTCTTTACCAGAAATACGCTCTTTACCCTTTGCTAAGGATAAAAGTTTAATCTTATCTTTTAATTGATAAGCTGTAAGCACTTTCTCAGCTTCTTTTAGCTGACCTTTACCGCCATCAATAATTAAGATATCAGGAAAATTATCTTTTTCTAACGCAGATTTAACTCTTCGCTTAACTGTTTGAGCAATCGCTGCATAATCATCGCCTGAACGAACTCCTTCGATATTATAGTGTCGGTACTGACTTTTATCCATGCTGGCACCTGAAAACACAACACATGATGCGACCGTTACCTCACCTTGAAAGTGACTAATATCAATACACTCTATCCTTTGTGGTCTAGCTTTAAGTTTTAACCAACTTGATATAGCATCAAGATACTCAGTCATTTTTTGTTGGCTAATACTTTCTATTTTTAATTTTTGCTCAGCATTAATTTTTGCTAAATTTTGCCATTTTTTCTTTAAACCTTTAGGTTGTTTTAGCCATTGCATCTTTTTATTTGATAACTGAGATACAGCTGATATTAACGTATCATTAATCCGGTAAGTATCAGGTAAAATAACCTCATGAGGATAAAAATTATTTCTATGCTCACTAAGATATTGCTGGGCGATAAAGTGATCAATCAAGTCATTATCCGATTGATCTAACGAAAGTTTAACAATCCAATTGCGATCACCAATTAGGCTACCATGACGCACGCTTAATAGAACAATACAAGCAAACTCATCCTTAATTGCCACACCAATAATATCAATATGTTGATTCGTAGCGTTTTCTATATGTTGCTGCTCCTGCAGACGTCTTAATAGCATTAATTGATCTCTTAAGCGTATCGCCAATTCATAGTCTTCGCTATCTGATGCTTGATGCATTTTTTGTGAAACAAAAGCTAAAATTTGCGTTAACTTGCCATCTAAAAACTGCTTTAATAAATCAACTTGTACTTGATAAATACTAGCTGTTGTTAAACCAACACAAGGTGCTAGACAGCGCTTAATTTGATATTGCAAACAAGGTCTTGTTCTTAATTTGTAATAACTATTTTGACATTGGCGTATTGGGAAAAGTTTCTGCAACAAACTTAAGGTATCTTTGACTGAAGATAATGATGGATAAGGGCCAAAGTAGTCATTTTTTTTATCAACTTTACCTCTAAAACCAAACACTCTAGGAAATTGATCCTTACTAATTACAATATAAGGATAACTTTTATCATCTTTAAAAAAGATATTATAATGTGGCTTGTGTTTTTTGATTAAATTACTTTCCAAAATAAAAGCATCATAATCACTTGATGTTACAGTAAACTCAATACGTTTTACCTTTGTAACCATATACATCGTTTTTGTATCATGCGCTTTTTTTTGAAAATAACTATTAACACGCTTATAAAGATTTTTAGCCTTTCCGACATATATCAAATGATTACTGTCATCAAAAAAACGATAAACACCTGATAATTTTGGAATTTTTTTAAGAAAAGTTGTTAACTCAGCCAAAAACTAATTATCCATCTCAATTAGCTTATGTTTAAAAGCAAGATGCGTTAGCTCAACATCTGTCTCAACGTCGAGTTTTTCAAAAAGACGATAACGATAGCTATTGACCGTTTTAGGACTTAAATACAATTGATCAGCAATCTCTTGTACTTTCTGACCACTGGTTAACATAATCAACACTTGAAGTTCGCGCTCTGATAAATTATCAAACGGAGATTCATCATCATAAGACAAATGCTTTAATGCCAATTGCTGAGCCACTTCTGGCGATATATAGCGCTGACCTGCATAAACAGTTTTAATTGCTTTAATAATTTCATCAACGCCAGCACCTTTTGTCATATAGCCAGCAGCACCAGCCTGCAGTACGCGAGATGGATAGGGTTCATCTCCGTAAACAGTAACAACAAGCACTTTCGTATTAACCTGACCTTGAACGATACGTCGGGTCGCTTCCAAACCACCAATACCTGGCATTTTTACATCCATTAAAACCACATCAGGTTTAAGACTGTTCACAAATTTAATCGCTTCCTCACCACTTTTGGCCTCACCAACGATTTTTATTCCAGGAACATCACCTAATAGTTTTTTAATGCCCAATCGTACCAAGTCATGATCATCAACAAGCAATACTCTGATCAACTCAACCTCCAATGATAATCAATCTCTAAAATCATTTGCTAAAATAATACCATAGACTATCTAAGTGGTCACGATAATAGTCCACTTCAATACAAAGATATTATCATATTATATTTACAAATCTAATCACTTAAATTATTTCATCAAAATCAACTGCATGATTTTCATAATAATTTAAACGACTTAAGAATAAAAACGCCCTTAAAATTATGCATTCTAAAGGCAGTCTATTTCAGAATAGTTATTCTATTTTTTGACACAAATTTTTATGGAACAAGCAATGTTACCTGATATATTTTCGCACCATCTTTAAAGCTTGCAGGCATTGTCTCTTCTGTGTCAACTTCACGTGCCGTAAAGCCTTCATAACGGTAAGTTAAATACATCAAGCGACCATCAACACAGCATAGTGTATCGTTTAGCATGCGTGGATCCTTCACTTCGATTCCAACACACTTAGAAAATATGCTTTTACCTGTAATAGTCTGCACATCACCATCATTTAAAATACGCGCAACCAACTCCAACATCGTCTGCTTTGCTTCAAATGCTTTTTTATCTCCAATAACAGGCGATAGATACTTACCTAACAACAACCACTCTGGTGTTGCAAATATACCATGTTTTTGAAACTCATCTGTTAAATCATTACCTGCAACAACATGCACACCGCCATATTTGCCATGACGCCAAGCTTGTATTGCTTTATCTCCATATTGCGTACCAATTTCTTTATCAGTCACACGCGCTAATGTTTGTAAATAACGCAAACGGTCGCCACGAGACTCTGGTGCATATAATTCATATTCATTTTTAGTCGCTCTTGGTGGTTCTCCTTCATTAAACAATAGCCAATTTGCAGAACACTCAATTCCAAGATTTCTTGCTCGCTTACAAACTTTCTCAGCCACATATTTAGTTAAATCGCGCTTGTTTGATTCAACAAGACGTAAGGTCGCTACACCAATCATATCTTCAAAACCAGCTTCTTCACAAAAGTTTTTTTGTGATAACTTAGTTAAACGACGTAAATAAATTACTCTATCTTTTGCATTTGAAAAATCCAGTGCCATTTTTTTCTCTCTCTTAAGTTAATTGTCCATCCTGGCGTCCATCAACAACATTTACATAATCACTCTACAGAGCAATTTTGGAAATATTGCTTGATGCATTTATATCATACTTCCAAAGCACATGTCCAACCACTTCACATAAAAATTTAATAATTTTCTTAGTAACTCATTCTTGTTAAATAAAAAAAACCGCTGTCAGTCAGGAAAAATCGACTTTTCTTGAAATATTTCATTTATCTTCTATACGGTATTTTTCTATCTATAAAAGTGCATTATGACTGATTAAAAATGTTAATTATTAAATCAAGCCTAATGCGCTATCGTTGACTAAAAAAACTTGTTATTATTGTCTTAGATTTTCAAAATAAAACTGACAGGCTTATACATGAAAACCATACTCTATCACAACCCAAAGTGCAGCAAAAGTCGCCAAGCGCTGGATTACTTAACTAAAAACGTCTCAGAATTTGAAGTGGTTGAATATTTAAAAACACCTCCGTCCTCTGACGAAATTTTAACGATCTGTCAACGACTAAACATTACCCCTAAAGCACTTATTCGCACTAAAGAGAAACTTTTCTCAGAGTTAGGGTTATCAATTGAAAATGATTTAAGTGACTATCAATGGGCTGAACTACTTGCAAATCATCCAGCTTTATTAGAACGACCAATTGTACTGACAGCTGATGATGCAGCAATTGGACGACCACTAGAAAATATTATTGATTTATTCTCAATCTCTAAATAAATCGCATAGATAAATCAACTGCTTGAATATGCTTTGTAATTCCACCAATGGAAATAAAGTCAATACCACTTTCTGCTATACCTACAACACGCTGTAAGTCGACATTACCTGAAGCTTCAAGTAATGCTTGGGCATTTGTGAAACTAACTGCTTGTTGCATTTCTAACAAATTAAAGTTATCCAACATGATCACATCAGCCTTTGCTTTGATTGCCTCAGCAAGTTCATCAAAATTTTCAACCTCAACTTCAATGGCTTTCTCAGGTGCAACTTTCCTAGCTTTTTCCACGGCCTTAGCAATTGACCCACAAGCGATTATATGATTTTCTTTGATTAAAAATGCATCGAATAAACCAATGCGATGGTTCATACCACCACCACAGTTAACGGCATATTTTTGTGCATAGCGAAACCCTGGTATTGTTTTTCTGGTATCTAATATTTGTGCATTAGTATGTGCTATTTTTTCAACAAATAAATTAGTTTTTGTTGCAACGCCAGATAACATTTGCAAAAAATTCATTGCTGTTCTTTCAGCCGTAAGGATATCTTTTGCATTACCATCAACTTCAAACAAAATAGTACCTTCTGCAACTTTATCACCGTCACTTACATAATTAAGTAGTTTAATTTGTGGGTTAATTTGTCTGAATACCTCTTCAACCCACGCCATTGCACAAACAACCATTGGTTCTCTCGTAATAACCTGAGCTCTCGCTTGGGTGGTTTCTTTGACCAATTCAGCTGTAATATCACCTGTTTGAATATCTTCTTCTAAGGCATCGGCAACCATCTTTTGAATGATTTCTTGATTGATTTTATCAATCTGCTTTATGTTTAAATGTAATTTATTTTGTACTTCGTGCATTTACTTTCTCTACCAATGAATTAGTTGACCATCATAATTATAAAAGGTACCACTGTTATTAAGTGTCAGATCATCAATAACTGCAGCAATTCCTTTAACACTACTTTGAGCATCTATTAATGCACTTTCTCCTCCCATATCCGTTTTGACCCAGCCAGGATGTATCATTGCAACCGATATACCTTCGACTTTCAAATCAATACTTAAGCTTCTTGCTGCTGCATTTAAAGCTGCTTTTGACATTCGATAACCATATCGACCACCTGATTGATTATCCGATATTGAACCCATTTTACTTGTTATCATAATGATTTTAGCACCATCATTTACTAACGGTAATAGCGCATGGGTTACAGCTAACGAACCAAATGCATTGACTTTCATATTGTGCATCATTTGCTCCAAATCAAAGTTAGCTAATGAGTCATTGCACCATTGACCTGCATTATTTATCAATATATCAATCGTCTTAGGTTTAATTTTATTCAGCATTGCATCAATTGATTGTTGATTGGTTATATCAACTTTATCAATCACATCTAAATCACTATTTTTTGTTAGTTTAAGTAGTTCACCTGACAATTCCCTACACGTAGCAATTACATGATGACCTTGATCAAGATAATACTTA
Organism: Thiotrichales bacterium 19S3-11; assembly: GCA_021713295.1. Classification (GTDB taxonomy): domain Bacteria; phylum Pseudomonadota; class Gammaproteobacteria; order Francisellales; family Francisellaceae; genus M0027. The sequence goes on from JAKJJU010000002.1 coordinate 182,072, forward strand.
AGCATCGCAAGGCCAATACCTCGATTAGCACCAGTAATTACAACGGTCTTTTTAATACTTTGATTATGCATTTGCTATAGCCTCAGTCTGCTCTAATAACCAATCTATAATGGCTTGATTGTCAATTAACGGTATAATTTCATCACGAATTCTTTGATGGTATGTATTGATTTGTCTAATTTCTTCAACTGATAATAATTGTTTATCAATCAACTTTAAATTATAGGGTACTAAGGTTAAGTCTTTAAATTGATAAAACTCACCATAATCCGTTGTTTTATGATCAATAACTAAGCATAAGTTCTCAATTCTAATGCCGTAATCACCATCTTGATAATATCCAGGTTCATTACTTACAATCATACCTGGCTTTAAAGGCACTTTGGTAACAACTTTAGATATCTTTTGTGGCCCTTCATGAACACACAAAAAACAACCAACGCCATGACCTGTGCCATGACGATAATCTAAGCCATTTTTCCATAAAGGTAAGCGCGCTAATATATCCAGTGTCTCCCCACAGGTTCCATTTGCAAATACTGCATTACCCAAAGCTAAATGCCCTTTTAATACTAATGTGTAATTTGTTTTTTGTTCATCCGTTGGATTACCTAGATGGACAACGCGTGTGATATCTGTCGTCCCTTCATAGTATTGCCCACCGGAATCAACCAAATATAAATTACTATCATCAATTGCAATATCTGTTTTATCAGATACGGCATAATGAATAATAGCGCCATGTGCCCCAAAACCACTAATTGTATTAAAACTTGCACCAACACAGCCTGACTGCTCCAGTCTAAATTGATATAATTTATCAGATGCTGATAATTCAGTGACACCATTTTGCCAGTTATTTTCAAGCCATTGTAAAAAACTTATCACAGCTACAGCATCTTTTTTATGCGCCGTTTGCATGCCTTTTTGCTCAACAGCGTTTTTAACTGCTTTTAAACGAACGACTGGAGATTGATTGTAATAAGGTGTAATCGCATCATTTAAATTATTTATAACCCACTGATTTATCGTTGCGTCATCTAAGTAGACACGACCTTCTAGAGAAGCTAAGTCTTTTTCAAAAGAGGACTGAGCTTTAACAACAACACCCTGAAAACTCAAATTTTGAGTGATCTCTTGAGTAATTTTATCTAAGTCAATGTACAAAGTTGCACAATCTAGTGCGATAATTGCATAGCAAATTGCTACAGGGTTAAAATTAACATCATTACCTCTAATATTAAAAAGCCAAGCAATTTCATCTAAAGCAGACAAAATTAAATATTGACAATTTGCACTTGCCATTTCTTCCTGAATTTGTTGGATTTTTTCTTTTGCTGATAAACCTGTATAATTTTCATCAATACAAAAAATAGGATCTTTAGGCAAAGCAGGTAATGTTTCAACCTGACTTCTTGTTTGATCAACCAAATTGTCTTCAATAAAAAGAAGCTCTCCTTGATGTGCATTTAAAGCACAGCGCAGCATATGCGCACGTTTAACACTAATTACTTTAGGGTCAACTCCTAGTTGTATGCCCTTAGGTTGAGTTCCAATCCAGCTTTCTATCTCAGGCGAAAAACCCGTCTGCTTCATCAGCTTAAATGCTTGAGGATCTAACTCTTTTTCTGCTTGTAAAAAGTAGCGTCCATCTGTCCATAAATAAGCTTGATGATTACCGATTAATACATCACCTGCACTCCCTGTAAAATGACTTATCCAACTGCGTCTTTGCCAACATGCCGGCACATATTCACTGTTATGCTCATCACTTGAAGGCACTAAATAGTAGTCCAGTTGATTTTCGTTCATTTTTTCGCGAAGTATACTTAAACGTTGATCAGACATCATGACCTGCTCCTTTCGTATTCAGTAATCAATTAAGAAATTTACGGCTATAGTGCCTGATAATATGCCAGCATACAACGCAAACTTCAAGAAAACACTATAGATAGCTTAGATTTAAATAGCTTCTGATTATTTTATAAATAATTGAGTTTTAGTATTGACTTAATAAAAATAAATTGTAATAATGTACCGTTGTAGAAGCACAAACTACAACAGCATAACTTTGGGGGGAAATAACTATGCAAACTGAATTAACTAATACACTGAAACAACTCAAAAAAAGTTTATCCAATTTAGAATTACCAGAGGATGTCTTTAAGTCGTTTGCTATTAATTTTTATGATTATACCGTTAATCACTTATCAGGTAGCGAAAAAGAAAACCCAGAGATCGTCCAACAACGATTATTCAAACAACTACAAAAAAGCCTTAATTTAGCTCAATACTACGCTAACTTTAATCAGCTTAGATTAATAATCTATAACTGGTATAGCCATGACTGTGACAATATAGAAACTACATTTAAGCTTATTGCGGTTCAAAATGCTTTAATTGAATTATTAGAATCTCAAATTTTAAACTACTTTATCCCAACTTTATTACCGGAATATCTTAGCCTACAAGCAGTTAATTAACGCAAAATCATATAAATGCATAAAGGACTATTTATATTCAATAATTAACCTACCTAACCAATTTATTGAAACACATTTTGTATCTTATATTTCAAAAATATTGATTTATATAACAAATTAATACAAATGGATGAAATAATAAATATAATGATAATCACGCATATAATAATTATAATATTTCACAGATACCCCGAAACTAAAGCATCTATCAGATAGTCAAAAGTCAGATTCCATTGTCAAAAGAGTTATATACGATGAATCAAAGTATTACTACCATATTGCAACTAAAGTATATGGATCTGAAACAATTATCGCTGACAAGTTTAGGACTTCCATCACATGATAACTTTGATTATTCTGAACTATATAGCACCACCCACTAATAAATAGTTAATTTATCTAGCACTATTTCCATAGCATCAGCTAAGGTTGTTTTAATATATCTCATTTTTTTTCTAATTGCTGTTTTAACTTTATGCCAGTAATGCTCAA
>JAKJJU010000020.1 GCA_021713295.1 Thiotrichales bacterium 19S3-11
TTAACTCGCCTTTACAAGCATCCAAAGCCACCCTAAATTTAACGTTGGCACTATACTGTTTTTTACTCATGATATTTCCTCCGATAATCAATATATCACATTTGATTAATTTACAGGAGGCATTTCACTTTGATAACTCCTTGAGCATCAGGTTTAAGCTTATCGAGACGGTCAACATAAATCCCATCAATAAGATCAAGCTGAGACTTAATAATAAGTTTAGCTAACGGACAGGTAATTTCATCATAAGGTTGTTTGAATGAATCCAACAAAGGTTTATCTGTTATCTCGTTAATACCTTCTAAAATTAGGCTAATCATTAATTTATGATCACTATTAGGCTTACTAAGACTATTTTTTTCTGCAATCAATGGTGTCTCTTCAAATGAATCCCCCTGTATTGCAATCATAGCAATAGTTGGTAATAGCTCGGTCTCTAATGTATTATTTGGCAGATTTTCAAACGTTAATGGATCAATAAAGCGGTTAAATCTTTTAAAACCTCGACTGGCTAACTGATCAGACAACTGCATCAGTTTTAAACGCGTAATCGCTTCATCTAATGCCTGTGTATGTTCCTCATTAGAATATGGATAAGCACTAACCTCGACCATCTCTGAAACAGACTGTTCAGATAATTTCTCATAAAAAATAGAATTTGTATTAATGCGCTCTGAAGTATGTGCTAATGTCATGGACATGCCAACATAAGGCGCAATACTAACATCTACCTTATGTGGTACTTCTATTGGATAATGAACTAAATCACCTTGTTGATAAACTTCATCTGAAACTTCGCTAATAAGCCTAGTACCTTCTTTCTGAGCACATCGCAATGGTTTTTCTTTCGTCGCCTTATCTTTAGCTGTTGGCAATAAATTATATCGTAAATAAACTGCACCATTGCCTTTATTTTCTGCAATATAATTATGATTTCTAAAACCACCTTTTAAAAATTGTGATGCTAATTGCCAAGAATGTTCATGAATGTGATTTTCATCATCTCTAATTTCATAACCTAAATTACTAATAACATAACCTTCTTTTTCAGAAGGCTTCATAACATTATAGGTATGTAATCTAAGTATCCAAGGGCTTTTGACTTCACCACCTTGCATAATTACTAATTTGTCAAATAAATTACTACGCCTTGATAATGTTAGTGACTGTGCTTTTAAATCTGGTGAATCTCTAACAACAGTTAATAGATCAATAAGGTCATCAAGGCCCAAGAATTCAATATTTTGCGCTAATACATTTGATGTTTGATATTTTTGATAACTACTTTGATAACCCTGTTGAATCTCATTTTTAATCTTATCATAGTTTTCTCTACCCATGTTCACCCTCTAGCTTTTTCTACAACAATCCGTTAAGAGCTTAACAACCTTTATAATAAAAGAATTCTATTTACTAATTTAAAAATTACTCATTGAAACTATGTTTTTTTTGAAATAATTAAGATCACCACAGCCACAAAAATAGATCACTATTTGTCCAAATTTAAAATTTATTGTTATACTCCTTTCATTAGTAATAACTTGGTGTAACGATTACTTATGATGAGTAAGAAAACCTATCGCTGGGAAACTAACGATCAATACTATGAAGCGCATATCGGTTACGATCTTTTTGGTGACCTAGTGGTTACCTGTTATTACGGTAGTAAGCATAGAAAAGCTGCAAAACGCGTTACCTATCCAGTAAAGTCTTTTGAAGAAGCTTACCAATTAATTGAAGACATTAGTCAAAAACGCATCAAAACCAGTCAACTAAAACCACTTTCGTAATTTAAAAATAACTAATAATACAAGGCTGATTACAACCATAATGGTGACTGTCACAAAAAATCCAATCGAACTATTTAAACCTGGAATAACCCTAAAATTCATACCAAAGACACCTGTAATAAAAGTCAATGGGATAAATATAGTTGAAAAAATGGTTAAGATATTAATTCTCTGATTCATTTTATGATTCATGCTATTCATATACAACTCAAGCATCTCTTTTGTAATATCTCTAAAAATATCAACTGCTTCTAAGGTTCTAACGGTATGATCATATAAATCTTGTAAATAAGTAACGAGTGCTGCAGAGATAACAAATTCATTTGCATAAGGATCAACTGTATTAGACTGCGAGCGTTCATTATAAAGCACCCCCACCAAATCACGAAATGCCTGTACGTGACGACGTAAGTAAAGTAACTCTCTACGAAATTGATAAATAGTGCTTAATGATGTCTTTGTTGGATCTTGAATCATGTTTGATTCAAGCCTATCAAGAATATCGCCTTTATTTTCCGTAATGGCCATATAGTCATCTACCAAAGCATCCATTATTGCATAAAGTAGGTAATCTACATTAAGCGCCCTTATCTTCGAATACTCTTTTTGCATCCTTTGTTTAATACTATCAAATAACATCAAAGGTTCACTGCTAAAGCTAATTAACAATGTTGGCATCAGAATAAAACTAACTTGTTTATATTGTATTTTAGTATGGCTTGTTAAACGTTTGATTGATCTTAAAACAACAAATAAGTAACCATCATAACTTTCTGCTTTGACGCGTTGTTTTGTATTAATAATATCTTCTGCCACCAGAGAATGAATACCAAAACCATAACATAATGCATTAATAAATTCCGTATTATTTAATCCTGTAATATGAATCCAATTATTCTCACTTTGAGCAACATGCGATTTAATTGCCTCTAAATTTAAAGGCAAGTTAATTAAGTTCATTTGTGCTTTGTCATACTGACATAATACAGCTTGTGTATGTAGCTTATTAGATAAACGCTCATTTATCTGAGTTTGCTGGTTATTTTGCAACATTTATTCAACTTAATTATTATTGATAAATATCGTTTAACTATAGATCAGATATAGAAAATATTCTATGCTTAGATAAAGACAACTGCAATTATAATTAGATTTTATTACTATGTTAGAGACAATATTAGCCAATGAATTTTACAGTAACATATTAGCTACGGTAATATTAATTATCGTACTCATGTTACTTTATTTTATGATTCATGCACTATTGATTCGCCCCGTCATTGATGCCAAGCGTCATAAGCGTAAACGCGTCCGTCTCCTGTACACATTAGTTATCATAGCAATTATCTTACTAGCTAAAATTTGGGTTAATGGGTTCGTATCTTTCTTAGCAATTCTAAGTTTGGTCTCAGCAGCATTAGTTATTACAAATAAAGAACTCATTATGAATGCCATTGGCTCTTTAATAATCAATTGGCGCAGTCTATTTATTGAAGGAGATTATATTCAAATTGGTGAATATAATGGTTTTGTTGCAGAATTAGGCCCCTTATTTTTTAAATTGTATGAGGCTTCAAAGGGCTCGACAACAAGAGCTAGTGGTAAAGTTATTAAAATACCTAATGGTCTTGTTATGACATTACCTGTTTTAAATTATTCACGTAAACGCAATGTTATTGAGTACACACAGAAATGGCTTTTTAATCCAACAAATAATATCAATCGTATTAAAGATTTCCTTAGCAGTGAGACTCAGGAAATTCTTAACCAATACTATAAAAACGACACGCGATACACCTCAGAATACATTAAAATGAGAAGTAAGCTACTAGCACAAACAATTAATCTAACCGTTTATGTGGATACTCAACTGATATTTGAAGAAAGGCATTCTGGTATCTCGGTATCAGTACACTATTACTGTTTTCCTACAGACTATGAGCATTTAAAAGCTCTGATTACTGAAAGAATATTTGAACGCTTAAAACATGAATCAGATATTGATTTATTATTCCATATAAGAAAATAACCATATAACAAATTAAATAGATAACGCAAAATACAAATTGATAGACATACTTAAAATAAGGAGGGACTTATTTTATGGTTACTAAACTGCTTGCATGCTTATTCAGCCTAGGCATTATTTTTATGACCTCTGCTTGCAGTTCTTTATTGCCAAGATCAAAAGAAGTTACCATTTCCAAATGGCAAGATTTTGATCAATTACAAGTGGCCTATGATAAAATCATACCCTATAAGACAACAACTGAAGATTTAGAAAAATTAGGATTTTCACCCTATACGGCGAATAATATTCGCATTGTTAATTTTCTTGATGTTCATAAAGAGTTTGACCCTTTGATGACGTTTAATAATCTACCACTTGAAGTTGCCAATTGCATAAAACAAGAAAATAATTGCGTTGGTTATTACATTGATATTGAACAACTAAATTCAAAACGCGTTGGTAATGCATTTTTAGATGTATTTAATTTTAAACGCATTACTTACACTACCGGTTGGGACTTTAATGCTAAATTAATTCTATTGAATAATTTAGTTATCTTTAAAACAATTTCATCATTACCTGCAATTGAAAAACTCAAAACACAAGTTAATCCGCTTGGACCACTACAAAACGGCGTCAATTTTGGTATTGGAATTCAATACAATCTTAACGTCAATAATTAGTCAGTTAGCTTAATATACGCTTGCTCAAATGACGTTGCAAATTCTGACTCAATCGCCTCAACGGTTGAATCCATTTTTAATTGCTGATAGCTTGCTGTTAATAGTGCCTGTTGTTTGTTGTGTTCAATCTCTGCAGGCGTTAGATTTTTTTTTTCACTAGCATGTTGTTTATGCTCATTACTTAGCGTTGTATCTTTAGCGCTAACTTCCTTAGTGAGAACTTTTTTTATATTATCTTTAGCTTCAATAAAAACCACATCAACATCATGCTTTAGATGTTCGCTCAGCTGTAACTTTAGTTTTGCCTTTACATTATCTGTTACTGAGTAGACTTTCGATTCAAGATAATAAGTATCATTTTTTATATTAATACAGTGGCTATTTAGCGCAATTTGTCTTGCCATACCCTTTAACTTTAATTGAGTCGCCAACTGATGCCAATTATGATCAGAAGTAGTGACTTCAACTTTAGAATCAACAAGCACTTCTGTCTCTTGAGCTATTTTGGTTTCTATCGACTCAATTGCAGCAGCAGGTACTTGAGTAATTTGCTTTAGCTCAGGTGTACTAGATGATAGGTCTTTTTTATGCTTATCTTGCTGATTTTTCATATCAAATGCGATCATACGCATAATTGCCATATCAAGTGCCATCTTAGGCTCTGGTACTAATGCTAACTCAGGCTTAGCTTTTAAGGTAATTTGATAATACAACTGCAATAACTCCGGCATAATTTGCTTCGCTAACTCAGCTAATCGATCAATGCTAAAAGCTTCAAATAATACTGTTTCCGTTAACTGATAAATACTAACAGCATACCAAAGCGTTGCAAGCGCATCTAAAATACGAGAAACGCTTTTGCCTTGCGCAATAATACGTTCTGTTAAAGCCAAAGCTTGGTTCGTATCTTTAAGAATAATTTCTTTTGCTAAATCAAATACAATGCGATGATCAACTACGCCAAGCATAGTCACAACATCATCACTTGTCACATTACCTTGGCCAAAATTGATTGCCTGATCTAGTAGACTCAATGCATCACGTAAACTCCCTGATGCTGCCTGAGCCAAATAATCAAGAGCTTCGTTGTCAAACTTAATTGCCTCTTTTTCTAAAATTAGCTGTAATTGAGCAATCAACTGCTGCTTTTTAATTGGTTGTAAATGATACTGCAAACAACGTGATAATATCGTCACTGGTAATTTTTGCGGATCAGTAGTTGCTAATAAAAATTTAACATGCTCTGGTGGCTCTTCTAATGTTTTTAATAAGGCATTAAAGCTGTGGCTTGACAGCATATGTACTTCATCGATTAAATAAATTTTATAACGTGCCTGTGTAGGCATATATTGAACTTGATCTAATAATTCACGCGTATCTTCTACTTTCGTTCGACTGGCTGCATCAATTTCAATTAGATCAACCATATTACCTTCAGCAATACTCAAACACAAATGGCATTTGCCACACGGCTTATCCGTAACACCGACTTCACAATTTAAGCACTTTGCTAACAATCGAGCTAGGGAGGTTTTACCGACACCACGAGTGCCACTAAATAAATAAGCATGATGTAATCGATTTGATTTTAGTGCATGTAACAGACTTTTTAGTACGGTCTCTTGGCCAACAATTTCATCAAATTGTTTCGGCCGATACTTCCGTGCAAGTACTTGATATGACATCACAACGTTGCGCACTTCCTACTTAGTTATAAAAAAACCTAAGAAAAATAGCGCCCAGCCACACCCCGGCACATGCATCAGTCACTACCGCTGCTTCCTTCCGGACCTGACGGGGTTCACAACGTATCATTGCGAGGGGACCAGGCTTTTAGCATTATCATCAATATTTAATGTTTTTGCAAGGTAAAATATAGTTTGATGTTAATACGCTATCTTCATATCAATCTAAGTAACTTAAAATTAATTAACACAATGATGCCTGTTTTAATATTTCTAGCGACTGCTGCATTGTTTGCATACCCTCTTTTCTACCCATTTGAATGACAGAGTGCATTTGCGGTGTTTTATTCTCTCGGATTAGATTTCTGATTGCTGGCGTGGCAATAAGTACTTCAAATGCTGCCAGTTGCGTTAAATCTTGCTGTTTTACTAACTGCTGCGTAATGACTGCTTCTAATGACTCAGATAGCATCATACGGATCATTGCTTGCTCATAAGGATCAAAAACATGAATTAAACGGTCAATCGTTTTTGTTGCTGAATGCGTATGCATACTAGCAAGCACTAAATGTCCAGTCTCTGCAGCTGTTAATGCCAAACGAATACTCTCTAAATCGCGTAATTCACCAATTAAAATATAATCAGGGTCTTCCCTTAGCGCTGCCCTAAGTGCGCTATGAACACTTTCTGTGTGTAGTGTTAATTGGCGCTGACTAATTAAACAATGTTGGGATTGATGCACAAATTCAATTGGATCTTCTATCGTAACAATATGGCCTTTTTTATTCTGATTAAGCCAATGAATCATCGCAGCTAATGTTGTGCTTTTACCTGACCCTGTAGCACCTGTTATTAAAATTAATCCTTTTGTTTTGGCTAATAATTGCTTGATCACCTCTGGCGCTTTAATTTTTTCAAGTGTCGGAATTTCTTCTGAAATAATACGAAATGCAGCACTTATGCCATCGTATTGGTAGTATAGATGAAGTCTAAAGCGTGCTAAATTTTCTATGCTGATGGCGCAGTCATATTCTAATTTTTGTTGAAACTCTGCTAAGCTATCTTCATTAAGTAAGCTACTTAACATCTTAAAAATTCTATCACTGTCAAAAGATTCATTGAGAAGTACCATTAACTGCCCTGATACTCTGATCATCACAGGTTTTTTACTGGCAATATGCACATCAGAAGCATTTTTTGATACACTTAGCTTTAGGATTCCAATAATATCGATCATAATAATATGAGTTAATTAACCTATGAATGAAACTACTATAACATGAGTGAAGTCAAACAAACTAACCTGTTAGAACGCATAAATCGTCTTAAAACTGACATGAAGCAAGCCTCTATCAAAGCTAATCGCTCTGAAAATGAGATTATGCTATTAGCTGTTAGTAAAACCCAATCAATTGAAACCATTAAACAAGCTTATCAATTAGGCCTTAATACCTTTGGGGAAAATTACTTACAAGAGGCACTACCTAAAATACATGCACTTGATAAATCAATTAATTGGCATTTTATTGGCCATATTCAATCCAATAAAACCAAACAAATCGCTGAAAACTTTAGCTGGGTACACACCATAGATCGCCTAAAAATACTCAAGCGCTTAGCACTACAACGCCCCCAAGAGCTAGAGCCGTTAAACCTTACACTTGAAATCAATCTAAATAATGAGGCAACTAAGTCAGGCTTTAAGCTTTGTGATACTGACTTGATCGATCAGTGCATTGACTATTGTAAAACTCAAACCGCTCTAGTATTAAGAGGCTTAATGTGCATGCCGAAACGTACCGATAATAGTAAAGATCAGCGCCGTAACTTATCACAAATGCATCAATTACTGAACCAACTTAACCATAGACATAATCTTACTATGGATACGCTATCAATGGGTACAAGCTATGACCTTCAAAGCGCTATTTTAGAAGGCAGCACCATCATTCGTATTGGTCAGGCTATCTTTGGCAAACGTAACTAATTGACTTATTAATAGAACACAAATAGCAAAATCTCAATTTTTTCCTAAAATAATAATAACATTGTATTAAAATAAATAATAAAGGGTGGGATTAGTTTGCAAATCTTACAGAGAAAACGTTATTTTATAGCAAAGACACTATGGCAATATTTATTCCTATTGATCATAGCCACAAATCAATTAAATGCAAATACTGAAAAAAACAATAAAATAGTACAAGTAATTACACCATCAAATGTCTTAGCACAAGTCAATACAATTAATGCCGAACTAGAGTTGATTCGCCAAGCAATGGGCAAACCAATGATAGATAACCCACCCTACCAAGTGAAAAATGCATCCCCAAGGGAAGTTTATTTTGAAGCACAAGCACTGTTTGATAAAGCTAATCGCCTAACTTATGAAATTACTGGCGTCTACGTACACACACCCATGATCAGTTATCAAAAAAACCTTAAGCCAAAGGATGTACTAAACGTTGTTAATCAAGCGTTAAGCTGCATTAATCTTATCAGCCAAGCTTTATCAATTGATACATCCGCCATTGAAAAACAAACGAACGAATCAGCAACACCAACGGATGTATTTAATCGTATTATCTTTGTTAATGCTATGTTAGATCATCTTCTATACCAAAAAACCTCACCCGCTGATGTTTATGAACAAGTAACGCTCTCTTTGGAGTATGTCAATGAGCTTTTAAGCCATTTTGATACAACAACCAAAGTTACAAAACCTGAATTTATAGCCAATAAAACCCCAAAAGATGTTTTTTTTGAATTAGTTAACTGTTTAAAAATTATTAAAGAATTAGCCATATCTGCTAATATTCAGATGTTAAGTGTTAATGATCAGCTAGTCGCACAATCAAATATTACACCTAATGATGTATATAATATTTCTAAAGTAATTTTGGCTGAAATTAAATATCTTGATAATCATATCATAGGTGATATGCCTAAAAGAAAAATTTTTAGTCACTACCCTAGCTATAAAACACCATCACAAGTCTATCAACAAGCGGCATATTTGCGATTGAAACTGAAACTGTTGGAAAAAACGTTTGCTCAACATCCAAACTGGATCAATCAAATATCAAATCAAGGAATCAAGCAATATTTATTCACACAATTAGAAGATAAAGATACTGATCTAAGCGTTCAATTGGCTTTAGGTTGGTTTATCCTATGAAATATCAGTCATCACCGCTATGCCTAGAGCGCTATATTTTTGCCATCATCATAACGGTTATCGGTATGGTTGTTATGTTGGGCTGGAGTCTTAAATTAATTAATTTAATTCAAATTCACCCAACGTTTGTACCAATGCAATTTAATACTGCCCTATGTTTTAGCCTTGTTGGTATCAGTATACTTTTGATATCAAACAAACTACGCTATCTATCTTCTTTGATTGCAATATTTGCTCTTATTATTGGCACAATGACACTCATTGAATATATTTTTCATACCAACTTATATATCGATGAACTCTTCATAAAGCATTACATTTTAACTGAGACCTCTCATCCAGGACGTATGGCGCCAAATACCGCCTTATGTTTTCTATTATCGGCTTGTGTTGTTATTCTAGTTAATCACTTTAATTACCAATGGGCAAAAATAGTCTGTATCAGCCTTTTAATTGTTATTGGCTTATTAGGTTTTTTATCCGTTATGGGTTACCTGCTGAATATAAGATCAATGTATAATTGGGGTAATTTAACGGGTATGGCTATACATACTGGTTTTGGCTTTTTTCTAATTGCATTGGCTTTATTCAGGCTACTTCTTTACCCAGCGCTAAGCCATCGGCTTTCCCTAACTATCTTATTGCCAGCGTGTATTGGGGGTATTGGTTTAACTTTTATACTGATTTCATGGCAATTATTTGAAATGTCTCAAGATAATCAAATTAAAAGAAAATTATATAATCAATTAGACTATATTCAGGTAAATACCAATTTACTATTAGACGAAAAAATAAAGCAAACTGAAAATCTTTTTATTAGACTTGGGTGGCTTCATAACGATAACTTCAATCTTTATAAAAATGAACTCAACCAATATATTAATATGAATCCATCGCTTATTCTAATTTCACAAAACACACAACTAAAAAACCAAAAAATATATCTTAATTTTCATCAAAAACTTCAACAGCCAAAAACATATATTCAAAACTGCATAAATAACATTGACATAGCCAGCTCCCCTTATATTATTAATGCTGTGATCACTGATAAAACTCTATGTATCTATCAGAAAAAACACAACTACTTAGCTATATACCAACTCAAGCCAATTCTAGATAATATCATGCATCAGTCTGTCTTTAAGACCTTTGGCATCTCATTTTCTAAAAATAACACGCTATATTATAAAAAAAATATTCCTGAACAACATTTTTTCACACACCAATGGCAAATATCAACCTCAATAAAACTTCTCAACACAATGCTTATTGCTAAATTATGGCCATCAGAATTGTACATAGAAATGCAACATGATACCTTTTTAATTCTCTACTTTATTTTCGGTATATTAATTACTATATTTTTAGTTATTATTACCAGAGGCCTACAACTCATTCATCAAAAAAATCTAAATTTAAATCAACAACAGCACCAATTAGAATTAATTGCCTATAATGATTTTTTAACAGGCATTCCCAATCGATTAAAATTTAGAGAGCTTGCACTACAGTCCATTTTTAGAGCACAAAGACATCAAACTACTTTGGCACTATTATTTCTGGATCTCGATGGCTTCAAGCCTGTCAATGATATTTATGGACATGATATGGGTGATATTATTTTAAAAGAAGTTGCACTACGATTTGCTAAAACAATTAGAACGAATGATACGGCTGCACGCATCGGTGGTGATGAGTTTGCCATTGTCTTAGAAGATGCTAATTTTGATGGTGCTAGAATTGTTGCTGAAAAACTTATTGAGTTAGCAGAGCAGCCATTTAAAACCAACCAAGATGATATTTGCTTATCCGTTAGTATTGGTATCGCTATTTATCCAGTTGATGGAACAGAACTTGATCAATTATTTAAGTATGCAGATATTCAACTATACAAGGCAAAATCAGCTACTAAAGGGAAATATTACCCAAAAGATAAAACTTAACTAATCTTTAAGCAATCTTCTGATACGCAAAATATAGTCTTTTAATCGGCTTTGACTAATATAGGCTTTTAAGGGAGTATCACTATCAAAATAATAGATATTAGCTAAAAACCCATAGCAACTACAATCCAGCGATGTGATCTTATTAGAAAATAAAAATGTTTTATTTGAAAGTATTGCCACTATTGCTTCTAAATCATTGATCCCTTGCTGATAAATTTCTTCATTACTATAGCGACTAATACCTTGCAGATTGTATTTATTTGCATTATATTGGCGAAATTGCTCCATCTTCTGATCATCTAACATGGGTAATTCTTGTTGAAACGCTCTTTTAAAGGCTGGCCAATAGCACTCATCTAACCAGCGTGAATAACCAATGATCCAATATAGATGATCTCCTAACATCCGATTGATTAAATATTTGATTAATTTCTGACGCTCATCTAATTGATCATCAATTGTTAACTGATACTGATTCATCAAATAGCTAATGATTTCATCACTATCAGAAATAATGACACCTTCATCATTAATATAAGGTAACTGACTTCTAGGTGCCTCAGTTGTATCAACTGTATTAATTACTTGATAGTCAAGTTGATTGATATTACAAAAAACCTCAACTTTTAAGCCAAATGGATTATTATCGGTCAATTTAAATAACCCTGGGTAAAGATATAATTTAATCATTTCAGATGCCTTACCACTCTAACATACTTTAAGCATACTTTAAGCCTAATTTTCTTTAATTTTCATAGCCGCATCTAAATCAATTTGCGCTAATTGCATTAAAGGCTCAGCTATATCTTCTTCAAGCATTTTTTTTGCACGAATTAATGTTATTAATATATGGCTTGCCTCTTTTGTATCCCATTGATCTACATGAAAATAATGATACTTATCCTCTAATAAATTAGTATAGCTTTTAAGCAGCGTTTTTTTCTTTGCGATAATTAGCTGATCAATCATAGCAATAATTAAGCGTATTTTTAATGACTGGTTAACATCTGATGATAAATAGGCTATCAACCCTGCCAACTCTGTGAGTTTTTTTGATTTCGTTTGAGTCTTATTGTTATCTAATGCCTCAAGCAGTTGAGATTCAATCTCGCTATATTCATTATGATTAGTTAAATTAGTGACATCTGTTGACTCATTCGATGTGACAGAATAATTAAGCCAATTATTCATTGCTTCACTGACCATTAACATACCATTTGAAAAAGTTAAGTTTAATAACTCTGGAAAACGAGTAATAACTGCATGAGTAGCAATTTTAATTTCATTTGCCTCTTTTTCAAACGTCCCTAAATTCATTAATGCCTGATAAATACTATAGTGAAGATCAAACCAATAAGGGTTGTCGCTAACCCATTCCTCACAAGTATCAACAACTCCTTGGTCGTTTGCAGCCGCTTCTAATACTTCTAATTGATTTATTTGGTCTTTTTCAGGTGGTGGTACTTTTGTTTTAAACTGACTATCGTATTCAGGTAAATGATTAATTCCCTGCCAAAGGGATAATCGTGATAGGCGATAGTAAACGATGCGATTGGCATCAGCACCATTAAAATAATCTGCTAAATTAGCCATTGCTTTAAGAATCACTTTTAACTGCTCATAGGCATCATCAAGATTAGTAATATTCTCAGCTTTAATATCAAAAACCTCTGCTTGAGAAGCCATTTGATGACTAGTTTCTACTTCAGCTACCAAAGGTTCTTCTTCTGGGGCAATAATTTGTTGGAACTGTTTAATCACCGGTAAAAAATTCGGTGCCTCATCGCTAAGTGTTGCTAATTTTTCATCAAATTTTGTCAAACTATCTAATAGCGGCTGAACTTGATCTTTAGGCTTTTGCACCTGCAAATTATCCAAATACTCACCTAATTGTTCCTGCAACCATACCAATGCTGAAAGTCGGCCATTTAGACGTTTTAATGGTGGATATAAATCTGGCCAATAAACTTCAAGCATTTGATTAATAATTTCGATACCTACGGTTAATCCTTCAAGGTCATTTGTATTTAATAAGCCAATCGCTAAATAACAAGCAACTAATAAATCTTTACTTTCTATTGTTAAAATTTCACTGGCTAACTTTGAGAGCGCAGACCAATGAATTGAGGCTTCATCTGCATTAGGATTATTTTTTTGTGCTAATAAATCTTTGATTTGAGTATAACGCTCATTATCACGGCAATTTTCACCAACTTTATTTTGATCAAAGTCGGCAAAAACTGAGTGTTTTAATTCGTCTAAATCCATGCTCTTTAATTACCTTTTTTTAGATCTTGTTTACCTTGTGGTGAGTTTTGCTTTTCTTGTGCTGAACCTTGCTGCCCTGTCGTTGAACTTTGCTCTTTTTGCGCTGGGCCTTGCTGCCCTGTCGTTGAACTTTGCTCTTTTTGTACTGGGCCTTGCGGCACTTTAGTTGAGCTTTGCTCTTTTTGTACTGAGCCTTGCTGCCCTGTAGTTGAACTTTGCTCTTTTTGTACTGGGCCTTGTGATCCTTGTATTGAAGCTTGCCCTTTTTTTGAAGCTTTAGTTACCCAAGACTGATCATTCCAACAATCTGTCACATCTAGATATTGCCAGTCCGCAAGCTTGCCATAAACATTTTGTTCTAATTGTGCCTTTCTTTGTGTGAATTTAGTTAACAAAGATTGAATAGGTTCTAAACCTTGAAAGTTAATATTAACCGTCAACTCACTAATATCATAGTCTTGTAATTTAGAATAATTATCTGGGAAATCAACCGCTTTAAAAGTCTTACTACTCCCTTGACTAAAATCTTTAATCAACTCTAATAAACCACCTGCTCCAGTATAGCTCTTAGTAATTTTGAAGTTTGTTGCACCTTCAAATTGAATGACTACCTCTGCAGATGAACAACTAAAGATATTATTCGTCAACGAAAAATTAGCAACCATACTAAAATTAGTAAATTGTTGCTTTTTCTTATCACACAACACTTCTAATGAAGTTGATACTGGCAATAATTTTGCATCTTTATTAACATTAGTAGGTTTAATCTGTATAGGAATTAAAGCTTCAGTTTTATTAATTGTCATCTTAATTTGATTTTCTAGGATTTCAATCTGGTTGTAATCATACTGATTACGAATATAATCATAAACAAAAGGTGAAAATTTAACTTTATGCCCAAACACTGATTTTGCAATATAACCACCCTTTTGCCCATCATATGAAACAAACGGATAAACGTACTGATACATAAATTTACTGATAATACTCTTTTGACCAAATAAATCATCTAAGCTTAAGTGAGAATGACTTAGGCTTGCTGCATACTGCCCTAATACTTGATTATCCCACATCTGCTCCGTATAGCACATTGCGTTTTCCATGGCTCCATGAAGCAATAAATCAAACATCCCTCGATACAAATTCCAAGTTGCTTCATTTTTATTTAATAAACTAAGATCTGTAGTTGCAAAAAACTTAATTTGTTGAAAAGCATTATAAGTTGTATAAAATTGATTTTTATTCGATGTGGAACTGGTGTTACTGCTCGTATTTTCATTATGCCCACTACCTGCTGAAAATAATGATTTTATTGCGCTAAAAGAGGTTGTCTGATCGAGCGTTAATACATATTTCTGTAGTTTTAACAAATTCTTTTGATAAGCAACAATTGCTTTTAATAAATTATCATCATAGGTAATTTCTTCTACTCTTGAATCTAGCTCATTACTATATTGATCCAAAAACAAAACAATTTTATCCCAAAATGATGGCTGCCTTTCTGCCACCAATAAACTGTAAGCGGACTTTTTAAAATAATCTCTTAACACTAAAAATAATCTTAACCACTCAGGTTGGTTAATTAACATGCTATCCGTATAATTAAAGGCTAAATCTTTTGCATATAATGCATAGGGCGAATTAATTAGATTTAACTGCGCCAGAGAATACCACGCAGCCTGTGACGGAATTGTATTGATATCACTTCTAAAACTATTGGTAAAATTCTCCCAAGCTTGATAGCGTTTTAAATCGTATTGAGCAAAAAACTTAAGACTATATTGCTCCACCTCAGTCGGTTGTAAATAGGCATGAGCCATATTATGAAATAATGCTTTTATTTGTTGCATACCTGCTTGTGTGTAGTTAGCTGAAATTTTTGGCTCATCTCCAGTATTGAAGGTGTTATCAGGCCAATAATTACTGGCTAAAATCGGCGGAACAGTTCTTGCTTGATTAACCCACGTGTATAACCAACCAAATGGCTTATTAAAAATATCTAGTTCATCTAATAAATTTAATAATAGCCCTCGCTGTCTTTTTAAAATGAGAAGATGGGTATTCCACGCAACATAGTTTTTAAATAAAATACCGTAGTTATTAGGCTGAAAACTACTATCAAGAATAAGTCCTTCCATATTTAGTGCATTAATTTCGCTATAGGGCATCAACTCTAATTTAGCCTGAATTAAGTTTATTCCCTGTATTAAATTTTCAACAACATAGCCAAAATCATCTTTGTATTTAGCATTTGTTGTGACTAGTTTTACACTATTAGCTAACGTATGCTCTAAATCACCAACAATATACTGATCGAATAAACTGACATAATATTGTTTATAGTCTGTTATTATTTTGTTAAAAACTGAAGTGTAAGGCCAAACTGAAAAAAACCATCTTTTTTTAAGAGATGTAATATTATTAATATCCTCATTAACTTCTGAAAGCAACAGCATGTTATAATTTAAATTATTGCCAAACTGATCATGCCTTATTTTACTTGTTTGCTGAATTTGCATAAAGGCTTTCATGGCATGAGCATAAGCTGTACCTAAATAGATGCTACCGCCAATAAATAGTATCCACCAAGCTGTCAATGCTCGCTGGTAGTAGCGTTTTCTTGTTAATAATTTTTTTGATAGTCGCTGATATAAATTAAAATCAACGGGCAACGTTGAAGTAAATAAATGCTCGACAAATAAATTTTTTGAACTAGTTCGATTACGCCTAGGCAAAGATAAGCCTTCGAGAATTGTCCCTTGATCCATTAGATCTACCATAGCATCTTGATATACACTCGTTAAAAATAAGCCCCTAAGTACTGGGTTATCCTCTCTAATCTGTGCCTTAACTTTGAAAAAAGCTGCCAAAAATATCTTCAGTGGTTTTTTCAATTGGTTGATCTGATTTTCAAGTAATAGTGATCTGGCTAACAAAGAACCACTAGCCTGAAGCTGTAGTGTATTAATACCACGAATACGTTCATTAATGTATTCAGCCCATTGATTAATTTGAGCTTTGTGTTCGCCATAAAATGTCATCTCAGGAAATAATAGCCCAAATCCTTGACGCTGTATTTCTTCAGGTAGACCCAAAGCAAAACTTTCAAATCCTTGGATATGATCTGCCTTGGTTATGACTAAATAAATTGGATAACTATAACCATAACCTCTTGAACATTGAGCAATTTTTTCTCTTAATTTTAACGCATATTTAGTTAATGACTCTTTATCTTCTTTTAATTGATCCACAGAAAGTGTAACAATAAATCCTTTAAAATTAATGTATCTAAAATTAGCTTTAATTTTACTTTTCAAGCTACTCCAAGCAATTTTAGCAATTGTCGATGGTTTATCCGAAAATAAATCCCCACTACTTTCAGCAACAACCATATTATCTAGTGCCCAACAATAGGCTCGTTTGGTTGGCAATACCTCATTATTCGCCTCAATACCTTCAGATAAAGTATAAAAATTTGAGCCACTAAGCAGACTTGATTTTCCATTATCTGATGTCCCAAACATAATATACCATGGCATTTTACCTTTATATTCACGGTTATGTTTTTTTGTATGCAGCATGGCATTATTAAAACTTTCTTCGAACTTATGCTTATCAATACTCTCTGAGGTCTCTTCTCCAGATACCTTGCGTCTTCTTAGATAAAGTCTTAATTTTTTAATACTCCAACGAGTAATAAAATATAAAAGTATTATCCCAATGAAAATAGCAGGGCTATAAAAAAGGCTAATTCTAAAAAATAATGCTAAAAAGACACTGAAACATGCCAATAACAATAAAATGATAATGATACAACAGAATTTAAAAATTTTTTTTAACATCACTATTAACCTTAGCTTAATTAAAAACTCTTAAAGTAATCCAAAGCCATTGACTGAATTACTTCATTAAAGACAAGCGTTATTACAACAAAAGGAATCACTGGCATAAGCCAAACAATCCATCGCTTTAACCGCCGATTTCGTTTACTATCTCGAACTTGACTAATAACAGAATTCTCCACCAGCCCATCTGGTGTTAATAAACAGTGTACTAAAGGCTTATCAAAATCACTTCCATGGCGACTCATTACTAGCTGATAAATTGACTTACACTTTTCAGTTATGATGATATAATCTTGGGCTTTATGGTACTTTCCTTTAAAGCCAAATTTTAAGCAATAATAATAAAGTTCAATTAAATCAATTTCACCGGTTTCAATCGTATCAAGTTTTTCAAAAAAAATCTCTCCAGCTCTGGTTGTATTAAAATAACGCTGCTGAAGCATTTGCTTTTTCCATTTAAATCTTTCTTGCCAGTTAGAACATAAAACTATTTCATCGATCCAAGCACAAATTGCAAATAAACTATCTTGGTATTCTTCATCAGAATAACGCAACAAAGTTGTTTTTTTTATCTCTTCAAAATAATGATCCAGCTTGGTTTGCACACCCTCAAGCGTCTGATTTTCAAAATTTGTTTTACTTAATGCGACACTATATGAAATCACATCACTAAAGCATGTTACTAAACTCATAATTTATGACCTCACTGCTACAAAGTCAATTTTCACCCCATCAATTGGTTCTGCCCAAAAGACTGAAATTGATTGTGAAGAAACAACGGATCGCCATGATTCAACCGTTGGATCTAACCTTAGATAGATACAAATTGAATCTTTTGGCACCCCAGCTGGCGCACTATCTAATACTTCTAAAGGTATACCAGATAATGATCGCTGAACAATTGTTTCTATACTGATAATTGAACCTACCTTTAGCTCATCCAATAAGTCAATTGATTTTAATCTTTGCATATTTTCTTCAGCATGCACCCTCAAATAATAGCTCGTTCTTGGTGTAAAAATTGTATTTGGTAAATCAGCTGAATATAAGTCATTAACATAATCTAATGCAAAGAAGTGATGAGGAACAAACGTAATATTGTCACACAATTTGAAAATCAACTGCTTTGCCTGATCAAATACTTCATTCAATTGATCGTGGCGATACTCTATAAAATAGCTAAATTCATTTTCAGCAGTTAAGACACCTTGCTCATTTTGATGAAACGTTTTCAACTCACCAATTAGCTGCAACAATATCATAAAACAATCACTTGGTGAAACTGGATCAATTACTAACAAATGTGAAATTACTGGTATATAGCGATTGAATACTTGCAATGCTAATAAATTAAACCAAAGTCGTGTTAACCTTTGGTTATCTTCTTCGGCTGTCGGTAACTTATAAATATCTAATTGCTTCGCCCTAGCATAAAGATCATCTCTTAAATCTTTTACTATATTATTTAAGCGATGATAACTTTTTAATGCCAAACATGGTGGGATATATTGCCTATCCAATGCAATTGTATCGCCCCTTTGAATAACCTTAGCAATTTGTACCAACTCGAAGTCACATGCTTCTTCTACTTCATCCCCCCAAATAAGCTGTAACACATAGAGCTGCTGCTTTACATAGGCATCAGGCCCATCATAATAATAATCTTTTACAAGTTCAGGTTGCTCTAAAGCAACATAACGACTTTGAACACTGCTAATTTCATCCCAAGAGTTAATCGTTGTTACATTTGAACCGTACTGGCTCATGCGTTTAATCCCTAAATAAACATCCAAAGCCTGCGAACGGTTTTGCCAACTCTTAATAAATGCTCTTGGTATCACAATAGCATTTTGCCCAATATTAATGAGCGTACCGCTTTTAAATAAAACAACACCTGATTGAATATTAACTTGCTGATCTTCTAGCGCTGCTTTATCAATAACAACTTTTTCGCTGCCCCAACAGTTCGCATGCGTTAATTTAGTATAATAACTTTGCTGTAAATCATAGTGTGCTTCAACTAATTGAAAATGCTGTGGTTGTAAAAATAAGCCTTGTTCCCAGCTAATTTTTTTAATTAATTCCATAGCTTTAATATTCCTTAAATTTATGAATGATTGATACTAACAATATAAGTTGGCCCCAACTCCACTTTTATATTTAATGGTTGTGGCGTACCATCTAATGGAATCGGAACTAAATAGCTATTTTTATCTAATATGCCCTGAGCATAGCCAAAAAATAAATACACATATTCTGTGGCATATGCTCGATCTAGAACTAGTGTTTGTTGTTCTCCTGGCTGCATTGAAATGCGTTTAAAGCTGGTCTGACCTTGCACCGGTTTTTCATTAGCAATCACCGTCGCTAAACCATTTCTTGTTTGCAAAATTTGTGCGTATTTATCAGGTGATGATACCTGAGCAATTCCAATAGCCAAGGCATGAGAGTAATTATCATAAACATTTAATTGTTTATCTGCTGTTAAGTTTATCGTAATTGCATCTTTCGTATAGCTCCAATCAGCATTTTTTCTAGTCACGCTAGAACAACCACTTAAACAGTACAATACTATAAAGATACAAGTTATGTAAAAAAGTATATTCACCTTTATTTTTCTTAGCATTTTTTATTCCTTTTAACCAATCTGATAACTTGATTGATATGTTTTTTTTCCCTTTACTCCAAGCCAAGTATTTTGCCCAAGCTTACTCCAATTATAGTTACTTAAGGTTAAATTATTAACACAATCTTGCTTTAATGATATCGATACAAAACACTTAATCGGCGCGTTTGCAAAAAAGTTTATTAGAAATGCTAGCGCTTTAGCATAGGGCTGCTGATAACTAAATAAATTAAACTTTTCATAACTTAAATTTTCAATTTTAATACCGATACTAAAGCTTGCTGATTTAACCTTCTGACCAATATAAGTTTCTTTACCTAAGCTGTGATTAGCTAATCCTAAACGTAACTGCTGTGGTTTTTCAATAGTTTCAATACTGCAATAAGCACTAATAACGTTTATTGGCACTTCAAAATAATCTTTCAGCAAAGTCTCTAATGATTTTGCTGATCTTGGTTGCTGATTTAAAAGTCCCACATATTTAATCAGGCTTTTAGCATTAGGAACCATTTTCCTTAAAGTCTGATCACCTAAGCCAATTAGATGGTATAGTTTATTGATATATGACTTTTTTTTATGCTCAAACACGCATTGGTTTAACTTATATTTCAACCAAACATCATATAATTTTTGATATAAAATTTGATGAAAAATATCTAAAAAATCTTTGCCGACTGTAATGTCTTCTGACAGCTCAAACATTAAGTCTTCTGTATAAAATGTTGGCAGCGGCGAGGCAGTTCCATAAAGTGCCAAAAAGGTTACAACAATCTCAACTGTATGGCTTTCAGAATGGTATATGACATCACTAATATCATTACCAATAAAATCAAGGCTTAATCGAGGCAAAACCTTCAAGCGTAATGGTTGATAGCCCATCCCTTGAAGTCGATTAGACATGTTTTTAAGCCAACGGATCGCTTGATAAAACCCATAACGATGGCCATTAGCTATGAAAGGCTCAATTAGCTTAATAGCCTCTCGCCCACTCTCATTGGCCATAAAATACTTTCTCCTGTTGCCGTATCAATTAGTTCAACTAACGTAAATGAATTAATTGCAACATACGTTGCAAAAAAATGATCCAATACACTGATAAATAAAAATGCTTCACCTTCAGATGAAAAGTCCGTTATTCGTAATTTAATTCTAATATTTTCACCTCGCATCAATATACCTGAAACCATACGATTAATTGTTGAGACCTTAACCTCCTCAATACTGTCAATTTGGCGTTCAAATACCGAACGTGACACGTGACGGCCCTTATTTAGAAATAAATAAAATTTTAACAATGAACATAAATTTTCACGATTTGCAATTGATAAATAATTTAATGATAACATAGACTGCAATTGCCACATCCACTGATCATCTTCTGGAGGCGTTTTATACGTTGTGGGAACATAAAGATTTTCAAACGTTAGTAAACTTGGTGAAGTACCAGTTGCTTGGTTAATCTCACCTTTGGATAAATATTCAGGTAAAGTGCCATTAGTACACTCAAGTAAAATTGACAATGTTTCATCTACTCGAATTTGCTCATCATTATTATATAAAATAGCAATATAATAATCCAAACCCTCACCGCTAGCGGATGATTTATTAATTACTTCATACGTATTTTGCTCGAGATGATTCCCTTTAAGATAATCAATATTAATGTATTGTTTTGCCTGCACTCTACCTTGCTGATAACCTTGAACTTGTTTGATCGTATAAATAGGAAAATGTTTACGCTCTTTGGCATCTGCCTGAACCGGATATTGATACTGCATATGATTTAATGTGATTGGTTTAGCATCATACTCAAATAAATTAATTGCAGGTGCTGTGTGTAGTAGAAATGATTGTGGTGTTATCTCAGGTAAGGCTTTAGCATTATTTGATAAATAAAGACGAATACTAAACTGGTTACCTTGCGGTCTAGTTTGCCAGCCAGTTAGACCATTGATACTAATATAAAGATATTTTTCAGGCATTAAAAAATATTCTTGAAGTATTCGAAAGGATGTATTGGCATGTCCAGGATAAGGTAAAATAGCCTCATCATCTGAAAATCCTTCTGCAACCATAGCTCGCTTAGATAACAAGTGGCGCCCCTGAGAACTACATAATTCTATGCGCTCAACATAGCGCATTAAGATATAATATAATTGACAGGCATCTTGATATGCATCTCCTAAATGAAATCTCAACTGATCACTTTGCCAAGATCCTAAGTCTATACCTGATAACGAAAATGATAATTCAATATATTGCTGCTCACCTGAATTATTAATCACCTGTACCTGATTAAGTGTAATCGGATCAACATTTAATTCGGAACATAATCTAAATAGACAGGTTGTACCATTAACTGGGATTGAACCAAAACTTGCATTTTTTTTTACTTTATATACTTCAGATAAATCAGCTTGTGGTTTAAAATGCATAATTGTTGCCGAAGGCAATGGCCTTAAATAATGCGGAAAAAATTTATTAATTAATGCACCACTAAACTGTGGTATTTGATCATCAATGATTTCTTGAATTTGCGCAGAAATATAAGCAAACCCTTCCAATAGCCGTTCAACATCAGGATCTGATGATTGCTCACGGAGCATGGGTGCAACATTTGGATGAGCTTCTGCAAATTCCTTTGATAGTTGACGAACTTTATGAAGCTCTTGTTGGTATAAATCTTGGAATTTTGCCACTTAAATGATTCCTTATAATTCTAAGTTGCACATAACTATATTACAATTGAATCGTTACCCTTCCATTTGCAGTCAAAACGGTTGTAAAACGTAATAAATTCTCCTTGCCTTTGATTTTTCCTACAATGGAAACTTCAATATTTGATGGTTCTGTATCTTTGGGGGCTTGCCGAATGACACTATCAACTACAAGCCTTGGCTCGTATTTAGTAATTACCTTATTGATTTCATCTTCAATAAGGCCTTCTGATAAATCGTGAAACTCTGGCACCCCATAATCATTAAATAACTTCACCCCACCTTTTTTAGTATTCAGCATACGCTCGACATGCCCTAAAATAGATTTAAGAATGTCCACTTCATTTGATTCATTAAATCTCGAAACCTCTCCAGTTTCCCAAGCTTTCATTCTTTCTAACAGTCTAAGCTTATGCATATTTTATATCTATGATCAACGCTCATCCCAACTATAAGTCATTTGCTTGTTATGGATTAAGTCTTGCTCTTCTAGTTTCTCATAAGCAATTTCTACTTCCACTAGCGTTGGAATCGTATCATTTTCAGATTGCCATAATTGAGGAGAATACCGCTTAACACGTGTGATCACACCTCCTGTAGCTTTAATGGTGTAAGAATTCTTCTCTTCACCGCTTTTATCTGTAACTGGAAATGAAAAAGTTGCCGTTGTAATTCTATCACCTGTTGCACAGGCTTGTTTTAACTCAGTTTCATAACAACCCATCGCCAAAGTAAATCGAATTGGATCTGGACGTGCAACTGATCCTGCATGTGCCTTATGATGACTAATTGACATAGAAATATTTTGATCAAACTCTTGAACTAAAAGTTGATTTTTATAATTCTTTTTAGTTTGGCCTGGGTCTTTAATCTGACCACCTTTTTGAGTTGCTATATCTAAAAAAATTGGATTTGCCATAGTAATTCTCCTTGATTTTAATCTACTACTAAAATAAAACTTACTGCTTTTCTAATTTACCAACAAGCGACAGTGTAAAACTGGCACCCATATACTTAAAGTGTGGGCGAATATTTAACTGTACTCTATACCAGCCAGGTTCTCCTGCAACATCAGAAACCTTAATATCTGCCTCACGCAATGGGCATCGACTTTTTACTTCTGCAGATGGATTTTCCATATTAACAACATATTGACTAATCCATTTATTTAATTCTCGCTCTAATTCATCACGTTCTTTCCAACTACCAATATTTTCTCTCTGTAATACTTTGATATAGTGAGATAATCGAGAAACAATAAATAAGTAAGGTAATTGTGTACCTAATTTATAATTCGTTTCTGCAGCTTTTCCTTCTGGAGTATTCGGGAAAGTTTTCGGTTTTTGACAAGAGTTTGCAGAGAAAAATGCAGCATTATCACTCCCTTTTCGCATACTTAGCCCAATAAACCCTTGCTCAGCTAACTCATATTCTCTACGTTCTGAAATTAAAACCTCTGTTGGAATTTTTGTCTGCGTTTCACCTAATGCTTCAAAGTTATAAATAGGTAAATCTTCCACAGAACCACCACCTTTAGGCCCTGTAATATTAGCTGACCAACGATATTTAGCAAAACTATCATTGATTCTACCTGCTAATGCAAATGCCGCATTACCCCATAAAAACTCTTCATGGCCACCAGAAACATCTTCGGCATAATCAAACTTTTTAACTTTAACGGTTGTATCACTATAAGGTAGTCTTAATAAAAATCTCGGACAAGTTAACCCTACATATCGTGCATCTTCCGACTCTCTAAAGCCGTTCCATTTGGTATATTGTGGCATTTCAAAAATAGAGCTTAAATCATTTAAATTCGGTAATTTACCATAAGAATCTACACCAAAAAATTTAGGCCCTGCAGCAGCAATAAACGGTGCATGTGCCATTGTACTAACGCTTGCAATGTTTTGCAAAAGACCTACATCTCTTGAATCAGGGTTGAAATTATAATTTCCTACAATTGCACCAAATGGTTGGCCGCCAAATTGCCCATATTCTGCGGTATATACGAGCTTATATAATGCTGATTTAGTAATTTCTGGAGCATCCTCAAAATCATCAATCAGCTCCTCTTTACTAACATTAAGAATATTAATTTTGGTATTTTCGCGAAAATCTGTATTATCAACTAGATATTTTAATGAACGCCAAGATGACTCAAGTTTTTGAAAATTTTCGTGATGAATTATTTGATCCATTTGCTTAGATATTTTTTTATCTAATCTTGCTAGCATGTCATTAATTAGCGTCCCAGAAATTTTTTCCCCTTGACGTGATGGTTCGCATAATTCATTTACAAATGCATTTAAACCTTTCTTCGCTAGATTAACAGCATCTTCACCTTGAGATAAATTAGAGATATCCAATAAATCTTCTAAAATGCCCTTGGTTTGTTCTTTTTCAGTAACTTGCGCTTTAGATGAACCTTCTTCTTTTGCCATTATTTTAATCCTTAAATAATTTATTCTTTAGAATCTTCCAAATTTAACTCATCCAGTAATTGAGCCCTTGTATCCGGATGCTCAATAATACTAGCAAGACGTTTTCTAAATTCAGGTACGTTACCTAATGGACTTCTCACGGCCTTTAGTGCATCTCTAAGTTCAATTAGCTGTCGCAATTCTGGCACTTGCTCAACGATGCCATCTGGCGTAAAATCAGAAATTGATTCAAATTTAAGTTTAACAGCAATCTCATCATCTTCTTTAGCATCTTCATCAAGACAGTTACGCACATTAATCGATAAATTCAAATTTTGTCCCTTAAGTACATCATTAAAGTTATCTTTATCAACATTAATAGCTTTTCTATCAACAAGCGGTGTTGAATCAGCCTCTGGTGTAAATTCACCTATAACCAATGATTTCATTGCCAGTTCAACATCTTCCTCAACACCATCTGTTGCAGGACTATAAACTATATTCACGCGCTCTTTTGGTGCAACTGAACTTTCTTTACCCATGTTATCTCCCTATTAAAAACTTAACTAGCTTATATAACTTATATAGCATAGCCTTTTTAATATTGCTACGGTGATACTAAAGCAATTGTAATTCCTAATCATTACCATAATGTACATGACAGGCTTAACAATTAAACTTATAATAATTTTTATAGGATCGATATAAATAATTTTTTTATATTGAATAACAATGGATTATACTAAATATTTATTCTAAAAAAATTAGGTGAGGCTTAACGTACTTATATGAAACAAATCAAGCCAGAAGCAATTTACTTAATGAGAAAAGTTACTTGGGATAAGCCACAGTTTACACTACATACATCTGTCTATGCTGGTTTTAACTATGATATTAATGCTAAAGAAACTAATGATGCTTGGCTTGATCAAAAGACATTACAAAAATTAATTCAAAAACTTAAATCAAGTGTCTATTTTGATCATGGCATTCAAAGAGCATACAGCGAATGTTTCGTTTACACAGAAGATAAAAACATAAAAAAAATAAATCTACAAATTGCAGATATCGATCTAACTGAAACACGAGAAAACTTTCTATCTTTACCCTTAACTGATAAGCATTATCGTCGCTCAAAAGGCACATTCAATGATCAATGGCTTAAGGAGCGTTGGCCAGCTTTACCCATAGACTGTCATAAAGATGTCTATCAAATTGCACCTAAGAATCTACAAAGCCAAACGCCCCTACAATGGCATGAACCATTTAAACTAACAACCTATGACCAACTAGGTAATAAAACTTCTGAGATTACAACAACTCTACCTAATAGATGTATCAAACTCTTCTATCTAACAAAAGATGATCAATTTAAACAACTTGAACTTAAACCTGATTTATTATGGCTATTACCTGAACAAAAAGTGGGTATTATCATTGCCCATGCTCAACTGCAGGTTTCAGATCAAGTACCAACTAATATTAAATATATATATATAACTGATCCAACGCTTGATCAGAACTTATCGATTGATGAACATAAAGCAGCTTTTGAGAAAAAAATAGCGGCTAAAAAACCCAACTTCAAACCAAAGCCAATGCCACTTAATAAGCCTAAGTCTCTAATTAAAGAGGCTGAAAAACCTAAGGCTAAAACAATAGAGATGGATCCTGAAGTGGCAAAGATCAAAGCAGAAATTGACCAGAAACTTGCTGAATTAAAGTCCCAGTACCCTACTCAATTTAACCAAGCTGAACAAAAAACTATTCCTCAAGCACTGCAAAACGCATTAGATGAGAAAGATCCAAAGCTTATGAGTGACAAATTAACTGACTATGTTACTAGTCAATTATCAAGTGCTCAAACAACACCACAAACTACTTTTTCATTGACACCCCCTAAGATGGCCATCGATGCTATTTTATTAAGTCTGGCTCAGTCTCTAGAAAAAAGCCTTAGTAAAGCCAAATTGATGCTTCCTAAAAGTCAAGCTGAACAATTGCCTGAGCCCAAATCTATGATTGATACAATTGCCAAACATTTAAAAACTGACAATGAAGAGCCTCAAAAAATACCGACAATGACTACAAAAAAAGCAATTAATTTTCGTGATGGCGATTTCTCTAATAAAAATTTAGCATCCTATGATTTTAGCCATTGTGACTTAACCAATACAAACTTTGAAGGTGCTGATTTATCAGGGGCTATATTTGATCAAACAATTATTAACAATACCAATTTTAACTTGAGCAATCTAACAGCTAGTCGTTTTAATGACCTTCATATTAAAAAATCAACGTTTAATCAGAGTATCTTTAAAAAAAGTCAACTGTCTAAAGTCTCAATTAATCATAGTGAATTTGATAAAACTAATCTCTCTGACAGTTTAATTACAAAAAGTTTTTTTAAAGGATGTCCGTTGAATCACGTTCGACTCAATCAATCAACGTTAAAAGAAGTTACTTTTGACCAATGTCAACTGCATCAATGCTATTTTACACAAGCAGTTTTTGATAATGTTCGATTTAACCATGCTAAACTATCCACTTGTTATTTTGATCAAATCCAAGCATTGAAACTTTCAATGAATGAGACAACCATTGATTGTTTATATGCTCAAGAAAGTCAATTTAAACAACTGACCTTAGACCATGCTTGCTTAAATCAATCATCATTTGAGCAGGTTAAAGCAGAAGCATTTCGAATTAAGCATAGCCAAATTAAAGAGAGTAATTTTTCTTCTAGTCATTTAGAAGGTATAAGAATTAATGATCATACAACCATTGCTCAATGTAACTTCAATGGTGCCAATCTAACAAAAGCCCGATTGCTAAAATCAACGTTCGAACGTAATCAATTTGATCAGATTAATCTTGATTCAGCTATGATTTATCAATGCATTGTTACAGCACATCATTTTAATCGAATTAGCGCTAAAGGTGCTAACTTTTATGGTAGTGACTTATCCAACTCGGTATTTGATCAATCAAACCTTCTAAATGCAAAATTAAGAGCGAGCAATTTAAATAATACAAGCTTTAGTGCATCTAACCTTTATAATATTAGCCTCTACCAAGCTTCTATTTGTAATAGTTTATTTGACAATAACCTGACGAAAGAAAATTTTGAATTAACTAAACTGATACAAGTGCAAGAGGCTTAAACAATGACGACTAACTCATTTAATTCAAACAAACTATCAAATGTGAATTTTACTGAAAGCGCCCTACCTTGTAAACTATCCAAACAAACACTTCATAACTGCACATTTGATAATAATACCTATGATCAATTGGAAATAAAATCTAGCACGGTTATAGCAACAACATTTCAAAACTGCAGTATTAATGATAGTGAATTTAATTTTACTTCATTTAGAAACTGCCAATTTGAACAGATTAAATTTAACTTGTGTAACTTTAGTAAAAGTAATTTTTCAAATTGTACATTTAACCATTGCCAATTTGATAACTGTAGCTTTGATCATGCTAGTTTTAATGATAGCCAATTAGACAATATTCACTTTAACAATAGTTCATTTATTTACAGCAATGCAGCTGAGCTTACCATTAATAGTAATCACTTTGAGTGTTGTAATTTGGATCATACAAGAATTCGCTCAAGTATCGTTCAACAAACACAATTTAATGGCTCTAACCTCTATAAGGCTAATCTTAACTTTTCAGAATTTCATAACTGTAATTGGCAAAATACCAATTTAGTTCAAACAAATTTCACATCTGCAAAGCTAGAGGCGGCGGACTTTAGCCAAACAAGCAAGCTTAAAAAAGTCTTATTTATTAATGCTAATTTGATACAAGCTAATTTTTCTAAACTAATTACAGAAAAATTAAATTTTTCAGGTGCTAATCTAACTGAAGCAAACTTACAACAATTAATCGCACCCCAATCACAATTTCTAAACGCTAATTTAGAGTCAGCCTCTATGCTATCATCAACGCTTAGCTATTCTAATTTTAAAGCAACTAATTTAAGCCGTATTAACGCTAAAGATAGTAATTTTTGCTATAGTAACTTTAGCTACGCCAAGCTTAGCGATGCTGATTTTAGTCAGGCTAACTTATCTTTTACAAATTTACATGCAATCGATGGTAATGCAATCTTTAATCAAACTAAACTAGAGAATATTCGAGAAACTAATCAACTACAACTTAAGGCGGAGGGCTGGAAACTATGAATCATTCTACCTCATCAATTCCATTGCATCAGCATCATCAACACACATGCGATACTAAAATAGCAGAAATCATTGATCAAGATGACCAGCGTTATCAAGTTCAAGTTAATCAACATTGTTACTATGCAAAAAAAGCTTACAGCTGCATGATTGAGCCTGAGATTGGTGATATTGTCACCATCGAATTTAATGAATCAACTATTTATATCACTAATTTATTAGAGCGTTCAAGTGATAGCTCAATGAAAATGAATTTGCCAGAAGATACAACTATTACATCAACAGGTAGCATTAACCTTAACGCTCCCTCTATCAAACAAACATCACTTAACTATGAATTACTATCTGAGTCAATTATAGTGACAGGATCAATCGTTAAAATGCTGACACAACACTTATTCCAATTCAGTGAATACAACCAAATTAAAACAAAACAGCTATTTAAAGAAGTTGACGAATTTGAACAGTCTATTACACAGTCACTACGCATGATCATAGAAGAACAAATACGTCTTGATGCTAAATCAATTCATTTACTTAGTCAAAGAGATACGACCATCGATGCTGAAACCGTATCACTTGGATAGCTAATTTAAGGAGATTTATTATGTTTATGGGTGTAATTGATGGTGAAGGACTGGCACCTGCTGATGTCTGTAAAACTCAAGTTGGGCCAGCCGTTGTACCTATTCCTTATCCTAATATATGGGCTCTGATGATGAGTGCTTTTTTAGCAACCGTGATTATTGATGCAATACCTGCAATGAATCTTGAATGTATGGGAGAAATGACTCAAGGAGACGAAGCTGGCATTGAAGGGGGACTTATTTCACAAGAAATAATGGGCGAAGCTGAAGCTATAACAGGTGCTGAAACCGTATTATTAGAGGGTGCTCCAGCTATTATTATGGGAGGTTCATCTACCATGCAAAATACAGAAAATGCACCTGGTGATATTATGTTAGTTTCTCAACTTGTTGCAGTAGCAGCTTAAGGATAGGAAGTGATTGCAGGCTATTTAAGTAAATTTGAATGTAAGGTCTCAGGTGTCAGTGAATCTCTAACGGTGTTAGACTTTGCCTATGAAAATACCTTATCTCAACCCTATCGCTGTCAAATTGATTTTATCTCTAAGAATTTTGATCTAGATTATTGGTCTTTTGTCGATAAAAATGCCACACTGACAATTAATGTGCAAAATACCGAAGCATTACAATATATAAATGGCATTGTCACTGAATTTATTCAAATGGGTAAAGCAGGTGACTATTATATCTATCAGATAATTATTGAACCACAGATGGTTCAAATGAAGCATCAAGAAAAAACTGAAGTTTACTTAAATAAAACCATACCAGATATTATTGAAGCGCATTTTAAAGCCGCGAATATCCAACATTACAAAATGGAATTATCTCAAAGTTATCAACCTCGAGAATTTGTTTGTCAATTCCAAGAAGGTGATTTTAATTTTATCAGTCGTTGGATGGAACATGAGGGCATTTATTATTATTTTGAGCAAGGCAGTGACTATGAAACTTTGGTTTTAACTGATCGCTATTCAACGCACAAAGATCATCCCAATGTCTCTGAACTAACGTATAATCAGGAAAATATTACATACACTGCACAATCATCTAAAGTTGTTGAGCAATTTTCATCTCGTATTACAAAAGTTGCAAAAACACTAATACTAAAAGCTTATAACTACAATGATGACACTAAAACCATTGTCGCATCACATGAAGTATCCACACATGGTGTCGGAAAAATTGAAGTTTATGATGAAAATGTACTCAATGAATCGGATGCAAAACGTATTGCTGAGATTAAAGCGCAAGAAATTGCTTGCCAAGAACAAGTTTTCTTTGGTAACACGCTTGCTGCTAATATCACACCAGGTTATCGATTTGCACTCAATAATCATTTTCGCAAAACGAATAATCAGCAGTATTTAATCGTAAGCATTGATCAAAAAGGTTCTCAACGTGAACCGGTACTAGCTCACTTAGGCAATCACTTAATCGATGACCCAGCGAATGAGACACCTGTGTTTGTCAGTGAATTTAAAGCTATTCCTGGCGATGTACAATATAGAGCACCATCAACGACTCCTATAAAACGCATCGATGGAATTATTCCAGCGATACTAGATGCTGAAACCAGTGGCGAATATGCGCAGCTTGATAGTCAAGGGCGCTATAAAATACGTCTATTACACAGTGACAAACCTAATGGACAAGCATCTGACTGGGTTAGAAAAATGGAATCATACTTAGGAAATCAGTATGGCAATCACTTTCCACTACACAAAAATGTCGAAATTTGCCTTGGTTTTGAATTTGGTAACCCTGATAGACCCATCATTATCGGTGCGATGCATAATTCGAGTAATAAAAATATCGTCACTTCAACGAATCAAAAAACCAGTGTAACTAAAAGCGCTGGTGGCAATATGCTAGTGATGGGCGATTTAAAAGGTCAAGAATACACCCACTTTTATAGCCCTGTTGGTGAGACATCTCTCGTATTAGGCAGTGCTTCAGCTGCAATGAATGATGCTAAAGATAAAGTTCATCCTTGGCCATCTGATTGGCCAGCAATATTCCAAACACCACAACCGAGTAATTGTGCGACTTGGTCATATTCTAACAAAGACTCAGCTTATCAATATTATTCAAATTACTATACTTATAGAAAAGGCAATACCTATACAACGACCAAGGGTAATTCATTTGCACAAACTTGGGGTAACCAATATAGTCAAACAATGGGTGCTTCAGAAAGCTTTAAATTATCCAATGATTTATCCGTTACACTTGGCGCATCTCAGGCAATTACTGTTGGAATTATTAAAGCTTCCTTTAATTATAACCCTTTGGTAATTGATTATACCGTTGGTAAGCTAAGTAAAAAGTTTGACTTTGCAGGTAATGATGTTACAACGGTTGTTGTTGGCAACTGGACATTAACCGTTGGTGAAGAAATTGCTATTACTTCAGGAGCAGGAAATATTGCTACTACAGCTACTATAGGAAATATTGTTAATACTGCACCAGCTGGGTCAATTACCAATACAACCCCACTATTTGATGTTAATGCAGATACTATTGATATGACA
The DNA here is from genome assembly GCA_021713295.1 of Thiotrichales bacterium 19S3-11. Taxonomy (GTDB): domain Bacteria; phylum Pseudomonadota; class Gammaproteobacteria; order Francisellales; family Francisellaceae; genus M0027. The sequence continues at coordinate 32,496 of JAKJJU010000020.1, forward strand.
TCCACCGAAGGTACAGTTCTCACAGCCGGTACAACTACAATTGCTCAAACTGAAACAGTAATATCACTAACTTGTGGTCCTTCCGCTTTAGAAATTAGCGAAGCAGGTGTAACCATCACTGTAGGCGAAAATACTTTATCAGTTTCTGCCGGTGCAATTAATATCACAGCTGGAGGCACATTAATGATGATAGCTCCTGCAGGCATTGTTGGTAACGGTGCATTTATTGAGTTTAGTGAAGGATAAATTTTTTTAATATTTAAAGATAATTACATAAGGACAACCATATGCTAAATGTCGAACTAAAACCATTAATTCAAAAACTAAATATAACCTCAACAACTGACCTTGAAGCCGCAGTTGGTCTATGTATGAATCAAGAGCACTATGAAATTACCATCGACCATTGGTTATTCAAGTTAATCGAAGATACGGGTTGTGATGTTTATCATTTGTTAACCGCTTTGGAAATTAATCACCAACAATTCAAACAAATATTAATTAAAAATCTTGATGCATTGGAAAGTGGTAATAGTGCTAAACCCAGCTTTTCCTTAAATTTACTTGAATTGGTTGAAAGCGCATGGGTTATTGCCTCTGTTAATTATCAATTAGCTGAAATTCGTTCTGGCTTTTTAATTCTTGCTTTATTAAACAATCGCCCTTTGCTATCAAGCTTAAATCTCACTGAGTTATTTGCAAATACATCAAGAAATGAACTACAAAAAAAATATTATGACTTATGTGCTAATTCTTCTGAAGTTGCAAAGATTCTCGGTGATCAAGCCCCTACCTCATCTGCTAGCAGCAAAATACAGCATAAGGACTCAGCTTTAGCTAACTTTTGTGAAGATTTAACGGAGAAAGCTAAAACAGGTAAGATTGATCCGGTTTTTGGTCGTGAAGATGAAATTGAACAAATGCTTGATATTTTCTGTCGTCGTCGTAAAAATAACCCGATATTAGTTGGTGAACCTGGTGTTGGAAAAACAGCCGTTGTCGAAGGCTTAGCACTACGCATCATGCGTGGTGATGTTCCAGAAGTACTAAGAAATGTCAAAATTCTATCACTCGATATGGCATTATTAGAAGCTGGCGCCAGTGTTAAAGGTGAATTTGAAAAGCGTTTAACTCAAGTTATCGATGAGGTTAAAGCATCTGAAATTCCTATTATCTTATTTATTGATGAAGCACACCGACTTATTGGTGGTGCAAACCAAGGCGGCAATGATGCAGCTAATATTTTAAAACCAGCGCTTTCACGTGGTGAATTAAGAACTGTTGCAGCCACAACTTGGAAAGAATACAAACAATACTTTGAAAAAGATGCTGCAATGACTCGTAGATTCCAGTTAGTCAACTTAGCTGAACCCGATTTAGAGACAACCATTTTAATTTTACGTGGTCTTAAAGAACACTACGCACAATCACACCAAGTTACTATTCGCGATGATGCGATTAAAGCAATTGTTGATTTATCTTCTAGGTATATTACTGGTCGTTATCAACCTGATAAGTCGGTTGACCTACTTGATACCTGCGCTGCTAAAGTTAAAGTTAGTCTTTCTTCTAAACCTCATGAAATTAATCGCATTGAACGCAAGCTTGCGGCATTAACAAGAGAAGAAGATGCATTAGCTGCAGATGAACTGTGCGGTATCGTCATTGATCAACAACGTAAAACTGATATTCAACAAAATAAATTGCAGTTAGAAACCTCCAAAGCTAATTTATCAAAACGCTGGCAAGAGGAAAAAGATTTAATTGATCAATTATTATCGATTCAGTCATGTTTATTAAAACCTGCCAAAGATGATTCAAGTGATGATCAAGCAAATAAAACTGACAATTCATCTGCACCCGATCAGCTTACAGAAGCAAATCGCGCTGACTCTCTGGCAGAGTATCAAAATTTAAGTGATAGTGAATTAAAAAATAAACGCGATGAGATTAAAAAGAAGCTTAAATCAATACAACAAGATGATTTTTTAGTCTCCTATGAAGTTGACCCTGACTGTGTTGCCAAAGTTGTCTCAAACTGGACTGGTATTCCATTGGGTAAAGTACTACGTGATCAGGCATCAAGCTTACTCATGCTAGAAGATAACCTCATTAAAAGAATCAAAGGACAAGATGCAGGCATTAAGCGAATCGCAACCTATTTAAAATTAGCCAAAGCAGGACTTAGCCAACCAGAACAACCAATGGGAATTTTTCTATTAGTTGGACCAAGTGGTGTTGGTAAAACAGAGACCGCACTGACAATCGCTGATACTCTATTTGGTGGTGAAGAAAGCCTTATTTCTATTAACATGAGCGAATTTCAAGAAAAACATACCATTAGTCGCTTGATTGGTTCACCACCAGGCTATGTTGGTTTTGGTGAAGGTGGTATGTTAACAGAAGCTGTGCGTAAGCGCCCTTATAGTGTCGTCTTACTCGATGAAGTTGAAAAAGCATCACTCGATGTATTAAATCTTTTCTATCAAGTTTTTGATAAAGGAAGCCTAACTGACGGCGAAGGTAGGGAAATTGATTTCAGCAATAGCGTTATTATCTTAACCAGTAACCTGGCAACGTCTGAAATTACCGAACTAACACATGAAAACCCAATCGTTACTCAAGATGAAATTGTCAGTCATATCCGCCCAACACTCAGTCAATGGTTTAAACCTGCCTTACTTGCAAGAACAACTATCGTCCCTTATGCTATCTTATCTGAAGAAGCACTCGCTGAAATTGTTGCACTTAAGCTATCAAAACTAAAAAAACGACTCGACCAACAAAATGCCATTGAGTTTAACTACTCAGACGAAGTATTAAAACAAGTTGCTCAGCGCTGTACCGAATATGAAACAGGGGCAAGAAATGTTGATCATATTCTAAAAAATAATGTCATGCCGAAGCTATCAGAAGTCATTTTAGCTGCTATGTGTGACGATCAGGCACTTGAATCAATTAGACTTGATATTGATCAAAATGGCCAATTTGAGTTTCATGTTAATGCACCTAGTGAAGTCGAGACCTTAAAAGGTGAGCCACCAAATGATGATGTGAATCAATTACAACAGTCTCATTAAACTTTCTTGAAAAGTAAGCACAAAATTTTGTTTCAAAAATTATCAATACCCAATAAAACTATCTAACTCATTTATAATTAAATTTTATCAAGGAAATCAGCGATAAGCCACGATTAATGGTTACAATTTGAATTTGACTGATCTGTGTGAATATGCGCTAATTGGCACAATAACATAATTAAGTAAAGTATATTAAAGATTATAGGGTGTTCAGCAAATGTTCAAAAAAATTTCTTGTGCGCTAACAGCTGGTGCCATTGGGGCAATTTTTTTAAACTTTATTGTATCAATGGTTTATGGTTTTGATAACTCGGAAGACTTTAAGTTAACGCTATATCGATTGATGCTATGGAGCTGTCTATGGTCACTATTATTAGTTGTGCCTAAATTTGATAAAACACAATGGTTTTTGAAAACATCCATTATTGCGACACTTTCTATTTTATTTAATTTTATTATTTTAATGCCCGTCCATGGCATTGGCTTTTTCGCCTACTACGCCCCCCTTTCAATCTTTTTAGGTAATATTATTTTTAACGCCATATGGTGCTTAACTGCCGGCTATTGGTACCATATATGTATTGATGATTAAATCCACATCACTACTTACTCATTCCAAATTGCATCCGTTGTAAATGGCGTATTTTCAAATGTACAAAAACTACCATCTACATAACGTAAATTTTTATCCAGCTGATTAATTAAATGCATATCATTATCATCAAGTTTAATAAATTGTGCTTGGTAATTTTGTGCTAACCTTGTAGGATTAACCGATTTTGGTATCACCATACTATGACGGTTGATTGCCCAAGCAATCAAAACTTGCGCACATGTAATATTATATTTATCACTGATCGATTGTATGACTTCATGCTCTAGAATACTTCTACCTGTATCATCAACCTGACGCCCTTTTGAACCGAGTGGTGAATAAGCTGTCAGCAGAATCTGATGTGCCTTAGCAAAATCCAATAAATCATTTTGTGCAAGGAAAGGATGTAACTCGACTTGGTTAACCACAGGCTTAGTAGTCACCTTATCTAAAAACTTAGTTAGCTTTTTAATATTAAAATTTGAAACACCAATACTTCTGATATAGCCTGCATTAACTAATTTCTCCATTTCATACCAAGTCTCCAGCAACAATGGAAAGTTATTAGCAATTAATTGCGCTTGTGAATTAGGGTAAGTTGTACCTTGGATAAAGCTAACTGGCCAATGAATTAAATATAAATCAATATAATCTAATTTTAATGCAGATAAACTTTTCCTAAAAGCACTAGCAACATTTTCTTTCCCATGAGAGTCATTCCATAATTTCGAGGTAATAAATAATGCTTCTCGCTTGACCAAATTTAACTTAATTGCATCAGAAATTGCTTGGCCAATTTCTTCTTCATTACCGTAAATCCAAGCACAATCAATGTGACGATAACCAATTTTTATCGCCTCAATCACCGCATCATAAACTTGACCTTTCTCTGCTTTCCAAGTACCCAAACCTAAGGCTGGAATTTGTAATTGGTTATTCATCTGAAACATAATAGTATTCATATTAAAACTCCTTGTTAAGGATTAAACTAGTTTAGTTTGCCTTAAAGCTTGTTAAAAGAGAACTATTACTATTGATTACTGACTTAATCGTTTAAATAATCATAAAAACTGAACTGGGATATATAAATTGATTATCCATAACTCAACAAATAGAATTGCAAAGGTAACAATCAACCAAGCTAATTGTTTTAAAAATGAAATTTTGCCAACTTCATGGTGACTATGCTCAGTATGATGATCATGATCATACCTTATCGGTAAGTTATGTTCTTCTTCAACACCATAAATACTCATACACCCATGTTTTAATTTTCTTTTAACTAAATAATAATTAATGGGATATGCTGTAAACATCGACACAACGACAGCCATACCCATTTTAAACCAAAAATATAAACTTAGTGGATTCATTGATTGTGGCCAAATATGTGTCAATATAAGCATAATAAGAAACATACCCATCATGACAAAATTCATTGATACCGTCTCAGCAAAAATAGTCTTTCTAACCGCCTGAAAATATTGATAATTATACATAGGCAACATCATTAATGCCTGAAAAATAAATAACCCACAAATAAAACCTAAAATATATTCTATAATAAGTTCTAGTCCATTGGTCATACTAAAGCCCGCTAATATAACACTTGCAATAATAACCCCCGTTGCGTCACCTGCAATACAATGCATTTGACTGTTAAACGCTTGCTTATAGGTTGGTTTAATATATTCATCATGTGTTTTAATATCACGTTTTCTACAGGTTATAAAATAGAAGATTAAAGCTATAACACCTGCATAAAGCGTTACAACTGACCATGCCAATGCCTGAACCCAAGAGATAGGTACTCTAAAAAAACTATCAAATAACACAAAGATAAAACTAATAATCAATAACACAAACCAAATGGTTATTATCAATGACATAACAAGCTCCAATACAACATGTATTTAATTTAATCATAGCAGGCATAAACTAAAAGCTTGTAAACTTAATAACAATTTTATATTACAGATTTTTATAATAACTCAGACTCTGAAGTTTGCTATACTTCTTTTGATTACAACTTAGACTTGGATCAATAAGCACTTTATTTTTTAATGCTTCTCTGCCAATTAGCATTCGATATTTTAGTGGATCTCGATTAGAAAGTGTTACTTGTACTTTCCATATTAGCTCATTCATACCAAGCTCAGTCTCGATAACAAAGCGTTTCTCTTTATGGCCGTTAGAACTCATGATTAAGCGTTCATCAACAATATCAGCTGCACAACAAATAGAAATACTTGTATCACCTTGTAATGGATGCATTTTAAAATACACAATGGCTTTGCCATTTCGCTTACCCGCTTTAATATCAAAAGCATGAAGTGACGATGTTTTAGCACCTGTATCGATCTTACCTTTAATCAACGGAATATTAAGTCTAGGTAAACTAAACCACTCATTACGACCAATTAATAATTGCTGATTAATTATTTTTAATCGTTTCATCCTTGTACATTCTCATCAAATAAATCTTGTAAATTTTCAACGTGTTCCGTTGCTAGATCAATTGATTCAAACGATGCAATATGAAATAATGCGGCACCTTCATGAATATTAGGTAATAAATTTTTACCAATAATAATCCCTGCAATTGGAGAATATAAGGAATGCTCTTCTGTTGTAGTAGGATTACCAATTGTTGCTAATAATTCATCTTTTTTAACCGTTTGCCCAATGACTTTTTTAGGTTGAAAAATACCACTATGTGGCGCTCTAACCCAATAATTTGACTGTGCAATATTCGTATCTAATTGATTAATTTTTGTCTTCACAGGACGCTTAATCATACCTAGCAAATCCATTACATTTAATATACCTTTGACCCCTGTGCGAATAGCAAATTCATCAAAACGCAAAGACTCACCAGCTTCATATAATAAGGATGGAATATTTCTATTTGCAGTATATTGTCTTAGCGAACCATCTAATATTTTGGTCTTTAAAATAACCGGCGGATGAAACGCTTTAGCCATCGCTAACATTTGCTTATCATCACTAGTATTACTAATTCTAATCTGCGGCAAATTAATACGATGCATTGAGCCTGTATGCAAATCAATGCTATGCGTTACTTTGCTAATAATTTCTGTTGCAATTAAGTGTGCAAGCCTTGAGGCTAATGACCCCTTCTCCGAGCCTGGAAATACCCGATTCAAATCTCGCCTATCCATTAAATAACGATCTTGATATAAAAATCCATACATATTGACAATTGGTATTGCCACTAATGTACCTTTTAATTGTTTTAATAAATTATGTCTTAGTATACGTCGAATAATTTCAATGCCATTTAACTCATCACCATGAATTGCTGCTGATAAACAAAGAATAGGACCTGCCTTTTTCCCCCTTATCACATGCACTGGCATCAACATAGGTGTACAGTCATATAACTGCGGCATCGATAAATTAATAATTTTTCTCTCGCCTAAGGCAATTTTTTGTTGATTAATCTCTAAAATATCATGCATAGTTTATCCTTGATAACGGCTTTTGCTACTGATAGGTTTCGCATGTTGTATAATATAATCTATAATAATCCCAGCAATGTCTTTTTTAGTTGCACCTTCAATACCTTCAAGACCCGGTGATGAATTGATTTCTAAAACTAATGGCCCTCTATCTGAACGCAGTAAATCAACACCCGCCATTTTCAGTCCCATAATTTTAGCTGCTTGAACTGCTGCTGTCCTCTCCGCTTTCGATATTTTAACAATTTCAAATGAACCTCCACGATGGACATTAGCTCTAAACTCACCTTCTTCAGCCTTACGCTTCATTGCTGCAACTACCTTTTCACCGACAACAAAACAACGAATATCTTCTCCCTTTGATTCCTTAATAAACTCCTGAACAACAATGTTTGCATTAAGACCAATTAATGTTTGCATAACACTCTCAGCAGCCTTTTTTGTCTCCGCTAAAACAACGCCAATACCTTGTGTACCTTCAATTAACTTAATAACAAGTGGTGGCCCCTTAACAAGCTTAATTAAACGATCAATATCTTTTGGAGAACTAGCAAAACCTGTAATCGGCATATCCACACCTTTCATTGCCAAAATCTGATGAGATCTTAATTTATCTCTTGAGCGCGTTATCGCAATTGATGGGTTAATTGAATAAGTACCCATGGCTTCAAATTGCCGTACCACAGCTGTACCATAAAATGTTCTTTTAGCGCCAATTCTTGGAATAATTGCATCAAAATATAAAACTTCATCTTGATAACGAATACATGGCTTTCTCGAATTAATATCCATATAACATCTTAAATAATCAACGATGAATGCCTCATGACCACGACTTTCGATTGACTCTTTTAAACGGTTTGTTGAATATAGATTTTCTTTACGCGATAGTATAGCAATCTTCAATATAATCCTCCTAAATCCAGCGTTTTTTGCGTAAATAGAACAACTGAAAACATACGATAACAGCTAAAATACAACAGACAATGATAAAGCCATAGCCAAACTGATCACCTGGTATACCACCAACATTAATACCCAATAATCCTGTTATAAAGCTAATTGGCATAAAGACAACAGCCACTAAAGATAACAGATACATTTTTTGATTAATTTTCTCTTGTGTAATTGCAAATAACTCTTCATGTAAAACACTTGCTCTCTCACACATTGCATCTAAATCTTCAATAATACGAACACAAGTATCTGATACTTCCTGTAATCTAAAGGTATCCGTTACAGTAAGCCAAGAGAGTTTATCTGAGTTAATGCGATTGATTGCCTCTCTTTGTGGAACTAAATAACGTCTAAGCGAAATAATACGTCGACGCATATCATTGAGTGTATGACGATCAATCAACTTGACTTGAGCATGTATCTCATCTTCAATTTCATCTAATTCAGTATCAATTTTTGATGAAACATCTGATGATTTATCCGTTAACGTTGCAAGAAATAACTCAAGAAACTCGGCACTATTTTTAGGCCCTGCTTGATTGATTAGTAAGTTTTCTATTTCATTTGTTGTAAATAAATTTCTCCTTTGAACTGTGATGATTAGATTATCTTTAATTAATACTCTTACTGAAATCATATCTTCTGGTTCAGAAGATTTATTTAAATTAACCCCTCTAAAACTACCTAACAAATAATCATCAAACATAAAAGTCCTAGGACGCGTATCTCTTGCTGTTAAAATAGAGATTGCTAATGGTGAGATATTACTTTGTTTTAAAAAGTCTCTAGCACTTGCTAACTCTAAGCGAATCCACGTTAATTGCTTATGTTCTTGCCATCGAAATTCAGATAACTCTATAGCACTACCTTGCCCATCTAAAGAAAAAACAGCGACTTTTTTCATTACATTTACCCAAGAATTTATTATTTTAGCTTGTTAATCCATTTAAGTTTAAAGTATAAGTTCAAAATTTTCCTTTACTGCTACTTTCTGTAAGTCTTGCCAAAATTTTGTCTCTACAGCTTTAGCATCCTCAACGTAAGTATAATAATCAATACAAATTGTCAAACCTTTAGCCTTATCATACGATAATTTTGCATAAACTTTTGGTGATAATGACATTAAAGCGGCAAACTTTTTATTGCGCTTTTTAACATAACTTTCTTTATAGGCATTAACCGTCTGATAGTGATCATTAAGTATGTTTTGTATAATTTCTTCGACGAAAGCCAACACGTTAATACTATCGGTTTTCCAATCTAGTATGAAACGAAGCTGTGATAACATGACATTAGCATCAGGAGAGAATGTACTGATCGCAGAAGTAATAACTAAGTTATTAGGTAATTTTATTTTTCTACCCGTTGCCTGCCTTTGACCAAGCTCTGATGTTTCATAAAGTTTAAAATATAAAATGCCAATCCTATCAATACACCCTGTGTAGTTTTGAATTTGGACAAAATCACCTTCTGTAAAAAGGCCACGCCAATTAATAATTAAAAAACCCACAAAATTCATAATGGTTTCTTTATTACTAACCACCAAACCTGCAGCAACTAAGCCCAGCATGGTAAATATATTGGTTAATCCTTCAATCCAAATTTGAATTAAGCTAATTGCAAAAATACAAACCGCTATATACATTAATCGTGATCGAAACTTGACTTTTTGCTTCTCGCTATCGCATTTGTTTTTAAATGTCCAATAGATAAAAATTGATAAGATAGCAATAACGATTAAAGCAACTAGACTATGAAGTAAATTCGGCAATAGCGAGTTATCGACTACTTTATTAAAATTCACTTAAACACACTTCAATTCATAATAATGACTAATTGATTAAATAGTATCTTGAGTTAAGCTTTTTAACAATATGCTATCTTCTGTTTATCAATAGAAAAATTGGTCATATCAACTATATTTTAATTAATCGTTTACTCTTTTGGAGCATAGCATTGGCTATTTATTTAAGGAACTTCATCTTTCATACTATTGTTTTATTACTGTTAACCCTATCACTGTGTTATGCAAACACAAATAGTCATGATTTTTCAATTGAAAAAGCTAATATTACTTTTGATCAAATTGCGTTAAAACTCTCAATTGAGGATTTAAAACCAATTAATTTTGAACAGGCCATTGAAACCCTAACTGACTTGAATGAACAAGCAGCAGCATGCTTTAGAGAAAACTCACAAAAATTAGAAAGTATCGATAACCAATTAAAAAGTTTAAAAACATCCAATCAATTTTATATTGATCGTAAAGATGTAACCTACCTTGTTGATAAAAAAAATACTCTGATACAAAAAGTTTCAGATTGTCGATTATTTAAAATACGTTCTGAAGAAGCAATTAAAGCATATATTAACACGTTACATAATCTAACTACCTCAAGACTATTAGCAAAAACGAATAGTTTTTGGTATTCAATCATTAGTTTCGCAGAGTTCAAAACATCCTTTAGAGAAATAAATTTTAATCAAATCGTTAATGTTATTATCTTTCAAAAGTGGTATTTATTTTTATCGCTTATTATCTTATATCTAATCTATTGGCGTTTTATCAAATGGGTTTTATATTTACCGGTCAAACACAAACAAGATGATACCTTAAGCAAGTTTGAACTATACAAAAAAAATTTTTACCGTCGCATGAATATTTTAGGTTTGTTAGGTCTTATCGGTATTTTTGTCTATCTATCTTTGCAATTAAGCCAATCACCTAAATTAATTGTGGATTTAACGTTTGAATTGTTGATAATTTGTGGTTGCTTATGCCTATTTTGGTGTGCTTTTATCATTAAAATACTCATTCCTTATAAAATAATTTATCGAATCCTTCTAGGGATTTTTGCAATAATACTGCTTTGTATTATCGCACTGACCTCTTATGGTTATCACAACCTTTCAGTCTATCTGGTGATGAATATTTTCCTATCTGCTTTAGGTTTTATCGGTGTTATTTTTATTCATAAACTTATTATATATGCCATCTCTAAAATTGATGGTAACCAATATCTATGGCAACAAAAAATAAAATTCTATCTTGGGGTTAAACCACATAAGCAGATGCCAGAGGTGGTTATTTTAAAGGTTGTAGCAACCCTACTCATTGCAATTTTCTACTTAAGTTTTCTCGTCTATTTATGGGGATGGAAGACAGCCTATCCTCATCAATTTATCTCTGCATTATCTAATGGCTTTGAACTATTTCAGATAAAAATTGATATTTTCCAAATTATCTTAGCAATCGTTGTTTTTGTTGTTTTATGTTTTGCTAGCCGCTTTTTTAGTGCTGCTATTTCAAAAAAATATCAAAAAGAAGACAAAGATCTTCAAATTGCTATGGCATCAATTATTGGTTATGCCTCATTTTCTATTGCAATTTTAATTGGCCTATTAGTCTCCGGTGTTAATTTTACTGGTCTTGCAATTATTGCAGGTGCGTTATCTGTTGGTATTGGTTTAGGACTACAGGATATCGTTAATAACTTTGTCTCAGGAATCGTACTATTACTTGAAAAACCGATAAGACCTGGCGATCGCATTATCGTTGGTGATACCGAAGGCTTTGTTAAAAAGGTACGCATTCGTTCAACTCAAATTACCACCTTAGCCAAATCAGATGTTATTGTTCCCAATGCCGATCTGATTAAAAATCAAGTTACAAACTATATGTTTCGTGATCGCTACTGGCGTATTGCCTGTGCTGTAGGTGTGGCTTACGGTAGCGATATTGAACTTGTAAGAAGCGTATTATTATCAGTTGCTAATGAAAATCCCAATATTATTCATCACGAGCCAGATCAACCAGTGGTTTTATTTAGAGAGTTTGGTGATAGCTCACTAAACTTTGAACTGTGGTGTATTATCCAAGATGTTAATAACAAGTATAAAATCCAAAGCGAATTAAACTTTGCAATTGATGATGCATTTCGTAACCATAATATTGTTATTGCTTTTCCTCAACGCGACGTTCATTTATACCAACATCAAAAATAAATTTTATATTTTTTATATATTTTTTTATTTATTGATATACTTATCTATGTCTTTGTAAAACCATAGGGGAGAAAGACTTATGACTAAAGGCAAAAACCAACACGTATTACCACACCAAGATGGTTGGGCTGTAAAAGGCGAAGGTAATACTAAGGCAACTAAAATCTGTGCAACGCAAAAAGAAGCTGTTCAACTAGCTAAGCAAATTGCCAGAAATCAAAATGCAGGGACTAAAATCCATAGTAAAAACGGACAGATCAGAAGCGTATAGTTAAGGGATTAGCTATATTGTTTTTTTCTCTAACATGAAACTTTCAAAAAAAAATTTACTCTGAAAATGTATAATGGCTTAGAATCTTATGGGTTAGCACATCGCCATAATTAACTGGCTCAAACTGAGCTGGATGCTTAGAACTAATACAACTATCTAGTGGTTTAACTGATGTATCCAAATTGCAATTATAAAAAAATGGCACCGAATATCTTGGCTTGTTATTACTCTTATTAATCACTCGATGAGGTGTTGATTTTAAAATACCATTACTCCAACGCTCGATCATATCACCTGTATTTAAAATAAATGTATATTGATCGGTTATCACATTAATCCATGTATCATTTTTATCTTTAACTTGTAAGCCACCTGTCGTATCCTGCAATAATAAAGTAAAGCAACCATAATCACTATGTGGCGCTGAGCCATAAACATCATTGGGTGTATCAACGGGTCTTGGCGGATAAAAAAGCATACGAAAGAAAATATTTGGCTGTGTAAAATATGGCTTAAAATAATCAATTGGTAAGTTAAGTGCCAATGCTAAAATTTTCACAAGATGCTGACTTAGTGCAAGTAACTCAGCATAATAGTTTTGCGCAACTTGTTTAAACTCAGGTAACTCCTCTGGCCAAATTTGCCTACCACCAAGTGGTGTCTGATCTAATTCATGCTGTTCTTTTTCTGTCATTGCTTCATTAAGAATCATAAATGATTCACTCTGATTTGGTTTGGTCACATTAGCTAGAGTTGATGTTTTTAACGTTGAAATATTTAGTGGTAAGTAACCTCTTAAATATTGCGCATATTTATATTTCATCTTGACTGAGCGTGGTAATTGATGAAAGGCTGCCATCTGCTGGAATAATTGATCTATAAGTTTATGACTAACGCCATGATTGATAATGCTTGCAAAGCCTAAAGTTGAATAAGCATCATAAAATGACCGCGCTAATAACTGATAATTTGGTTTGTGAGAATCTAAACAACTAAAATCTAAAACTGGAATACTCACTGGCTACTCCTAAATATACAGCTATTATAATAGCTAGTTAAATTATCTAACTTAAATTTGACAGTTTAGTTTAGCACATTATTGCTTGTTTTTAGTTGTCATATATCTACTAAAATATTAAGTTGATTTTTAGCTTTGATTATCTGAATATTACCTACTATATTTAAAGTTACCAAATCAACTAGGGGTTGCCATGAAATACTATAAATTAACACCAAAACAAGAAATATTAGATACTGCTGTGTGGAATGCCAATAGCGTACATTTTCAACATGCAATTGTACAAGCAACTGATGAAATGGAAGCTCGATGCATTGCTGAAATGAACTATGGCATTTCATATGAAAAGAATATTTCCAGTAAAGGTCTCTGGTTAAATAAGCAGTATGTTGATATTGATGAAATTGATGGCTACTCTTTTAATCAGCTACCTAAACCATTTGAAATATTATCTATTGAGGCTAACTATAATATTTTTAACGCAACCATGCATTAACCATTGCGAAAAAAAGATACCAAAATCCAAGATAACTCTAAAATACAAAGCTCAATTATTCAATAATTCTTTTGTTTGAATACAATAAATTAAGTTAGAATAGCTATCTTATTTACTATTATTTGCAACTAGAGGTTCCAAGCATTGTTAAATGAAAATAATAATGATTTATGTGATCAAGTATTAATTCTATTACGCAAGATTATTCGATCAGTTGATCAAAGATCTCGTGATTTAATTAAAAAATATGGCTTAACAGTGCCACAATTATTAATTTTAAAATTTATTTGTCAAAGTGAAGAAAAGCTAACTGCCAGTGATATTGCTAAATTAATTACCTTATCTCCAGCCACCATTACACCAATTATTGACCGATTAGAAAAAAGAAATCTATTAGAACGTATTCGCCTAGATAAAGATAAACGTAAGGTATTCATCATACCAACAAATAGTGGTCGCGACTTATTTAACCAATCACCAACACTGATGCATGAGCAGTTTATTTCAAAATTTGATAATCTAAAAAAGTGGGAACAACTGATGATCTTATCTTCTCTAGAAAGAGTCGCTACTTTAATTGATTTAAATGAAGATGAACACTTCTCTCCATTGCTCTATTCTGATGAACTAAATTAAGCTGCCTGAAGCATTCCTATATTTAAATTCTGTAAACGTCTAACTTCTAATTTTTTGTGTGGTATTAAAATGGCAACTGCCAACCCTACAAAAGCAATCATAAAAAATAAAATATACAAACTAGATGCAGGACTAAAGAAACCTGTTAGCCCAGTGGCAATCATTGGCGAAAACCCAGCAATTGAAGTTCCTATTCCAAAACCAATTGAACAGCCAGATGCCCTGATATATCTTGGAAAAATTTCACTATATAGTGGGGTTGCTGCACCTTGTATTAAAGCAGTAATTACAGCAAGGCCAATACTGGCAAGTATAATTGAAACATAATTGACTGGTTGTAATAAAGAAATTAAAGGCGCTTCCGTCAATAAAGTGATTAAAAATGCAACAATCAGAAAACGCTTTCTACCGAATAAATCCGATATAATACCAAAAACTGGAACCAACAAGCATAATAATACAATACTAATAACATTAACACCTAATGCTTGGCTTAAACTCAAATTTAGATAGTCGGTCATATAAGTAATCATATAAGTTAGTACCAAGTAGTACAAAAATGAAGTTACTGTCGATAATATGATAGTGTAAAATAAACATCTTGGATAAAGTTCAATTAATTTTGAAAGTGGCTTAGAAGGTTCTACTGTGGCTGAATTTGTTGGTCGTTCCACAGATTCACTATCATGATTCTTTCTTAATTTTAATTGCGTAAATAATAATAATAAACTTAATGCAAATGGCAAACGCCATGCAATATTATGCCAACTATCTGGCGTTAAGGTCATAACTAAATAACTAACACCTGCTGCGATTAAAAAACCAATAACTGATGATGAGTAGGCAATCCCAGCACTAAAACCTGTATATCTAGTTTTACTATCTTCTGATGTAATCGTTAATAAATTTCCAAACTGGCCACCTGCTGATATACCTTGTATTATTCTAATTAGAACTAATAAAATAGGCGCTAAAATACCTATCGTATTATAACCTGGTAAAATAGCCATTAAGGTTGTAGGGATTGCCATTAATAGGATAGATAAATTCATAGCATAATAGCGCCCCTTTTTATCTCCTAGTGCACCAAAAACAATAGCACCTAAAGGCCTTGCAAGAAAGCCTATTCCAAAAGCTGCAAATGTTGCTAATAAGGCTATAAAATGATTGTCTGACGGGAAGAACTCAACAGCAATTACTGCAGCAAAATATCCATAGAGAGAAAAGTCATACCATTCGATAATATTTCCTAAAGAGTTTCTTAGTGAACGAAATATATTATTTTTCATTTTTCTGATATTTAATATCCTTTATTGATAATACAATGGCTATGCTACTAGAATTTAGATATATTATCAAGCATATGTACAAGATTAAGCCAGTTGCAATCCATAAAATTTAATTTGTGTACGAATATTTTTTAATGCAAAACGCCATTAAAGGCAATGAAATTAAGTGCGCTAGATCCCTACTAATTATGAATCTTTTTATACTCTTTGACAGATATCAGTCTTTGTTGATTTTTATCCCAAAGAATATATTTTAAAGAATACAATATTTCATTTAAATGAATTCTCTTTACCTTTTGAAAATAACGAGCATGATCATTATGGCATTTAGCTAACTGATAATTAGGAATACTTGCAGATAAGTGATGTATATGGTGATAAGCAATATCAGCTGTAATCCAATTTAATATAGGCGGAAATATAAGAAAACTAGAACCTTCTAAGGCTCCTTTATAATAATCCCAATTCTCTTTATCGGATGCGTAGGCATGTTCAAAATTATGTTGTACTGTAAACAAAAGAATACCCATTCCACCACCGATTGAAGCACTAGCAATATATAGGACAAAAAAATGATATGCTCCAAAATAAATAGAAACAATCACCCAAATTGAAATTAACAAAATATTATTCAGTGATTGATGCTTATACTCATTTAGATTTCTCCAAGAGCGTGATGGAAACTCTTTAAGCAAAGCTTGTACCCTGAGAGTATTATTTTTCTTTACTTTATGTTTAATTACATACACTAACATTAAAATAGAATCTTTAATCCAGTTATAGCGAGGATTAAAAATAAGATAGATAAAACCTCCAATTGGAAACAGTATCGGACTACGTAAAAAAATATATTTGACGCGCTTAGAATAACTTAGTTCTGTAAACTCATTTGTTGTTATTATATTTAATGGTCCACGATAACTATCCCAGTCACCATTTGTTTTATGATGAAAGGCATGATTAGCTGACCAAACATATTGTGGCATACCGGTAATAACGCCAAAGATAAAGCCAAATATACTGTTAAGACGCTTTGATTTAAATAAGCTATTGTGACCACAATCATGCATCAATACAAAACATCTAAGTAATAATGCAGAACTTAAAATGAGACAAATAAATAATACTAAAATAGAAACATTATAAAATGTGAAATAAATTACCCAGAGAAAAAATAAAGGCAGAAGTGTATTAATCACTTGTCTGCTTGCAATAGAATTAGATTTTTCAGTATAAGGCCTTATCAGTGCTTTCCAGCAACTAGCATTGATTACTTTCATTTGATATCCAAAAGAAATATAGATTGATTAATATATTTTGGTTTAGGCTTACTTAAAATAAAAATTTACAATCTACTTTTGCTAAATTAGCAATAAATTATCGAGATCAAATCTAAAGTTATTCATTCGTTAGCTCCTTAAGTTTCCATTAATAAATGCCTAATCATCTCTTACTTTTGGCATTCTAGAATTTAGAGTTAACCATTGAAGCAAACTAGGAAAATTCCATCATAAGGTATTTCATTGATAAATGATAGCAATTTTGCACCAATCTATTAATGGGCTCTGTAGATGAAAAAGGTCTTTGATGAAACTTTAAGAAAATGATGATACACTATCTCCGCTTTATTAGTTTCTCAAAATATGTAGATCACTCTCTATTTATCTTAGATCCCAGTTCAGCATTATTTGTAAGTTAAATAAAGGCTTTTAAAGCTAGATGAGCATACTGGTATCTTAAAAATAAGTAATCACTAGGATATCCAAATGTTAACTTTAACGCCTTAGCAGCTAATGAATTTTACTAAGTAATGTTCATCCCCTAAAGCAATAATAAAACTAGGAGTTTTCATAAATATGAGTAAAAAAAACTTTGAAGAAATTCTACGCAATACTTTCTTTAAAAATAAGCCTATGTCAAAAGAATTATATGAATTTGAGTTAAAAGAGCATATTGAAGATACAATCGAAGAGATGAATGATGATAAAGATGATTTTGTCTATGCAATAACGGCAAATAATAGTGATGTTGCTATGTTTTTAGTTGATCATAAAGGTGGTATTTATGTTAATGAAAAAGCCATAGTTAGATTAAAAAAATTATGGCAAAAGAAATATAAACCAAACATTAATAAATTGATGTCTTTCTATTGCTCTGAACTAGTCAACGGCACATTTCCCATTCATGGCGTCAAACTGAATCACACAGGGTCACCTCACTAAAATTTAGCAGCTAAAATTTTATCCATAAATTCAGAATCCCAGCCTGCCAGCTTTCTTATGCGCTTTAGACTCATTCTAGGATTGGCCCTCTTAACTGATTGAAATAAATTCAATACAGTTTTCTTTATAATCCCCATATTCCTTGGAGCATTTTCT
>JAKJJU010000021.1 GCA_021713295.1 Thiotrichales bacterium 19S3-11
TGAGCATTATAATCATAAAAGGCCTCATCAAGCATTGGGAAACTATGTTCCATATGAGGTATATAAAGGTCTTAATAAATTACCTATGAAAAAGGTATGATATGTAGGACTGTAAGGGGGCATTTCACTTCAAAATAACCTCGAGTTGGATGCTTATCTTTAATATAACCACCGTCGGTTTGAACAATTAACTTTTCTGGGCACCGTTGCAACTTTGACAAATTAGCGCAATTTGAATTACCCTAACTGATTTTAGATAAGGGCTTACTCCATGAATCCATTTAAATATCGTCAATTTGAAAGCATATTTATCCTTCAATGTGTTCGTTGGTATTTAAAATATGGCATAAGTTACCGCGATTTGTCTGAAATGATGAAAGAGCGAGGTATTGAAGTATGCCATACAACCATTTATCGATGGATTATCCATTATTCTCATGAACTAAAGAAACGCAGCAACGGGTATCCTATGGGTAGAATTGGTTCATGGTGCGTTGATGAAACCTATATCAAAGTTAAAGGCAAATGGAAATACTTATACCGCGCTGTAACAAGAGATGGTAAAACCATCGACTTTTATTTGTCACATACCCGAAGTATCAAAGCTGCTAAACGCTTCCTATCTAAAGCATTAAAAAATAATAAAGGCTGGATTCCATCAAAGATAAATACAGATTTAAATCCAGCCTATAACCATGCGATTGCCCAGTTAAAACAAGAAAATCCAAGCTACGCTGACATTGAGCATCGTAAGAATAAATATCTCAATAACATTGTTGAACAAGATCATGGCAAGCTGAAACGATTAATTAAACCAATGCTTGGATTTGAATCTATGAAAACAGCCAATGCTACAATTACTGGATATGAAGTTATGCGCATGTTTAAGAAAGGACAGTTTGATTTTTGGTTAAGAAATAAGAGACAAACTGAAGTACAGTTTATTAATGAATTATTTGGTATTTATGCAGCCTAATTGTATCTGGAGGAAGGCATTTTATAACTTTCAAAATTAGTTGCAACAGAGCCCAATTACTCATGAGCTAACTCTTTTGAAGAGTGAGCTATAGACATCATTTCTAAAGAGCTAAATAATTTATCAGGTTCTGAGTCGGTGTATGGATTAGTTGATGGTACAATGCCAGCTTTCTGCAGTTGATAAGCTTGTGTATATGCATATAGTTTATGCAAGCTCATATTTAAACAGTGGAAGACATCTCCTAAAACTTCACCATTTGCTCTAAAGCTTTTACCAATTTCATATTCTTGATCTGCAACTTCTAATGGAGTTGCATTTTCACATCGCAGTTTTAAACCATGTAAGATGGCTTTACAGCTATGGCCACTGATAGGGACATTTCCCTGATCTAACATCTGATTAACTGCAAGAATAGTTTCAGGATTATTATCCTTAATATGACCAACTAAAGGCTTTACTTTTTGAGCAAGCTCAGCTCTTACTGGATCTTTATATTGATAATTATCATCATACATTTTTATTTTAAATTGAGGTAATACCGCATGTCTCGTTAAATCTTTGAAATAACTGATGGCATCCGCTGTAATTGCCATTAAAATCTTTAACCGTTCATATTGTAATTCTTTTAAGTCATGCATGCTATATACTGATCTGTTATGAAACGCATCAGCAGATATATTTTCACTAGTTTTTCGATGCCACAATTTTTCTTCAAACATAATTGCAAACCCCATATTTTATATAATTTGGGAAATGCTATCATGTAAGTATTTAATGTAAACTAAAAAGTAAATAATATATCTATATAGTTGATAAAAGATGATATTAATCAAATATAGGGTAATATATTGCATATTAAATACTAAACAGCTTATATAATAGCTAATTATTTAGTATAAAATAATGGCTCTGTTGCAACTATTTCCGAAAGTTATAAAATGCCTTCATCCAGATACAATTAGACTGCATAAACACCAAATAATTCATTGATAAATTGAGTTTCAGTTTGTCGCTTGTTTCTTAACCAAAAATCAAATTGTCCTTTCTTAAACATGCGCATAACTTCATATCCAGTAATTGTAGCATTGGCTGTTTTCATAGATTCAAATCCAAGCATTGGTTTAATTAATCGTTTCAGCTTGCCATGATCTTGTTCAACAATGTTATTGAGATATTTATTCTTACGATGCTCAATGTCAGCGTAGCTTGGATTTTCTTGTTTTAACTGGGCAATCGCATGGTTATAGGCTGGATTTCAATCTGATGATATTTCTCAAGTGATTACTCGAGAAATCAGAGCACACTTTTATTTACAATCAATGTATCAACACTCATCTCATTTATCTGAGTTGATAAGTGCAAGAAAAAAAAGAGAATGTATCGATTTATTAGATAAAGAAATTGATTGTAATCCGATATATGGTATAGGAAGAAATACGACACAGTTTTTATGTTTATGTAGATATTCACCAGAGAAGATTGATGATCTTTTAAATTTATTATCTAGATCACGCTCAGGGACTGATGCTTTAGTTAAGGCATTAACTATGCCAGATGCAAAAGGAGTTACTGGTTTTACATATCTATTACATCATTATCCAAGTTTATTTGTAAAAGCTATGAATATAGTAGATAAAAATGAGAATTTGCCTGATGCATTAATTTCAATTTTAAAAACTAAGAATACTGATGGCGAAACTGTGTTTTCTCAATTAACAAGAGATACTTCTAATGTGCTGGAGTATGCGCTTGACAAACTACAACATCATAAGGGCTGCTCAGATGCGCTAATTGCTATATTAAAAGAAGAAGATAATAAAGGAGATACAGGGTTTTCTTGGTTAGTTTATAACAAACCAAGGTTACTAGGAACGGTCCTAAAATTGATTCAACATAACCCTGGCGCATCAGATGCATTGATATCTGCATTACAAGCGAAGCATGTAACAGGAACAACTGGGATGTATTGGTTACTTGATAAGTATCCAGAAGCATTAAATTATATTCTTGATATGACAGAGAGTAATCCAAAAATTTCAGATGCTTTAGTCGCTGCACTATCAACAGAAACTAGGTTAGGTAATACAGGATTTTCACAGTTATTGAGATATAATCCTAATCAGTTAAGTAGAATTTTAGATATTATTCAAAAACATCCTCAAGCATCAAGTACACTTGTTACATCACTTGTAACAAGTAATAAAAAAGGTGATACAGGATTATCATTATTATTGGAAAAAAACTCAAAACAGTTTCAAAGAATATGGAATCTGATTGAAAAAGACCCTAAATTACCAGATGCTTTAATCTCAGCATTAGGTAAATCAAATGATAAAAGTGAAACAGGTTTTTCATGGCTGGTATTTAAAAAGCCAGAAATGTTACTAGCTGTACTTGATGTAATTAAAGGCCATCCAAAAGCACCTGAAATGTTACTTAAAGTATTGCAGACTAAAGAGTCAAGTGGATATACTGGATTTAGTTTGCTGATGAAGAAGAATTCACATGCAATAAATAATATTTTGGATATTATTTTAAGTGATAAAAGTATTTCACTAGATGATGTTAGTGAGAAAGTGTCTGATCATAACAAGTCACTACAGTTATCATTATCAATATTATCTAATTATGCAGATTTAAACATAGAAGACTGTCATAGAGTAATTGGTAATCCAGCTTTGTGTGCAACAATTATTGGGTGTGCTCTAGAAGGAGATTTTGATAGAAATAAATATAGAGAAATTAGAGATGATAGAAAGCTTCAACAATCAATATATTTACTTGCAAAAAAAGGTAATTTTACTAGAAATGATTGGCTAGCGATTAAAGATAATCAAATATTACAAGATATAGTTATTAATCTGAATTACATAACTTATGATGATTGGCAGCAATTAAAAAATAATGATACTTTGCAAAAAGCGACTATATTATTAATTAAAGCTAGAGTTTGTGATAGCGATAGTTGGAACCAGCTTCTTCAAAATAAGGTTTTACAAGTTGCGCTGTCAAGTGTGTTTAACTTAAGATCTTTATCTGGTCAAAACATAGCTGATATATGTAGTAACACTGATCTTCAATTAGCTTTATCTCAAGTTCAAAAAACAGGTGGTGTAACAGAAGCTGATTGGGATAAAATCAAAAATAATTCAAAACTTCAAAAAGCAATTATTGCTACCTCATTTAAAGGTGATTTTACTAGAAATGATTGGAGATTAATAAGAGAGCATGAGGTTTTACAAAATTTACTGGTTGAGTATTTAGATAAGCAAGGAGGAGTTTTAGAAGATGATTGGCAGAACCTTTTTAAAGCTATTATCTTAAAAGGTCTTGAAAAGGCAAAAGAGGCAACTGGAGATGAGCATAAGCTAAAGATGGTAGAGTATTTCAAGCAACAATTAATTAATGGTAGTGATGTTCCAAAAGTACTTTGTAGTGCCGCTCGTGCCATGTCTCACCATACTAGTTGGTATAGATCTAGAAAAACTGATAAGATGCCTGATGCTTATTTAGCAGCTGAAGACTACTTTAAATGTGCTAAAAGTTTATTAGGTATATCAGATGTTCAGTGGAAATCTGTTTTTGATAAAACAGTAACTGATGCACATAAGTATGATACTTATAAATTTCTAAAAAAAGAGTTGCAAAATACTTCACTAAGTGAGCTTACTGCTATTGTATAGCTTTTTGTTTTAAAGATAAAAATACAGAGTTGTATAGGGCCTTTTGACATTTCAATTAACATTGACTAATTAATAGAAAAAGCTTCATGTAAATCAATGCTATTTGTAGAGACGTCGATTTATCGCGTCTCGAAGTTAACTATTTGATTTTATGATTTTTCAACAATTGTCAACAGCCCCTAAGAAATATTTTAAATTATTTTCAAATCTAATTTTATTCCTATTTGTGCTAAAGTGCGCTAAATACTACTAAAATTGGAGGGGGAAATACCAATATGTTTGAACATGATAACTTCCTTAATTTATTAACTAAAAATAAATTAAGAATTGACTCAGATGAATACATGCAACAAATACAAGAGTACATAAAACAACTTGATAATTTTATTATTTATCAATTTTCACAATTCAGTTATTCTAATGATTTGTTAGATAATCCAGATTACTTAAAAAATATTAAAGAAGTACTGGCTACCACGTTTAATCAAATTGTTTCACGTGTTGTTGCAGATATCTTAAATAATAAAAATAATTGTAAAGCTGCATTAATTATCTATAGCTTTTGGCAGGATATAGCCATCACAACAGATAATTATGAATTGTCTTGTGCTATAACAGCAGGACTTAGCCATGTTAATATTAACAGGCTATTTGGTGAAGATAGCATGGGGTTTTTATTCTTAGCAGAAGAAAGACAAATTAATTTAAGGTCATTACTAGATAAGAAAAGATTTAGGAAAGAACTGTTATACCAAAATAATTACTTCCCTCCAACGTCGTTATTTTTTAGTGCGTTAGAGTTCTCTAAGGAATTTAACGATGAAAAAGCCATAAATACGGTCTTAGACAGAATGAAATTCTATAAAAGTTTTAATACCGACGGTAAAGACAAACCCATATTAAAACCAGATTTCTTAAGTGATATTCATATTGGAAATATAATGATTGATACTATAGAAAAATTAGATGACGATCGTATATGGAAGTTAAGTACTAAATTAAAAGATAATCTTACAAAAATGAAACCACTCAAGAAACCTTTTAAATCAGTATCTAAGCCATTATTACTGAATGAAAAGGAACAAACAAAGACAATATCTCTTGCTAGATCATCCTCTGGAGAAAATTATGATGTTATTGGACTACCTCGAGTTACAAGCGAAGCTCGGATTAATAACCGATGGTCTAGATTTAAAAGTATATTTTATAGGCAAGATAATATTTATAATGACTCCTTATCTGGAGAAAAAGCCACACATACACCAATCCCTAGGTCAAAAACAGAGAAACATGTTGAAAAATCAACGGCTGAGCCTAAAGGAATAATTCGCCAATATGATACTAATGCAATTGACGATAGTACAAATTTTAAAAGAGATTATATAAATTAGAAACTTATCTCCGTTAAAACAATAATTGCAACGCATTACATTATATTTTATCAAGCACTTTCTCTGAGTAGAAATTTTATTTTGCTTAAGTAACCATGCAGCTAATGCCGATATTAAATAATCTAGTTATCATTAGGACACTTTGTCATGGGATGGAGTATATTAATTTCAATAAACGTTAGCCTACTTATTAATCTAAAACTATTTGCTATAACATTAGTGATTATTTTATAAAATCTGATTATAATCGCACCAAGTATGGTAAGAGCGGTCAACCTCCTTGTTGATTGTATCCTTATCCTTTTAAGAATTCCCGCCCTTCCGATAGGGGGTTGCATTGTTATTCTTACATACCCATCTAAATGGGTATATAGAATAACTCATATTTTTTTGTGAGATAATAACCACACCAAATATATCATTGAATATTTAAAATTATTTTTAATATAATAAATGCCTATTTGTTCATCACCATTGGTTAAAATAAATAAGCTTAGTGGTAGCTCTATAAGCTCGACATAGATTTTCTACCTTTATTTGATTTTTCTTTGCCAATTAAATTGACTTTTTAGTTTCGAGTTCAGGTTAATAGATTAATCTATCTAAGCATCATTTAACTTAATCGTAATGGTTTTTTCTTGAGTTTTAGATAGCCTCACCCCGGCGTTTTTAAATGACGGCGGCCCCATAAATCCCGTCGCATTATTACTAAAGCCATACTGCTCAATCGGTCTACCAAAACGTCGATCTAATTTACCATCATCATTTGCATCGTGAAATGCAATCACTGCATATTCACCTGCAGGCAAATCACTAAAACTTGTCGATACGCTATCTGTAGTAATTGGCTTGATTTTTTTGGCTAAATATTTTTCACCTGCATGAGGAAAACTTTGCGGATTATTAAAAATCCCAATAATAACTTGGCCTTTTTCACTATTTAAATTTGTAATATTTACCGTTAATGTTGCTGAAAATAAACATAATGGAAATACAAATAATAGAATACAACTGATAACATTCCTAAGCATATAAGACCTCTTCATCCATATCATCTTAATAAAACTATTTAAACTACTTATTGCTACCATAAAATAATCTGGGTACTTAAGTCAATCAACTAACTGATTTAAGGTTTTTTTTGATTGCTGTTTCGATCGGTATTTCATTTTTTTTTAATTTTTGATCTTTAAATTTTAATGCTACTTGCTTTGCAGCTTCAACTCCACTAGTAAATGCACCATGCACCGTTGATGGATCCGTTGAAGAAGTTGCCTCACCAACAAAAAAAATACGTCCATCAATTGGCTTAGCTAATGCTTGATACATATGATGTGAAACACCAACTGGTAAACAAGAAAATGAACCATAACTATAGCGGTCGGAAACCCAGTTAGTTCTAATATATGACGTTGGCTGACGTACCTTTTTACCATACATTATCTTTAACTGTTGCATCATATAATCAATAACTTTCTGATCAGACCAAGTTTCAAGAATTTTTGCCAATGATGCGCCTGAAAATATTAATAAAATTGGCTGATGCACGTATTTATAGTAGTTCATAAAATCAAGCGTTTTACCAACTTCATGCATCTGAGGAATATAGCCTAACCATTCACTGTCTTTATCCCAAAATACATCTTCAAAATATAAATACATTTTGTTATATGCACCCATTTTCAATGAACTAATTGCCTCAATTTTATCACTTGGCAAATCGGGTAAAAACTCAACGTCGCCTGCCTTTAAAACACCTAATGGCAAGCTTGTAATTAAATAACGACAACGATACAACCGATCTAACGTTCTAATTTCTATCGTATTATCTTGATAATCAATTTTTTTAACTTGTTGGTTAAAGCGAATTTGCAAGCCTTGAGCTAAGCGTTTGATCACTTGATTATAACCATCAGTGAAAATAACATTAGCGCCATCAACATTCGACTTTTCATAAGGTAATTGCACGGCATTGGATAATAACGATAAATCATCACCATATTCACAGGCATACATATTACTTAAAAAATAATAAAGCTTGTGATAATTCTCATCCTTTATTTGATTTTGATGACAATAAATATCAAATACGGCTCTTAAGGATAAATGGCCATATTGCTCTCTTGTTTTGGATAGGTATTGATCAAATGCTAAGGTTTGTGCTAATAATTCATCTACTTCTTTTTGGTTTAAACGCCTACCACAGGTGTCATATACAGCAAATAAGCGCCTAGATTTTAAATAATCTGAATCATCAAAATCAGTCTCTACTGTTTTAATATTATACTTTTTTGTAATCTCAGCAATCGGGTTATTTTCAATACCATGAATCCATGAAGCACCCAAATCAAGTGACGCACCCCATGGGTTTATCGTATGAATTCTACCACCAATACGATCTCTCGCTTCTAAAACTAATGTATTAATTCCTTTTTGTTTAAGCTCATTGGCAGCTCCTAAACCCGATATCCCCGCACCAATAACAATAACTTCATAAACATGGTGATCATCTGACATACATTGAAACTTTACATAATAAACACTCTGTTAGTTTAGTCGATATCCCGATAAGCTGGCAAATAAATTCCCCAAAATATTAACTTTTTAATGCGTCATGTTAGTTACTTTTCCAACTACAATTCTATTTCGATAACGTCCATATATTTTAATTTTTGTTTGTTCGTTACTAAAGTAATATTCAAACTGCTTTAACTTTGAACGATCCATAAAAACAAGAATATCCTTACTAGTAAACCACAACTTGACGAAATCTTTTTCACCAATAAGATAGTTTGGCCAATTACCATGATGTGTTTTTTGATACTGCTTAATTCCAAAATAAAATTCACGCGCCCAATTATCAAATTCATATTGATTCGTTTCTTTCCATGGATAAACAATATATATATTCTGCTTTAATAATAACGGCAAGTCTTCCCAATAATTTTCATATGAAACAAAAATCGTATCGCTATTAGTATAGGGTTTAATCTGTTGAACTAGAGGTAACGACGTTTTTTGATCAAAAACAGGTACTACCGTTAGTATCGATATATTTAAAATAACCATAGCACAAAAGATCAAATAAATCGCTTGTTTAAGCTTGTTTTTATAAGTAAAGAAGAAACTTAAAAATATAGCGATTGCTCCAATAGCCGCTGGAATGAAACTGATATAAAGTAATTTTGATGAAAATTTATCCTGTATTAAAGGATATAGTAATGCTCCAAGCGCGGCCACTAGAAAAATCATACTAGCAAAAGCATGCATTAATTTGGTGCTTTTACTAATAATTGTCTCTCTAGCTATTGCATTTAAAGATATAGCCATTAGTAATGCCAACGGTCCAGTAATTGGTAGAATATAGCCAACAATTTTAGAACTTGGAATACTAAAAAATATAAAAATTAATACAACCCATAGTTGAATCAAGACCGTTTTATCCTCTTGATTGCGTTTTATCCACATTGATTTTAAACCAGGTAATAATCGATGTAGTAATATCACACTAAATGGCAAAAATGCGGCTAAAACGATGGCAAAATAAAACCATGGTCCCAGTTGATTATTAAAGCCTGTCCCAACGAAGCGATGTACTTGCTGATAGTAAAAGAAATAATATAAGAAGTCAGGATTTTCCTTTTGTACTAAGATAAGCCACGGCATAACAATGACTAAAAATATGAAAATACCTGTTGGCAAATACATTTTTAATAGCTCTCGCCAACGATTACACCACATTATCCAAATGAAAATAACCATTGCTGGAAATACAACACCCATTAGACCTTTGGTTAGAAAAGCTAAACCTGCAATACTATAGAACAAATACATTAAAAGACGGCGTTTATAGGAAGGATATGGCATTTGTAATGCGCATAAAAAAAAGAAAAATGAGATCCATAGTAAATTTGCTACAATTAGATCCATATTCGCATAATGTGCAGCAAAAAAGTAAAGAATACTTACAGAGAGAATGACACTTGCCATTATTGCAATACTTCTTGAATAAAGTACTCTTGCAAACCCATAAAGCGATAAACACCCTATCATACCAAATAATGCTTGTGGTAAGCGAATTGCCCATGGGTTTATCCCAAAAAACTTCATCGACGCAGCTTCCATCCAATAATAAAAAATTGGCTTATCTAAAAAAGGTACTCCATTAATCATTGGTGTAACCCAATTACCAGAAGTTAACATTTCTCTGGCAATTTCAGGATAACGTCCTTCATCAGGGATACTTAAGTGGCGTGATCCCAGCATAAATAAAAAATAAACTAAATACCAAAGACCTAAAATCAGTACATCTATTTGCCAGGAAGGCATTTTTTTTGCACTTGAGCCTAGATTATATTGTGATTTAGTGTCAATCATTTACAATTTCCTAAAGTATACATTGATTAAGTCACCACTATGGTATCAAAGAGCTTTTCACAAGAACATCAAAAATCTACAAACAATAAAACAGTATGTAAATCTATCATCATTTGTGCAGATGATTTTGGACAAAGCCAGCCGATCTCTGAAGGAATTTTTGAACTACTTCAATTACAACGCATTAATGCAACAAGCTGCTTAACCAATACAAATAATTTTAAATCAGCTGCACGGCTTCTAGGGCAGCTAAAGCAGACCTTTATTGGCTTACATTTAAATTTAACAGAAGGTAGCCCCCTAACGAAAGCAGGGGGTTTACATAATTATAATCAATTTATCTCTCTGAATAAGCTTTTAATAAAATCGCAACTTAGACTACTAAAACCTCAAGTAATCTACCAAGAACTTAAGGCACAGTTGGATCAATTTATTCATACCTTTGGCCACATGCCTTATTTTTTAGATGGACACCAACACATTCATCACCTTCCCATTATTCGAGATGTTATCTTAACGCTTTATAAAGAATATCATTTAAATAAAAACCATACGTTTATCCGTAGTGTTAAATTACAAGTTGATCAATTTAGCCTTAAGTCGCTTATTATCAAATACACAGGAGCTCAACGATTTGCAAAATTACTGAAACAACAGCATATACCCCATAATTTATCCTTTGGTGGCATTTATAATTTTAATCCAAAGGATTTTCAAGAGAGCTTTAAACATACACTTGCAAATATTACCGATAATGGATTAATCATGTGCCATCCAGGATATAAAGCAACGGATGATAGTTTAAATCAATCTCGTGAAGTCGAACTTAATTATTTTAAAAGCGATGACTATATAGAGACTCTCAAACAATATAACTTATTGCTTAAACAACCATAGAAATACTATTGATCATTTTCACGGATATCCGCTTTTTTTATCAATGTTTCATATAGAATATATGAGATAATAACCATCAATGAAGAAACTGAATAAAGCAATAACTCACTTACCGTTGATGGTGGATTAAGAAAATCAAATACCATCATACCCATATAAATTAACATATTGATTAATAAGATAGTTCTTGAAAGTAATCGTAATTGTAGTGTTATCAATGAGGTTAAAGAAATTAATGCTGCACATAATATACTAACATCGGTTGCAATTAAAAAAGCTTTCACAACACCCACATAGCCATCTATATCATGTATATTGACAATTAACCAGCCACCATAAATATAACAAATAACAATTTGTAAACCTAAATAACAACCAAATAACAATATGGTCGATTTTTTATAAAACGATAGTGACATAAAACGCTCACCTTTTGTTAATTTAGTTACTTAACCCACCAAAAAAAGATTGGAGTCATAATAATACATCATTACACCAATAAAAGCTAATTTTTTGATATTAATTTAAGTTAATTCAAGCAAATTTTTTATTTCATTCTGATTAGTATCAACTAATTTGGCAGCACCATGAATTTGATAGAACAATGAAAGAGGGAAATACAACCATTGCGATTTTTTATACTCAGAAAATGTACTTTGAAACCATTGATTTAAGCTAATAATACTAGCTGACACACCGAGGCGTTCGTTCTCAGTTATTGCTGAAATACAGTAATACGAAATCAATGGATACAGTAAATTTTTGTAAGAGTAGATCCTTTGTAATAATTCACATTGATCCATACTAGTTACTTGCTTAACTAGCTCCAAAGACATGGTTTCCACCTGTTGAACTGCCTCAGAAAATTTCTTTAGCTGACCAATATCACAATCATAATACTCACTCGAAACTGGATTAATACCTGAGCAATTTAATGCGTTATTTAAATTGTGTTTTCGATTAATTAATTGATCAACTTGTTGGGTTAAATAATCAAAATGATTATCATCATAAATATCCGCTGATAATTCAATATCAAAAACACTTTGATAAAACATTAAACCAATTTTAATTGGCGCAAAGAATGTTTTAATCGCAAAGTTATCTTCATAGGCAACAGCTAAATGATAACGCTCACTGATTTGTTCATACAATGCTGCTATATACAGTGAATAGCTTTTTGGTATATCGTAGTCATCTATGCTTAATTCAGATAAATAGAGTTTAACAACTTCATCTAGCGTTGGTGCATTGATTGTTTGCTGACTTTGTTTTTGATATTTCACTAATTGATCACTCGATATGACTAAACCAATTTGTAGAAGATATTCAAAAGCATCTTCAATGGATTGATTTTCTATTGCTTGAGAGACTTTGATAATATAACGTTCGAGCATCCTTGACCTCTCTTTATGATTAATTCCATAATCACTTATCATCTAGTTTAGAATATTTTTTGATAAAATGCTTTAGTTAATTATCATTTTTTTATCTATAAGTTACAGTACAATATAATCTCTTTTACCTTGACCACAACATAAAAACTCAGAGTCCACATCAAAAAGTTGTTGAATAGATTGTCTATGAATAACTTCTTGTGTGTAGCCGGAAATTACAACTTCACCTGATTTTAAGCCAATAACATAGTCACTAATTTGATAAACTTGGTTAATATCATGTAATACCATAATAATGGTTTTGTTATACTTTTGATTTAAATTTTTTAACAAAT
This sequence comes from Thiotrichales bacterium 19S3-11, assembly GCA_021713295.1. Lineage (GTDB taxonomy): Bacteria > Pseudomonadota > Gammaproteobacteria > Francisellales > Francisellaceae > M0027. The sequence continues at coordinate 13,060 of JAKJJU010000021.1, forward strand.
CCAATAGCTGATTTTGATGAGCAATATCTAAATAGGTTGTCGGTTCATCTAATAGTAAAACTTCTGTATCCTGTGCAAGTATCATAGCTAGCCATACCCGTTGCTGCTGGCCACCTGACAAGCTAGAAAATGATTTTGCTGATAATGCGATTAAATCTGTTTCTTCTAAGGCAAAATCAATTTTTTCTATATCCTTTTTCAAATTACGTTTAAATAAACCTTGATAGGGATGGCGTCCTAGCTCAACAACTTCTCTGACAGTTAAACCTTCAGGTGCTTGAGCTTTTTGAGGTAGAAAACCTACTAACTGGGCTAATTTTTTGCGCTTAATCGATTGGATATGCTGATCATAAATCAATATCTCTCCTGAGTTGTGCTTTAATATGCCAGCAATCTGCTTTAAAAGCGTTGATTTGCCACTGCCATTAGTACCTATAATTGATGTAATCATACCAAAAGGAAATTGAAGGCTAACATCCTTTAAAACATTTTTTTTACTATAGCCTGCGGATAACTTCTTAACTTCAATCATTTTCTTAACAACCAAATAAAATAGGGAGTACCAATAATTGTCGTAATCAAACCAGCTGGAATTTCAACCGGATTAAATACAACTGCATTTAACATATCTGCAAATACAACCAATATTGCACCTAATAAAACAGCATAAATTATAAGCCAATGCCTATGATTTTTTGCTAATAAATAAGCCATATTAGGTGCAATCAAACCAACAAAACCTAAATTACCCGCTCCCATTATTGCAGTTGCTGTAGCAAAAACACTTAAACTTAATACCAACATACGTAAACGATCAATCGCTAAACCGATACTTTTTGCCGTTAACTCATCCAACCATAATAGGTTAATTTTTTGACTCAACATTATAGCACATAGCATAATAATGCCAGTTAAGGGCATTAAATAAATTAATACCTGCCAATTTGCATGATACGTTGATCCTGACATAAAGCTTAATAATGCCGTCATCTCAGGCGGCATATTAACTGCGAATAACTGCAATAACGCCTTAGCAAAAACAGCAATACCGCTACCAACTAAGACCAATTCTAAAATAGCAACTTTTGCATTTTTTCGAGCTAAATTCCACGTTAGTATAATTGCTAAAGATGCGCCCAATAAAGCAAATAGATAGTAAATTTCAAAACAGTAACTAATACCAATTACACTTGCGATAAATACCATCAATATAGCACTTGAGGTTAACCCTAAAATTTCAGGTGAGGCCATCTGATTTTTTAATGTTGCTTGAAGTAGACTACCGGCAATGGCAAATAAAAAACCGCAGCAAACATCTAATATAACCCTAGGTAAAATAAATTCATTTAATACAAATAATCGCATACTGACTGGTTGTTGTAACAGACTAATAAATAGCCAAAAAACAATTAGCATGACTAAAGCTAAAACCAATAGTAAAAGCCTATTAACGTTATTTAATTTCTCGCTATAGTAAACTACAAATTGATTACTCATCTAAGTGATACTAACTCTCTTTTTTATTAACTCTAATTAAAAATATAAATAATGGTGCTGCAATAATACCGATAATAATACCAATAGGAATTTCATTATCACTGTAGAAATATCGAATAATACTATCCGCTATAACCATTAATAATGCACCAAAAATTAAGGATAAAATAAAGCGTTTTTTTAGGTCATAAACCCCCATTAGGCGCAATGCTTGCGGTACAACCAAACCAAATAAAAAAATTGGTCCGATCAAACTTACTACAGCCACATTTAACCAAACGGCTATCACTAACACTATACTTTTTAACGCGATTACATTTTCACCTAAACTTTTCTGAAGAGCGTCACTTAAAGCAAATAGCTTTAGTTTCGGTAATAACAATAAAATAAATATCACTGGAAATAACAAACTAACTAGTAATATTTGATAGGTCTCTTTCGTAACAGACATCAAAGATCCATTTAAATTAAATAACAATGACTGCGCTTTTTCAGGAAACAATAAGATTAATAAATGCGATAATGCATAAAAAAGCGTATTAATTGCAATGCCTGAAAGAATAAGTTTTGACTGACTAAAAGATCGGCTAAAAGCTAACAATACAATTAAACTAGCCGTGATTAAGCCACCAACTAGAGAAAAACAAAAATAGCTAACTCCTGAAATAGCAGGGAAAAACAACAATAAAATGACATCCGTTAATGCAACACCTTGGCTAATGCCTAGTAAACTTGGGCATGCTAAATCATTTTTAGTGACTGCCTGTATGAGCAAACCACTAACTGCAAGTACACTACCAGAGATAATTGCAACGATGACCCTTGGAAAATGATTGTGCCACAATATGATAGACTCAACCAAATTTAATGATATGAACGACTTGTTTGAAAAAATATTCCCTAATGCATCAACTAAATGCGTTACAGGAATAATCACTGCACCTAAACTAAGCGAAAAAAAGGATACACCTAATAACAGTAGAAAACCGCTTACTCCAGTTAACCATTGACGGTTTAATTTGATCATCCGCTGTTACTCACCTCTAAAATTCATTTTGGACTTAATAAAATAACAGCTACTAAAATTAATGCTAATGAGATAACTTGGCGTCTATTAAGCTGCTCTTTATAAATAAGGACCGACAATACAACAATAACAAAGCTTCTTAATGAAAAAATTGGCATAACAATGCTAGCTGGGCCTGTATTAATTGCAATGGCAAGTAACGTTAAACCTAGTGCTGAAAACACACCGGTTAATAAGCCTAGAAAAAAACCTTTATAGGAAAACAAATCCGTTACAGCTTTTTGATTTTTAAATAAATTTGATTTAATTAATACCATAAAAAAATATAATAATGCCATGAGATAGGCATAAGCTAATACGCGATGATTATTCATCCCCAATTCACTCGTAATTTTAAGCCCACCTTCACGCATAAAGATAAAGACAATCCCTAATGTAACATAAACAAGCCATATTTTTTTTTCAATGGACATTTTTTCTTTCGGATTAAAACTAATTAGGGTTGCTCCAATTAAAATCAAAATAATACCGATGACTTCACCGATGGTTAAATGCTCACCAAAGAAGCTAACTGATAAAATAATAATAATTACAAGGTTCAAATTAATTAAAGGTGCTGTTAGACTTGCGGGTCCATATCGATAGGCTTTCATTACCATGGTATTACCCATTACCGAACCTAATGATACCAAAGCCGATGCAATGATAACTGGCCAATTAACCCCCCATGCTCCTTCATAAGTTAATACCAATGAAAAACCTAAGCCCCCCGATAAATATAGCCCCAAAAAAATGCTATCACGAGAGAACCTAAAACTTGTAGCGACTTTAAACATAAAGCCTGCCATACCAAAGAATAATGCACTAAAAACTGCTGTGATAAACCACATATTAATTATGCCGCATTCGTTAACGTCATTGAGTGGCTAATAAAGTTAACATAACTTTGCTGAGTTTTACCATATAATGCATACTCTTTAAGTATTTCTACGGATAAATGGTCAAGTTGCATGTTATTTAATGAACGGCCTGTTTTCAAATAATCAACCCCATTTAATAATGACGCTAATTGAATTAAATTCTGCATCACTTCTGAGTGATAACCTGCCAGAATGCCTAAAGAGTACCAAGGCACTAAAACAAATGGAATATCCTGTGAAATATAACGCGCTTGTAAATTATCTGGGCATAACATTAATGTATTATGCGCTTTAGAATTTTTGAAAAATGATTCAATGGAAGCAAAACGTGTTCCATAAAATTCTGCCATTAAGTCAAGATATGGACGCATTTTAAAGCCAAGTCGTTCGCCAATTAAACAACGGTCAATATCTAATTTTTCAATTAATGCAATCGTTGATTGAGAAATACCTTCTTTATAAAAATAAAAGGGCTTTTCACCTTTGCCAATTCTACCAGCATTTAATAGTGCATTGACTGGATGGCTTATACCACTTGTAATATTTAAACCTAACTCTAAGACACTATGACAAGGAATTAATTCAGATGGAAATATCCCCTTTAGATCACTACAAATGCTAGCGGTTAGGTCATAAGGTATCGTTGCCATTTCAATCTGATTTTTAGTTGCAACAATCTCAACATTAGCTTGATTATCACTTCTGCAGGCATAGGGTAATGATGCAATATCACCCAGAATAATGTCACAATTTAAATGAAAGCGTTCAATTAAATTTAAATAACAAAGAGAGGAGAAGTTAGCTGCTAAGGTTAAAATTTTTTGATTGTTCTCTAAAAATGGTAAGATACGCATCATCATAGATTCATGTGCAAAGCTAGGCAAAACAATAAAAATATACTCAACATCAGCAACACACTTAGCTAAATCTGTACTTGCTAAATGTAACTGTGCTGTTGAAGTTTTTGACTTATTTTTTAATCGAATCTTATAGCCATTATTAATAATAGCTTGGATACCACCTAGGTGTGTTTTATCAGCAAATAAATTAACATGATGCCCTTTTAATGCAAGCTCAGCTGCCAATGCCTGCCCACCATGTCCTGCACCAATAATAGCAATTCTTTTTACGCTATGATTAGATGTTACCTGCATGATAGATCCCCTATGAATTAATTAATTAATTATGAATAATGGTTAAGTTTTTGAGGTATACCCAAATTTAAAAACTCTACATCTCTCGCCTCATCTAATGCAATTTCAGTTGCCCTTAAACCATGTACTTGCGCCCAAACATCACGACTTAAGTAATAAACTTTGTTAGCTTTCACTGCTGGAATTTGTTGCCAAAGCGGATTAGACGTTAATTTTCTTATTGTAGTATAATCATTATCTGTCACTAAAATAACAATCACCTGTGGATTTTTGGCTAAAACCGCCTCCGGTGTCATCTCAATACGTTGCCGAGAAGAATAGGCTTTAATTAAATTTTCTTTGCCAATACTAGCTAGTATCTCTGTTGCAATGGCATTAGCACTCAACGCTCTAAATACCCCGCTTTCAGCAACATATCCCATTAATACCGTTGCCCTATGCGCTTGACCTTCTTTGATATCTTTTGCCGTAGTTAACTCATATTGATCTATTACTTTTTCAGCCGTTTTTTGTTTATGAAATAACTTAGCTAATACCTTAATATTTTCAAGCTGTGTCTGCGGATTCCCCATAATACCATTGAGCATAACGGTTGGCGCTATTTTTTCTAGCTGTGATTGAATGCTCCGATGGAATGTCGTATCAGCAATGATTAAATCTGGTTTTAAAGCTGCTATTTTTGTTAAAGACGGCTGTTGTTTACTCCCTACTGATGGTATTGATCTAATCTCGTTAAGCATATAGCTAGGTAGTGCTCCTTCGCCAACTTCATTACCTGCAATGGCTATTGGTTTTATACCCAATAACATTAAATCATCTAATAAACTTAACTCTAGAACAATAACACGTTGAGGTGCTGATTGATAAAGTTGCTCTTGGGCAAACGTATTGGAAAAACCAGCCGTAAGCATAATAAATAAGATAACAACTTGGCTTAAGGTCCTTTTAATCATTTTAATCACTTTAGTTGTGTTTGATAGTTGAGTGAGACAATAATAATGAGAATTGTTCTTATTTGCAAATGTTTTTTAATCTAGTTTCGTTTAACCATTGCTACAACAACGGGTGATAATAAAAATGCACAAGTTATCCCAACGAAAACACTTAAGCCGAAATAGTGTACGACAGGAGTTGAACTAAAAGCTAGTAACCCAAATGATAAAACCGTTGTAATCGCTGAAAGCATAACAGCCAACATCGTACTTTGATAGCTCGCCTGCGTCTCAGCAAAAAATAATACATAATCAACGGCAATCCCTAGAACTAAGGTCATTGCTAAGATATTAAATAGGGTTAATGGAACACCAAACAACCCAAGAACGGCTAAACCTAAACTTGCAGATGCTAGTGGCACCAAAAAATAACTAACTGCTTTTTTAATTCCATAGCGAGCAAATAACAAAAGAAATAATAATAACAAGACACAGCCTAAGAGGAAACTTAAACGCTCACGATAGGTTTTAAATACATTTGAGATATCTTTAGCTTGATTAACCACTTCAGCATAAGGATAAACTTTCAATATATTGGCTAATTTTTTATAGCTGATTTGATCAGAAATTAACATCATAGAAGCATATAAGTGATCACTTTTACCCAACCATAAAAAATCCAGTTGATCTGATGCTGGTGATTTTAACCAATCATCAACGGTTAACGGATCGAACGGCATTGTTGATAATCTCTTTTTAATTATTTGGGCTTTTTTAGGATTTATTCCTATCGAAATTAGGTAGTTAATTAATTGTTGGCCCATTAATTTCTTCTCAACCATATGATAGCTATTTTGCTGGCGAATTTTTGTTGGAATATACTGACTAATAGCAAGCAATGGTTTTTTAACATCTGGAAACTGAGTATTGATAACACTAGCGATATTTTTTTCACGTTGAATGACATCAAATTTTGTCACGCCACTTATCACAATAAAGCTCATGCCAGTTCGATTACCAATGATTGCTTTAATTTGCTGTTCATTTTTGGTCAAAGACAATGGCATATGTTCCAATGCTTTTATATCATCATTGGCTTTTAGTTGAGAAATGCCAAAAATAGAGACGACAATGATCACTAAGAAAATAGTATAAATAATAAAAAGTGGTATTTTTTGCCATAACGCCAAATATAAATTTGATAGTTTTAATAGCCATGGCGTATAGGATTTTTTCTTCGCTTTTAACATCAATGGAAACGCGCAAACAACGGTCAAATAAGCCATAGACAATCCAACAATAGCAAATAATGCTAATTGCCTTAAACCAGGGAATGGGGCCAATGAAATAATTAAATAAGCGACAACAATGTTAATTAACCCCAACGTAATGCCAGGAAAAATTCGTTTTAGACCATTAAATACATTCCAATTTTTTCCCCCTAAAAGCCACTCTGCGTAATAGAAAAAAGCATAATCAACTGAAATCCCAATTAAACTTGCACCAAACACTAAAGTAAACAAATAAACTGAACCAAATACCCAATAAGTCACCATAAAAGCGCTAACAAAACCAATAGCGGCAGAAAATAAAGTATAAAGCAAAGGCGATAGAGAACGAAAGGTAATAAATATCAGTAAGATAATACCAATAACTGAGCCAACTCCGATAACTGATATATCATGCTGTGCTTCTTCAGCACCTGCTTTTGCAAAAAATAAGGTGCCTGTTTTTAAAATATTAGTATTTGGATATTGACTGATAACCGCCTGCTCAGCTTCTGTTATCTCTGTTGTTACTTTATCTTGAAATGTCAGTGAAAAACCACTCTCTTTTAATTTAGCCGTCACAAAGCTATACCATTTACCATGATAATAAGCCATTAAATGGTCATGATATAAATTTAAATTGGTTGCAGGCCTGACTAATTCACTTAAATAGTTTTGGAATAAAAAATAGGGATCATTTTCTAGTAATGCGGTCGAAGTTATACCAATTGGACTATATAGTTTTGCCAGTGCATTGGTTTGAATCTGTTTTATTTTATTCTCTGCTAATAGTCGATAGTCATCTTTTGACAGTAAAGATAATCGGTGTGGATAAAATAAGCTTCCCCATGCTTTTTGCGTATCTGCCGTTATAATATTTGTTATTTCTTTGAAGGATTGGCCTTTTTTGAGTAGATTTACGAAGCGATTGGCAGATTGATAAGCCTTTGTTTGATCTTCATTAGCAACTAAAAATATAACCTGATCACCTAAGGTTTGTGATAAATGCATCGTCGCTTTTTTTACCATGGGTGACTGATCGGTATCTGGTAGTAAATCCAAAATGTTTGCATTGACAGGAAAGCCTCTTACAAAAAGCGTGATAACAAATGCACTAGATAAGATAACACTCAAACATAACCATACGACAAATCTAAATTTTGCATACTTCATAACTCAGCTACTTTTCTTTAATATTTGAAAAATAAATGCTCATTTGATCTCCATGTGGCTGATTGACTTCAATAAATGATACATACGTTCCACCGCTAACCAAAATACTTTCTATTGCCTTATCCAGTGGTGAACTAATCGGTATTAACTTGACTTGCCATTGATTGTCACTACCACTGAAGTCTATTTTAAAATATGCTTTAACTAATTCAATATCCCCCTGAAACAAAGATAAAAAAATATGTGTAAAGGCAAAGACAATAGGTTGATCTTTTTTATCAATAACCGTTGCTGGGTTATTACCAATTGTTTGGCTAATCCTTGTGTCAGTTACAATAAGCGAAGACTTAAAGGGTTTCATTTGATACCATTTAAGTCCATTTTCTTTCGAAAGCTCAAAGTTACCGCTAGAAATTAAAGGACTTGATAATAAAGCAATTTTTCGTATCTGTTTAAAATCTCCAACCAGCAATTTCTGACTAGCAAGCTTACTTTTAACTTGGCTAAATACTTGCTGTTGGTCTTTAGTTAAATGATTAATATCTGCTGCAATAGCACTATTGAATGTCAAGCAAAAACCAATAAAAAGCCAACATAGAATTGATACAAAATAGTTCGTACTCGCATACTTATCCTTCATTAAACAGATTCCTTTAATTGGTTAAATTTATCAATAATATGCTTAGGTGACTGATAGTACATTTGAGAAGTTTTATGATTAACAGCAACTTGAATACTATATGCCTTAGTTAGCTTATCTAACGTTTCTTTGTCATATATAACATATTGAATCTTAAGTCTATTTTCATATTCCACCACGGACGCATCAATTAATATCACCTGTTTAAAATGGATAGGTTTAATATATTTAATACGCATATCAATCACAGGCCATATCAGCCCTTCCTCTTCCATATCAAGGTAATTATAACCTAATTTATCTAAAAGACGACATCGGGCAATCTCTAAATATTTAATATAATTGCCATGCCAAACAATTCGCATTGAATCAACATCAAAAAATGCAATTTCTAATTCAGTCCTTTCCGATAATGCCAAATTTACTTTTGAGTGATTACCTAGATTCATTTACATACCTTTTCTGTTGACTTAGGGCTTGCCCAAAAATCATAAAAATTAAACCACTGATAAGGATATTGCTCACAATAGTTTGTTAAAAAATCACTATATTTTTGTACATAATAGCTAAAATTAACTTTTCTATTTTTCCTCGATAGATCAACAAATTCTGCAAGTTTTTCATAAATAATTTCAAAGCGTTGATGTTGTTTTTTCATACAAAGCATCATATAAGTTGGTGATTTTAATAAATAAGCTAAAATAAAAGCACCTTCTGGGAAATAAGCACTGTGATTTAAAAATGAAGCTTTAACTGAGCGGGTTGCATCAGTAACCGATGTCCTATCGGCGGCAATAACAACAAACTCACCTTGATCTATTTTTTGTTTTAATGTTATTGCTAAAGCAATATCCGTTGACTGCACATGAATCAGGTTAACATCAAAATCAGAATTAATTGATTTTAGCATCTGATTAAATTTTAATGCATGCTGACTAAATACTAATGCATTAATTTTTGCACCCAAGGCAAGTTGACTCAATGCCCTTGCAATCTCAATATTACCTAAGTGCGCAGTTAATATAACAGCACCCTTTTTTATAGTAGCTTGATCTATAAATACATCTGCATTTGGAAAATCAACTTGATGAAGTTTAACTTTACCTGACCAAACAGCAAACTTATCAATCAACTGTTCGCCAAAGCTTAAAAAATGCTTAAATGAGCTAAGCTTTTTTGTCGTGTTAGCCGATAAATAAGATAAATATTTACTTGATGCCTCCCTTGCACTTTTAGCTCGTACGTAATAATACAACATCACTGGCATCATCAAGCAATAGGTAATATAAAAACCCAATAAATGATAACAATAAAGCAACATTTTCAAACCCCAAAGACTGCCTTTTTCTCTAATTTCAGACCAATGGTAAGCCACTATTTAAATTTCCTTAATAATAATTTTGGCAGCCGCAGTAGCATAGCAAAAAATAACCGTGTGTGCGCTAGAGAAATTTTAATATTATCTCGACCTGCTTTAAAGTGTGAGCTGCCATCTTTGGGATAAATCACCTTTGTAGGAATAAATTTAACCTCAACTCCTTGCCAATAAAGCCTTACAATAATAGCAATATCAAATGCCATTCCACTTGGTAACTTCATTTGATTAATTAAATTCATCGTCTGATATAATGGATAAACACGAAAACCGCACATACTTTCTGCTAGCTGTAAACTTAATGTCTCAATCGCTACCCAAAAATTAGTAATTTTTCTTCCATAAACACGGCTTTTAGGCGCACTTTGATCATAAATTGGCTTACCCGAGATTAAAGCTTTGGGGTATTGATAACTTAATGCAATAAAATCAGTTATGTCACCTAAATCATGTTGATAATCAGCATCTACCTGTAATGCATGACTAAAGCCATCAGCATAAGCACATTTAAAACCCTCAATAACTGCAACACCCTTACCAGAATTATTAGCCAACGTTATTAATTTTACAAAATCATAAGATCGTATAATTGCATCAATAACACGTTTCGTTTCTAAATTACTACCATCATCAACTAAGATACAAGTCAGCTTATATTTAGCCAATGTATCAAATAAGGCTTGCAACCGATTATGGTGATTATAATTTGGGATCACAATACAAAGTTTACTACTCATGTTAGATTCTTCAATCGAATTTTGCCTTGCGAATAGAATACATCACCTTTTAAATATCTAAAAATAAGACACCTATCTTTAAGTGATAGCTCAAGCGTTATATCCGTCTTTGGCTTTATCACTTTCATAAACTTCATTGCATCAATTGATGCAATATCCCCTCTTTGTATCGATAAGTACTTACATGCATAATCAATTGCCAAATCTAATTGGGCGATCCCTGCTAGAATAGGACAGCCATCAAAATGGCCTTTAAAATAAATCAAATCTTCAGGTACATAAAAATCAATTAATGCATAATCTTTTGTTAGCTTTTGATAGTCTATCAATGTTAGCTGTCGACTATCTACTAAATCAGATTCCCTATTTTTATTACCCATAACCCTTGCCTTCATTACTACTAATCAAATAACGCCTTTACCCTATCAAGCTGTATCTTACTTTGATGATTCATAGGTATTGCCTCAACATAGCGAAACTTCTTAGGAATCAAAACCAAATCAAAATAATTACTTAGATGATGCCTTAACTGGTCATTAATATAACGCTTATTATAAGTCTTTAATTCTATTTTACCACGCTTAGATAAGACAATAACAGCCGCAACTAACTGACGGTGGGTTTCCAAAGCTAGACAGTAACATCCCTCTACTAGCTTAGATTGAATTAATTTCTGCTCCATTTCTTCTAAAGATAGACGCTTACTTTCAATTTTCACCACTCGATCAAGCCGCCCTAAAAGCTCGAAGTGTTGCTGATTGAGTAACTTTACTTGATCACTAGTGATTAATTTTTTACTTTGAGCATGATTAAAAAATAGTGAATCAACCACCAATGCACCACTGAGTGCTTGACTAATTTTCACACCATCAAATACTTGCCAGAGGTTTTTTTTAAATTGACGACGATAGGCAATAGCACCCGTTTCACTGCTACCAAAAATTTCAAGTATTTCATCTGCTAATGCATTTTTTAGATGATCAGCAACGCTAGTTTTTAAATGACCACCTGATGATAAAACAATCAACTCTTTTACTGGAAAACTACCATCTGTCGAGAATCTAGATAACAAACCAGGAGATGAGATAAACACAACCTTATTATCCACAAGATGGGGCATTAACTGCTCCTGATAGTTAATTTTTTCAGTTGCTATGATATGCCCTGTCAACAAAGGCCATAATATATAAAAAGTTAGCCCATACAAATGCTGCGGTAAAACACTTGCATAAAAAATGCCATCTAGTGCAAATGTAGCAAACTTTTTTTCAATTGCGCTAATCTCATTATCAAAATTTGATAGGGTTCGAATAATTTTTTTAGGCTTACCACTAGAACCTGAAGTAAAAAGCACAACGTTTGCTTCAGCATTTAAAAGCAATTGATCAATATCGGTAAGCTCATTAAACACACCATCTCTTTCAGGAGTTTGCAAATTTTGATCATCTTGATCAAATAGAGCCATATCATAATGCTCACGTAAATCAGCTAGCGTACCCTCTCGATTATTAGGTAATAAAACTGGTACTTTCCTAGCTAATAAAACACCAAAGAAATCAATGCAAAACCAAAAAACATCTTCAGCACAAATAGCCCAATATACTGATTTTTGCTGGATAAGGTAATCACGCCGATAAATAACCTGCTCGATAAACTCACGGGCTTTTATTACTTTGTCATTTAAAATAAATAAATTCTGGTTTTTAAGATAGACATCTCTTAAAACCGTTGTCATATTAGATGCTTTATCTGCTTGCATAGACAATTACTTATCCAGTTTTTTCTTGAGTCTTTGACGAATGCCATATTCAATGACAAAGATTAAAGCAATTAAAACATAGGCAATAAAACCATTATATAATGCCCAAACCTTGATCGAAGTAACTAGCGCCGTCAACAGAGCAATTAAACCATTAATAATAAAAAACACCATCCAAACAAGTGTTACTTTACGCATATATAAAATTGCTTCATCAGGGAATTCTGACTTACTTGAAATAGAAGCAAATCGCTCAATCATAGTTGGTGGATATAAAAATGAATATAAAAAGACCAAGAACAATAACAAATTAATGAAAAATGGATACAACTGAACCCAGTACTGGTTATTAAAAATCAGAGCAAACAGACATAAGGCTAAGCCTATTGCTGCAATTATCACAATCATAAACCTAGATAACCTAGCTTGAGTTTTTTCTCTAACCCAATTAACTAAAAATAACCTTAATACAAAAATTAGCCCAAGAATAATAATTACATAACGAAGCGTAAATAAACTCAAACCAAAGTAAACAATAAAAGGATAGGTAACTAACAAGCACCCTATGATAAAACGTATAATTTTTTTCATTCAGTTATCACGCGCTCTCTTTTTTTTGCCTTTAAGCAAGATTATGTTTCATCAATTTTATGGCTTTCATCAGATAATACACTTCTAATTACATCTACAACATCTGAAACTGTTTTAACTGATTTAAATTCTTCTGGGTTAAATTTTCTTTTTGTGAGCTCCTGCAACTGTACAATTAAGTCAACAGCATCGATGGAATCTAAATCTAAATCTTCATATAAGCGAGATTCAAGTTTAACTGCATCAGGCTCTATCTCAAAAAGTTTTTCAAACATTTTTTTTAATTCTTCTAGTATCATCTGTTCACTATAATTCATTAGTTTGCATCCGTTTTATTATTCAAAATAAATACAGCTAAGTTACGTATATTTTCAAAATATTGTTTTGTTTTTTCATCATCTGAATCAATGGTAATATTATAACGTTTTTTTATAGCAACACCTAACTCAAGCGCATCAATAGAGTCAAGCCCTAAACCGTTATTTTCGTCCCCAAATAATGGTTGGTCAGACTTAATTTCCTCAGCGGTTAAATCTTCTAGATTCAATACATCAATAACCATTTGTTTAATTTCATTTTCAAACTCACTCATAACTCGAACTACCTTCTGTTAATTTTTCTTCTAAATATTTAGTTAACCGCCTAGCAGCTAATGATGGCAACTGCTCAGCATCATCCAAAAATTTCTGTGGAATGATTTTCTCACCGACAACAACTCTAAAATCTACGCATCTATCTGGAATTTGATACCATTTTAATTCTTTTGTTAGCGTTCTTGGTTGACAAGTAATATAAATTAATCGAATTGCCACATTAAGACGTATTGCAATTTGTGCTGCGCCTCGTTTTAGCTGTATCGGTTGATCAACAACACTTCTGGTTCCTTCTGGAAACAATAAAATATTACTTCCACTTGCCAAACTTGTACTAATTTTACTTAACGTCTGTTCACTTTGTTCATTAGCTATATAACCAGCGGCTTGAATAACGCGTTTAACAAAAAAATTCTGCCATAACTTTGCTTTTACAATATTATCACAATTCCTAAGTGCAGATGTAATAACAACATAATCAATCAGTGATGGATGATTAGCAATAAATAAAGTTGACTTATCATTTAACAAGCTTGCTTTACCTTCAAAACTGAAATTAGCTAAACCTAAGGTTTGCATTAATAGCACGAATAAACGAAAGTTAACTGAAATTGCATATTGCACACGCAGCTTTACTTTAGATTTATCCGAGCATAAAATAATCAATGGTATTGTAATATAAGCTAAGACTAAGGCGCCAATGCCAAATGTGCTAAAAGCAACCGCTGTTGCCATTAGCCGCCAAATATAGTTTAGACATTTCATTCAATCACCTAACTCTGCCAACTAAATTTTTGAGTTAAACTATACTGCACTAAGGTGTGCTGAATCGAAGCATCATGACACCAATTATAAAACTCAAGTGCTGCTGGTGTTGCATTTATATCACGCTTATTTATCCCTTGCGCATAAGGTGTCATGCTAACACATATATTTGAATCACTATTTGTATCATTTCTTAATAACAAGGCAATCGCATAAGCACAATCATACCGTATCGTTAAACCTTGATAACAATGAGGTAATAATTGGTCAAAGACAACAACTAGTGCGGTTTTATTTGCATTACTTTTAAGAAAATTAATAGCATCTAACATACTCATTAAAAAAGTATCTACGCCTGCTGCAATTGATGTTGCAGGCGTATTGATGCGCTCGATAATAGTATATAAGCCTGCTGCTGCATTATGTACAGCTAAAGAAAATTTCATCGGACTTAAAGTTTCTTTATGGCTAATTGCATTTAATACATTAACCGTATTATCTAATTCACCATGCTGAGAGCCAAATACAATATAGTCAATTGTACTTGTTTTTTGTAATTTGGTAGTTTCAGTTACCGTTAATGCGGCTGTTAACGCTAATCTACTAGCGTGGCTTAAGCGCCGTTTATATTGCGCAGGAATTATCGTTTGAGCTTGATTTAGCTTCTCTGGAGTAATCAAAGTACTGTCAATTAATTCTAATTTATTTTCAAGCATATAATACAACTGCAATCGTTAACTAAATTCTAAAAGTTGAAAATTTTTAAATTTCAATATAGCATACAATATGTTCATTAACCCGATGCATCGTTATTACAGCAGATTTATACAAAATAGCAATAAATAAATACAAAAGTTAAAGACGATATCTTAATTTTGCTTTATTCTATCTGACGAGAAACTACATTTAAAATCACAGACTCAAACTAGGAATACTTAAATGAGAAAAGGATTAATACGACAAAAAACACTTCAATTTAGCCTGATTTTAATCATAGGCATTTTACTAACTGCCTGCTCTCGTATACAGCCTATCACTAATTATAACCAGCAAACCGTCCCAAATGGATTAACCTTAAAAGAGGTTAAAAGAGCCATCATCAAAGGAGCTGAAAAACGCAAATGGGTAATTAAAGAGATCAATGACAATCAACTTCAAGCAACCTATACATCCTCAACTCATGTTGCCGTTGTTGATATTCGCTATTCTACCAAAGCTTATTCCCTAACTTATGCATCGAGTAAAAATTTAGACTATGATGCCAACATGATTCACTACAACTACAATCGTTGGGTTAGAAATTTAAACAAAGATATTCAAACACAGCTTATGCAAATACCAACTTATCAATAAAGGCTTCACCATCGATGACTACTAACGATTCACAACACTATAATCAACCACATGATATATCTGCTTATAAGGCTAAATTTGAAGCATTAAAAATTGCTTTTTCACCCGTTATATTCCAAGTTAGTATCAGCCTACTCGAACTAGGCATCTTAGATCAACTCAATAAAGCGGGTGAAAAGGGCCTATCGATTAAAACCATTGCAGAGTCACTTAAGCTGACTGAATATGGTGTTGGTGTACTATTAGATGCTGCATTAAGTGCCCATATTCTTTGGTTAGATGAAAATAGCCAACATTATATCTTAGATAAAATTGGCATGATGCTATTATCAGATCAAATGGTTAGAGTTAATCTCGACTTTAATCAACACCTTTGCTATGAAGGCTTATTTCATTTGACTGAATCAATTACAGCAGGCAAGCCCAAAGGTTTAAAAGTATTTGATGAGACTGCTTCAAGTATTTATCCGCTATTAACACAACTACCAAAAAAAGCACAACAGAGTTGGTTTAACTTCGATCATTATTATTCTGATAAATCATTTAAAGCACTTTTACCAATCCTATTCAACCCCAAGCATAAGCCAAAAACTTTATTAGATATCGGTGGTAATACTGGTAAATGGGCAATTCAATGCTTTAAGTATGATCCAGATATAACTATTACCCTTGTTGATTTGGAAGAACAGCTCATCGTTGCCAATAATAACATCAAGCAACATGGCTTTAATGAGCGTTTTTCAAGCTACCATGTCAATCTCCTAGAACCACAAGCTAAACTCCCAAAGACACAAACGTATGATTTCATTTGGATGAGTCAATTTCTAGATTGTTTTTCACTCGATGAAATAGCCATGATTTTGTCAAAAGTTGCTGAGATTATGACAGATAGGACGAAACTTGGTATTTTAGAGTTATTTTGGGATCGGCAAATTTTTGAGCCTGCTGCCTTTGCAATTAACTGTACCTCAATTTATTTTACAGCCTTAGCTAACGGTAATAGTCGAATGTATCACTCAAAAGATTTAATTAAGCTTATTCATCAAGCTGGCCTTTATATTGATTATGATGAAGATACTATTGGTCCTGGGCATACTTTATTGATTTGCAAGAAAAAAATATAGCTATTTTGATAGCGATACTACCATTTCATTTTCTTCTTTAAGAGCCAAAGTCAATAAGGAAACTTTCATTGATTTTTGTGGCGTATCTTTATAACTTTCATCTTTTTGAAATAATAGTTGCTCCGGAGATGAAGTCATCTTCTTATTTAAGTTTGAACCTTCAACCCTTATATCAAGATTAAAATAACTAGCAATTTTATCAAGCAGGCTCTTTTTAGTAGCATAATCTATAACATGATAATAGTTTCGTTTATTCTGACAGGCTGCTCCAAGTCTTTTATAAAAACCATCAGCGCCTTGAGCACATTCAAAATAAATTTCATTTCGATTAAGCGCATACAGAGTATATAATAACGTTCCTATACCTTTTACATCTGATTGTGTTGCAAGCGATACTAACTGCGAGTGATTATGCATTAATGCACCGTAAACTGTCCGTTTAACGTCATCAATAATATAGAATAAATTAAAGCCCTCATTAGCAAAATCGGATAATGCATGCTTAGGTGCAATTTTACTAGAGAACAAATGATCAATCGCATCATAATAGCAATTTTTTTTCAAAGCGTTATCATTACAGGTGTGTATTATGCACAGATTTGGATAAATATGACTTAGGCTTTTAACTAATGCTTTAATGTATACATTATTACCAAATTGCTTTGGTTCAAATCGCATAGCAACACCTTACATACAATGGCAATATTTTATTTATATCATAAGCTTCAAATAGTAAAAAGTAATATTTTCAGGTGCATGCTGCCATCTAGCTCTAAGATCCGCGAACAACTGTACAGTATTTACCATAAACACCTAGAATATTTTGCGAATTATAACTAACTGAGGCAACTTGCGCAATACCTCCTTCTTTAGCTGCACTTTCAACGGTCATATCACCAACTGCAACAAGTCCAAGAATAGAGATCGAACATGCTTGGCCTTCTTTCGCTGGCGAAACATTAGGATCAATCTGGCCTGAAACTGGTGCACCATGAACGCCGGTATAAATCTGTCCCATTGGTAAATAGGACGCACACCCTGTTAGTAAAACACTGGTTGCTATTACACTTGTAAAAATTAATTGCTTGATCACGTTAACACTCCTTGTTTTTATCGCTAACTGTTTTTAGTCAACTTTAAGTGTAGGAGTGAAACGATATTTTTAGCAATGATAGTTATAAGAATTTAATCAGAAAATTAGATTAAGCCTAACGATCTAACAGCATCACGCTCTAATCTTAATTCTTCTAAGGTAATATTTACTTTCTCTTGCCCAAAAGCATTTTGAGTAAAGCCATCAACAACTTCTAATTGACCATTGACTACGCGAGCCGGCATAGAGAAAATTAACCCTTCATCAACCCCATACTGCCCTGTTGAACAAAGCGCTACTGAGAAAGTATCATTTGCTTTAGTATCAAAAAGTAAATTATAAACCGTATTAACAACAGCCGATGCAGCCGATGCAGCTGAAGAGGCACCACGTGCTTGAATAATAGCAGCACCACGTTTTTGTACTGTTTCAATAAAGACATCTTTAAGCCAAGCTTCATCATTAATCACAGCTGCAGCACTTTGGCCATTAATCTTAGCGTTATAAAAATCTGGGTACTGCGTTGCAGAGTGATTACCCCAAATAATCATTTCGCTAATACTGGTTATCTCGACATTAGCTTTTTGAGCAAGTTGCGCTTTAGCACGATTCTCATCTAAAGCTGTCATTGCAAAAAATCGATCTTTTGGTACATCCGGTGCATTAGCCATAGTAATTAATGCATTGGTATTACACGGATTACCAACAGCTAAAACTCGAACATCACTCGCAGCAAACTCATTGATTGCTTGCCCCATTGGTTTAAAAATTCCCCCATTAACTTGAAGTAAATCTGAACGCTCCATTCCTGCTTTACGAGGGACAGCACCAACTAATAATACCCAATTTGCATCTTTAACTGCTTCTTTTGCATTTGATGAACATTGAATGCTTTTTAGTAATGGAAATGCACAATCTTCAAGCTCCATAGTCACACCTTTTAATGCTCCCATTGCAGGCTCAATTTCTAATAAACTTAAATCAATGGCAGTATCAGCACCAAACATTTGGCCAGATGCAATTCTAAATAATAAAGCATAACCGATATTACCTGCAGCACCCGTAACGACAACTTTGACTCGATTCATTTTTATCTCTCCTATCGTTCAATTAATCTAGAATGACTAAAAAATACTAAAACTCAGCATTCCCTGGAGTTCTTGGGAATGGTATTACATCACGAATATTACTCACCGATGTGATATAGCTTAACAAGCGTTCAAACCCAAGACCAAAACCACTATGCGGCACAGTACCATAGCGCCTTAAATCGCGGTACCACCAAAGCGCATCTTTTTCAATTTGCATCTCATCTAAACGCAGATCCAGTTGCTCAAGCCGCTCTTCACGTTGACTGCCGCCAATTAGTTCACCCACACCTGGAACTAGTACATCCATAGCAGCTACGGTTTTATTATCTTCATTAACTCGCATATAAAATGCTTTTATATCTTTAGGATAATTCATTAAAATAACGGGTGATTTGGCATATTTCTCGCATAAATAACGTTCATGCTCCGACTGTAAATCTAATCCCCAATTTACTGGGTACTCAAACGTTTCATTCGACTGTTTTAATCGTTCAATGGCATCGCTATATTGCATCTTAACAAAACGTTGATTAGCAACAGCCTCTAAACGCTTAATCAGCCCTTTATCAACCCATTGATTAAAAAATTTCATATCATCCGCACGTTCTTCTAACGCACAGCGAATAACATACTTCAACATTTTTTCAGACAAATTTGCTATGTCATCTAAATTAGCAAAGGCAACTTCCGGCTCAATCATCCAAAATTCAGCTAAATGGCGAGAAGTATTTGAATTTTCTGCTCTAAAAGTCGGTCCAAATGTATAAACTTTCGACAAACCAAGACAATAGCTTTCAACATTTAATTGACCAGAGACAGTCAAACTAACCTCGCGACCAAAAAAATCCTTCGTATAGTCAACCTTCTTTTGATCATCTAAAGCTAAATTTTCCATATCAAGCGTAGAGATACGAAACATCTCTCCTGCACCTTCACAGTCATTCGTTGTAATTATCGGTGTATTCACCCAATAAAACCCTTCCTCTGAAAGGAAACGGTGCACTGCTTGTGCAACCGTATGACGCATTCTAGCTACTGCGCCAATTAGGTTTGTCCGAACTCGCAAATGTGCATTTTCACGTAAATGCTCAACGGTATGTCGCTTAGGAGAGACAGGATAAGTTTCAGGATTTTCAATCCAACCATAGACCTTAATATGATCCGCTTGGATTTCAACAGACTGACCACCACCTTGAGATTGGATTAGCTTACCTGTCACTTCGATGGCACAATCTTTGGTCAGTTTTAAAACATCTGAGGTGTAATTTTCTAACGTATTAGGAACAACGGCTTGAATTGGATCAAAGCACGAGCCATCATGAACACTAACAAATGAAATACCCGCTTTTGAATCTCGTCTCGTTCTAACCCAACCTCTAATTGTTACATTACAGCCAATTAAGTCATTATCATTTAACAACTGCTTAATAGAATAAACAGCTAAGGTAGTCGCCATATCTGTCATGCCTTGTCCTATTGTAGTTTTTGCTCGGTTACTAGATTCATTTTCATAGCTAACTTCTTGCATTAGGTTTGACCTAATAATCTCTTTCACTTAAATATTGCCTTATTTCATACTTGGTAAAAATGACGATACCATTGAACAAAACGATTAACACCCTCTTCTACACTCATTTGTGGTCGATAATTCAAACCAGACTCTAATAAACTAACATCAGCACAAGTAGAAGGAACATCGCCATCTTGCATGGGTAATAAATTTAGCTGTGCACGTTTACCTACGGCTAATTCAACTGCTTTAATATAGTCCATTAACTCAGTGGGTTTGTTATTACCAATATTATAAATACGATAGGGTGCATAACTAGTAGCAGGGTTTGGTTTATCACTATTCCAATTTATATCTGCTGTTGCAACTTTATCAATTGCACGAGAAACTCCTTCAACAATATCATCAACATAAGTAAAATCTCTCACCATTTTACCATAATTAAATACATCGATTGGTTTATTTTCTAATATATTTTTAGTAAATAAAAATAGTGCCATATCAGGGCGTCCCCAAGGGCCATAGACCGTAAAAAAACGTAACCCAGTCGATGGTAGTTGATATAAATTAGCATAGCTATGTGCCATTAACTCATTCGCACGCTTAGTTGCTGCATACAATGCTAATGGATGATCAACCCCTTTCGTTTCTGTAAATGGTTGATTCGTATTAGCTCCATAAACTGAACTAGTTGAAGCATAAACTAAGTGTTCTACTTTTTGATGGCGGCAACCTTCTAAGATAGTAATAAACCCATTAATATTTGAATCAATATAACTCATTGGATTTTCAATTGAATAGCGAACACCTGCTTGTGCAGCTAAATGGCAAACTCGATCAAAACGATAACGCTCAAAAATACCCTCTATTGCAACTCGATCTTCTAAATTAACTTTCTCAAAGCTAAAATTTTCATACCGCTTAAGTATCTCAAGCCGTGCTTGCTTTAGGGAAACATCATAATAATCATTTAGATTATCTATACCAACAACGACATCACCTGCATCAAGACGTTTTTTCGCTAAATGAAACCCGATAAACCCACAACAGCCAGTAATCAATAAATTCATCAATACATTACCTACTTATCCAAACGTTTTATATTTCTCAAGCCTACACTCTAAAGCACTGTTACAACTGATAGCCAATACCTAAGGTTAACATTGAGCTTGTCGGAATGTTACTACTACTTTGGTTGACTTGATAGATTAACTGCGAATAAAAGCCATAAACTAGCTCATACTTTAGACCAACAGCCCAAAACAAGTTATTCCCTTTTTGAGATGAAATGGTGTTACCACTGAACTCTAAACTCCCTTGATTAAGGCGACCAATACCTACTTTTCCAATCAATGAAAAGCCATAGACCAAAGGAGCTTGCCCTTTAACTGCAATATCATAACCATATAATGACGCTGTTTGGTCATTGCCATTATAGCGATATTTTACATCAGGATACTTGGTATAACCTGCCTCTATCCCAACTAATGGTACGATCATCCAGCCTGCATTAACGCTAAAACCATAACCATTATCCTTTTGGTTAACTGCATTTTGGACTGTTAAACTATCTGAAAAGGCATAGCCCCCATTAATATCAACATAAGGCCCACCACCTAAAATAAGTGCGCTAGCATTTTTTAGCGGAAGTAATACGAAGCCAATACTTATACAAATAGCAATTATTCGTTTAAATTTCATTAAGGCAAATCTCCATTTTTTCTAAGGATTATTTCTAAATACAATTCTAAATTTAGCACTGGTTTGAATTATCACATAAAATGCTTTCGATAAGCAAAGATTTCTTCAAAGAAGATTACTTAAGTAGTTTTGTTACTATAATATATAATAAATCGATATGAAAATTTAGAAAAGTATAACAAGGATTTATACGATGAAAACAAAAATACAAATTGCAGCAGACTGGCTACCTAGATACACCGGAATGCCATTAAAACAGTTTGGTGAATATATCCTATTAACCAATTTTAGATCGTACTTAAACCAGTTCTCAGAGCGCTTTAACTCAAAAATATATGGTGAAAATCTATCTATGCAAGCAACCACCAATAAAGATGGTGTAACAATCATTAATTTTGGCATGGGTTCTCCTAATACAGCAACTATTTTGGATCTACTAACTGCAGTTAACCCCAAAGCAGCACTTTTACTCGGTAAATGCGGAGGTATTAAAAAATCCACTGAAATTGGTCACTTTATTCTACCAATTGCCGCTGTTAGAGGTGATGGTACCAGCAATGATTATATGCTTCCTGAAGTACCGGCACTTCCCTCATTTAAACTACATAAATTTATCTCAGAGCAGTTATATCAAAGAAAATTAGAATACAGAACCGGTGTTATTTATACCACTAACCGTCGCGTTTGGGAATGGGATAATCAATTTAAAGATTATTTAAAAAAACTATCGGTTATTGGCATTGATATGGAAACAGCAACACTGTTTGTTGTTGGTCACATCAATCGCATACCAAGAGGAGCGTTATTACTTGTATCCGATTTACCAATGACGCCAGAAGGTGTTAAAACTAGTCGCTCTGATCACAGTAATAACCATAAATATACAGACCTCCACCTTGATCTCGGCATCGAAGCAATGAGTAAAATTGGCAAGAATGATGAATTTTTAAAGCACTTTCAATACTGATCCGTTTTATCTAACGACGCCAAAACGTTGGCATTAATAAAACCAAAACCGTAAATACTTCCAAACGTCCAACTAACATAGCAATCGCTAAGACCCAATGTGCCATTGCTGGTAAGTTTGCATAATTACTACTAATGGATGCGATACCTGCACCTGTATTTGATATACATGCTGTAATTGCAGCTAATGCATTAATAGGCTCAACGGACAATGCCATTAATACAATCCATAATACAACCATAATGCCAAAATATCCGGCAATAAATGCCCAAACACTATTAATTGCTCCCTCTGACATTGCCTTTTGCCCAAATTTTATGGGAAAAACCCCTTGAGGATGTACCAGTCGCTTCATTTCTCTAATTAATTGTTGTTTTATTAACACCATTCGAATAATTTTAATACCTCCTGAAGTTGAACCTGCACAGCCACCAATTAAACCAATAATCATCAGTAAAATTGGCACAAATACCGGCCACGAAGCATAATCACTATTAGAAGTAAATCCCGTATTACTTGCAAATGACACCACCTGAAAAAAACTTTCTAAGATTGATTTTGACGGATTGGTATAATATTGCTTTAAAATTAATGTTAAGCTTACAATCAAAGCCATAAAAAGCACATAATAGACATAAAATCTAAATTCAACATCCTGCCAATAATAACGTATTCGACGCCGACTGACTGCAACAAAATGAAGTGCAAAACTAACAGCGCCGATAAACATAAAAAACATAGCAATAAAATAGATTTGTGGTTTATCGCTAAAATAAGCCATGGAACTATCATGAGGCGCAAAGCCACCTGTACCCACTGTAGAAAAAGCATAACAAATCGCATCAAAAAAACTCATGCCCGCAACATAATAGCTTAAAATGCAAAGAAACGTCAAAACAACATAAATTACCCATAACGCTTTTGCTGTTTCCATAATACGAGGCGTTAATTTATTCTCTTTCCAAGGCCCGCTAATCTCAGCTCGATAAAGCTGCATGCCACCGACGCCAATTAAAGGCAATATTGCCACGGCTAAAACAATAATTCCCATACCACCAAAAAATTGTGCTTGCTGACGATAATATAAAATACTTTTAGGCAGGCCATCTAAGTGATTAATTAAGGTTGCGCCCGTTGTCGTAATACCAGACATTGATTCAAAGACTGCATCACTTAACGTTAAATGTAACCCTTTTGAAAGCATATAAGGAATGGCACCAAATAAGCCTAGAACTAGCCAAATTAAAAATACGACAATAAAGCCATCTTTAGGGCTTAATTCCTTTTTTGATTTATACGTTAAAAGCCATAAAATTAAGCCAATCATAAACGTAATAGCAAAGCCCAAAAGGAAAGCCCTGGCATTATTTTCTTTATAAATATAATCAACAATTATAGGTGATAATAAAGTCAAACTATAAAACATTAATAACACGCCAAGCACTTTACCTGTGGCTTTAAATTTCATTAATATGGTATCCTTTTATTAATTAGAGCCGTGATTTTACTCTCTTTGTGGAGTATAATCTGAAATGGCAGTTATATAAAGTTTTCAACTTAAATAAAAAAGAGATTAGACAGATGGGATTGATCAGTAAACTAATTAATTTTGGTGATAACAAAAAACAAAGGGATTATGTCAGCGATTTGGACCAGTTTTTACATAAATTTGATAAAGATCACCCCAAACGCTCGAGCTCACAAAAAAAAGAAGTTGAAAAACATCGTGATATCTTTAATCGAAAATCACATCAAAAAATCAAATGGTAATCAATACGCCAAGCAAATAATAGACTAACTAAGTGCATCACTCCTTTTTTATATCTAGTTTGCTATGGTATTTATTTCTAAATCCATCACATAAAATTACTTATTTGTATTATATAATTGAATTCTAATTTAGACTTTGCTAATATTATAATTAAATACAACTAAGGATTGCAATGACCAACCTAGAGAAAATGCATAAAAATGCTAAAGATGCTGCTAGATTGCTTAAAGCAATTGCTCACGATTCACGCTTGCTGATTTTATGCTTATTAAGCCAAAACCAACCAATGAGTGTTGGTGCCTTATTAAAGCATTCAAATTTAAGCCAATCCGCATTTTCACAGCATCTTAGCGTTTTAAGAAAAGAAAACTTAGTTAAGACTAAAAAAGAAGCACAAACAGTATATTACAGTTTAAAAAATCAAAATATTGAGAAAATCTTATCCGTTATGTATGAGATTTATTGTAAAGAATAATTTTTTTAATCATTATATTAGAATAATCTAAATTAGAAAAGGTGAAATTATGAAGCATGCATTAAATACAATTTCAGCAGCTGAATGCGCATCGTTAATCAAACGTCAAAAAACTAAATTGATTGACATTCGCTCGCCTAGCGAGTTTAACAAAGAGCATATAGAATCTGCTGAAAATATTCAAAAAGAGCAATTATCTTCTCTATCATTCTCAGAACAAGAATGCATTATCTTTTACTGCCAAGCTGGTATTCGTACAAGCCAAATTAAAAACCAACTGCTACAACTTAAAGCCAAAACGATTGTTATTTTAGATGGTGGTTTAAATGCGTGGAAAAAAGCAGGTTATCATACAAAATTAGATAAAAAAGCACCAATACCGATTATGCATCAAGTACAAATTATCGTAGGCATCATGGTCTTAATTGGTGTCATTTTAGGATTTTGGTTATCTGCATACTTTACCCTTATTAGTGCATTTTTTGGACTTGGATTATTATTTGCTGGTTTAAGTGGTTTTTGTGGATTAGCCAAGCTTTTAATGCTATTACCCTATAATCAACGATAAAAAATCAATTACTAAAGGAGTCACTCAATGAGCAAATCATACCTTGAAATTACCAACGATCTAAATACCTATTTAGCTAAATTGCGCCAAGATAACCCACAAGTTATGGCGGCATTTTCGCAACTAGCCAAAGAAGCATCAAAAGATGGCGCATTAGATAAAAAGACGAAAGAACTTATTGCACTGGCAATTGGTATCGCTGTTCGCTGTGATGGCTGTATTGGTTTTCATGCAAAAGCACTCAAAAATCTGGGTGCGACGAAAGAAGAAATCAATGAAGTTTGTGCTATGTCTGTTTATATGGGTGGCGGGCCATCTTTAATGTACGCCGCTGATGCACTTAAAGCCTTTGATGAATTCTCACAATAAAGTTTGGCTAATAACAAATTTATTCGTTAAACTCAATGAGGAAATTCAGCTGAGTCTAATGATTTGGTCAAGCGACCACTGTCTTCGCGTAGCATAACAGACGGTGGTTGCTGCCCTAACACAGTCTTAGGTTCTTCATTAAGTTTACCCTTCTTTTGATGATCAACCGTCACATCAATAAGGTCTCCTAAATGTTCTGTTTGTGATATCACAGGCTTAGGTGACAATGGCTTTCCTTGGCTAGTTGAGGCATCTAATCCGCCCGAACCAAGCAAATCAACTTCTTTTTGTTTCACATCACCTATTTCATGCTGTGATGATCGCTTTAACATAGCCTCTCGAAAATCTTCCAATTTATGACCACTTTCAACTGGCTCTAATTCAATTTTTGTATTAGATAATGCATATTTTTGAAAGGCAATAAAAATCTCTTGCGCATCCATCATTAATTTTTTAGTGTTTTTCTCAATCTCACCCACATAACCATTATAACCAAAACTTTGTGCGACAAGCTTAATTAGATTACACATAAAGTAGGTATTAAATGATGGAGTCGCCTCATTCATCATCATCGTCCACTTACCATAGTTCCAATCACCTTGTTTCATTAGTTTCATAATATGAAACATCAGAGGTCTCTCATCTTTATGGTTTTTAATATCATTTAAAATACTATTTACATCTTCATATTTTTTTGCATCACTACTTGATTGTATCACTCCCCAACCTTTATGTTGAAGTAACGCAGTTTCAGCAGCATTGATTACTAAATCTTTAATATCAAACTCTTGAGTATTTAATGCACTCGCTAATAATAATCCACCAACATCTGGATTAAAACCTTCATCAGTCAATTCATATTTAACCTGATTTATTTTATCTCTTGTCATACCACATATAAATTCAAGATAAACCTCCTCAGCTATTAGCTGAATTTCTGCTTTTTTCATTTGTAGCTTATTTGCTAAAAGTGGTTGTCGTAATTCCCGTGCAGCTTCTTCAACTAAGTTACCTACAAATTTAGTATTAAACGAAGAATACCACCAGTAATACTCTTTTCCTTGCCAATGCCCCTGGCCTGCCAATAATTTTAAGGCTTCCCATAAGTTATTATAATCCTCACCAACTTGATTCATTAATGTTTTAGCTTTTATCGTCACAGCTATTGCTTCTTTAGAACTTTCTGTCATCAAAAAGCCAAGCCCTAAATGCTCATCTTTCGTTTTATCAGCTGCTCGGTTGATAACACTTTGAATACCTTTGTAACCAACTTTTTTAAACAATGTGAATAATAAATTTATAAGTTCATCTTTATCCATTTCCATATCTCCATATATGATACAACTGTACATGCTTTGCTCAAATGATTATAAAATGTCTAAGATTGAAATAAATATTTATCTATCTGATTCTGTTACACAAACACCTAAAATAATCAGACTTTACATCAGTGTAATCTATCCATATAAACAAACAGACAACTGCCAATTTTGAAATAATTTTAAGTATCTAAATACTGAAAAATGCTTAATTTTCAAGCTATAATTAATTTCTACTTTAGTGCGATAGCAATAAAAGCACTTGCACGCCAGGAACTAATATTAGAGCTAATAGGATACAGATACTATTAACCCACCTAGCAAATTTTATTTTTTCATGTTTATGAAAATAATAAATAATGACCGTCATTAATATTGTAATGCTTAGAAATACCATTGCGGTTAGCTGAACTAAATCAACTAGAGTAAGCCCCGTAGCTTGTGGCAAATAGCTATCGGTTAATAGTTTATTACCAACTAAAGCAAAAATTGCGCCGGTGATTAAACCTAAACGCCCACGAAGTTCATTTAATGGTAAGAAATAAATACAAAAAGCTAGAAAACATGCCAAATATGCCACACCAAACACTTGGATTAATTTGCGTATTCCTTCACGTTTTAACTCAATTTTATAAATAGCTCTAGAATAAGTTGTATCACCTGTTGAATTGGAATTAATAACACCAAAATTAGACTTATAATGATAGTTTTTTAATTTCCAATAACTGTTTAGTACCCGCCATCCATCAAGTGAAACTTGTAGATCTACATCGCTATCAGCGTTATCAATCACATAAACTAATTGATCTGAACCATAACGAGTATCCTCAAAGACAAATTCAATACCCTGACTGTCTAATGGATAGCTTGTAAAGTCCCAATTCTGATGCAGCTTGGCATGATATTTGCCGCCAGCCCAATAATAACCGTCATCAAGGCGTGTAATTTCATAACTTAAACGCTTAACACTTTCAGCATTAACAATATCAATATGATCCAGTGGCGTTAATGTCTTATCTTTGTAGATAACCCATAACCAAAATGCAATATCAACTGTTTTTGTTGAGATGTCACCACCGAAAATATCAGTCACATAAATTCCAATGATAACCGGTTGTGGACTGTGATCTTCAGATGCTTTATTGATCATATCAGCTAATACATTATTACAGGCAATAAGACTTAAAAAGTAGACAATAATACTGATAATAAAACTTTTTAATACGTGTGCTTTCATCATGGCAATAACTTATATCAATTTACTTAATCACATCCTCATAGATAGATAATATAAGTATAGATGAAAAATACGATTACAATCGAAATATAACTATTAGGAAGCTTCAGCTCGTACTTGATGCGATAACCGCTCTAAAAGGCCATTGACAAACCGGTGACCATCCGTTGCACCCAGCTCCTTAGCATGCTCTACATACTCATTGATAATCACCTGAAATGGAATTTCTAAGCGATGATTTAATTCATATGCTCCTAAGCGCAAAATTGCTAATTCAACTGGCTTAACACTTTCAAACTCACGTACTACCAGTGGGCGAATCATATTGTCTAATTCTATTTGATATTTTTCAACACCATTAATCAAGTCATGGAAAAAATCCCAATCAACTGGATGACGCTCAATGTTATCTTCATAAAATTGAACACGCAACTCAAGATAGTCAGTCCCTGCAAGCTCACGCTGATAGAGTGCTTGAATTGCATGAAACCTTGCTCGTTTTCTTGGTTTAATCTTAATTAACATTACAGTGCCTCAATTTCAGCTAGAACATTAATACTTTCTAATAAGGCTAATGCTGCATCAGCACCTTTATTACCAGCCTTAGTCCCAGCACGCTCCACCGCCTGTTCTATCGTATCGGTTGTTAATACACCAAAAGAAATAGGAAGGTCACTATTTAATGATACTTGAGCTAGGCCTTTTGCACATTCACCTGCTACATAATCAAAATGTACCGTACCTCCTCGAATAACTGCACCTAAGGCAATCATACCGCCATAGCGATTTTTAGAAGCCATTTTTTGAGCTGCCAATGGTAACTCATAAGCACCTGGCACATAAATAACTTCTATATTATCAGCATTGACGCCATGACGAACTAACGTATCTATCGCACCTTTAATTAAGCTTTCAACAACTAAGCTGTTAAAGCGTGAAGCAATAATTCCAATACGCTCGCCATTATAAATATAATTACCTTCAACCACTCGATAAGTCATACCTTAAAACCCTTAATATTTTCTAAATTAACTTAAGAAGAACCTTCAATATATTCAACAACCTCTAAATCAAAACCACTTAATGCATTATAACGCCTTGGCGAACTTAATAGGCGCATTTTTTTAACACCCAAATCTTTTAAAATTCTAGCGCCTGTCCCAATCGTTTTAAAACTTTCATCTACCGTCTCTGATTCATGATCTTTTACTTTTTTATCATTTGTCAATCTTTCAAGCGTATTCACAATATCATTGGGTTGATTGGCACTTGATAATAAAACCATAACTCCTGCTTTAGCTTGAGCAACTTTTTCTAACGCTTTATCAAAACGCCAACTCTGTGGCAGATGATTAATTCGAATTAAATCAGCAAACATATCCTGATAGTGAACCCTCACCGTTACTTCTTCAGTATGTGTGATATCACCTTTAGTTAGTGCAAAATGAATACGATTATCTATTTTATCCAAATAACTATGCATCTGAAATACACCATAGGCTGTCTCAATCGGCATAATCGATACGGGTTCTACGGTTGTTTCATGTTCAATACGATAACGAATCAAATCAGCAATCGTCCCAATTTTTAAATTATGCTTTAATGCAACTTTAAATAAATCATTGCCTCTAGCCATCGTGCCGTCATCATTCAAAATTTCAACTAGTACCGCCGCAGGCTTTAACGCTGCCAGTCTAGCTAAATCACAACTTGCTTCTGTATGACCTGCTCGTGTTAATACACCACCTGTTTTCGCCATTATTGGAAAAATATGTCCCGGTTTAACCAAGTCATCTGATGTGACATCATCTTTAATTGCAGTTCGAATTGTCTGAGCACGATCATGTGCTGAAATACCCGTAGTGACTCCTTCTTTTGCTTCAATTGACAGTGTGAAATTTGTACCAAAACGGCTCCGGTTATTTCCTGGAACCATAAGCGGTAAGTCTAACTTTTTACACTGTGTTTCAGTCATTGGCATACAAACCAACCCTCTACCAAAGCGCGCCATGAAGTTAATCGCTTCAGGAGTGACTTTCTCTGCTGCCATAACAAAATCACCTTCATTTTCACGATTTTCATCATCCAATAAGATAACCATCTCGCCATTAGAGATAGCACTAATTAACTCTTCTGTTGTATTAAACATCACTTATAGTTGCCTATTTAATCAATTTTAATATTTAAATAAATGCCAGTGAATTGTAAACTAAAGATTAAATCATGCGCAAGCATTGATTTAATCAAAAAAAACTAACGCTGAATTTTTAAGATAAAAAAATAATTATTTTCGAAAAAGATTCAGTTAGCCCAAATCACTAAGATTTAGGATAACTGAAACGTTGATATTAGTGCTGATGATAACCGCCACGGTTATTATTACTAAAACTACGACGTCCTGATGAAGAACCGCCTGTTCTACTTTGTGGCTTTGCGATGCTCACATTAACTCTACGGTTATCCAATTCTGTACCATTTAGCTCTAGCGCATCTTGAACTGCATCTTCACTAGCAAAAGTAATAAAGGCAAACCCTTTTGAGCGCCCTGTATCACGATCTGTAATTAGTTTAACTTCTTGGATTTCACCACAATCACCAAAGGCATCATGTAAATCCGCTTCCGATAGGTTGTAGGATAAATTGCCTACATAGACTTTCGTATTTTGCACGTTTTTTTTCCTCTAACTAAGTAACATTACATTGAAAGGTATACTAGAAATAATGAAGTTAAACTAAGATTTCTCAGATGAACTAAGTGTCAAAGTCAAGACCATACTACCATCCTTTCAAATAAGGATTATAACACAGATGTCTATAATGCAAACCATAACTTAAGCTTTAACTTAAATTCTCAGCACAATCAATCGATAATTAATGCATTAACATAGCAGAAAATTTATATGATATATAACGCAATTAAGTAAACAACAGGTTATGATTTAAAAAGATATTAATAAAACTACAAGGATAACATAGCAATATGATTTTTATATTGATTTTAAGCTTTATTTTTGGACTTGTCTTGGGAAGCTTTATCAATGTTATCGCCTATCGCTTACCATTAACACTACAATATAACTGGCAAAAAAGTTGTCTTAATTATTTAAAAATTGAACAAAAAACACAAAGTGACCCACCATATAACTCTTGTTTCAACTTATTAGGAATCCGATCCCATTGCCCTGATTGTCATCAAAAAATTGCCTTCTACCATAATATTCCTATTATCAGTTTTGTTTTTTTAAGAGGGCGCTGTCATAGCTGCCATAAAAAAATTTCATGGCTTTATCCAATAACTGAACTAATCTCTGCTATTTTATTTACGCTTATTATCATCAAATTTGGTTTTAGCATCGCTACACTATTTTCACTCATATTTGTCTTTGCATTAATTACACTAGCTATCATAGATATTAGAACTCAATTACTACCGGATATCATAACATTACCTTTAATTTGGCTAGGATTAATGGTTAATAATTTCTCATATTTTACATCGCTAACCTTAGCACTTTGGGGTGCAATCATTGGTTATCTGATCTTATGGTTTGTTTATATCATCTATAAGCTTCTTCGACACTGTGATGGTTTAGGCTTTGGTGACTTAAAATGTTTAAGTGCAATTGGCGCATGGCTTGGCCTTAATGCAATACTACCAACTCTAGTTATTGCCAGCATTAGTGCATTAATTAGCGTATTGATCATTAAATTTAGTGAAATACTTATCCAAAAAGCTAAGCCAAACTATAAACCAAAACTAACCAACCAGATTGTCTTTGGCCCATTTTTAGCCTTTGCTTCCATTTTCATTCTATTCTGGCATAATGACCCTATACTTACGAGCATTTCAGTTACATCAATTATGTGATATAAGCTAATGAGCATTGATAATCGCAAGCATCAGCCAATAAAAAATAGACACACTCAATTGATCGAATCGCTTAATGAAAATTTTTTCAATAACCCACTTAACTTTACTGAGTTAATGCATCGCTACTGTCATGAAATTGACCATTTTGTAACTTCCAAGTTAATACATCAAATACCTTCTACAGCCAAAAACAATATCGCACTAGTTGCCCTAGGCGGCTATTCTCGATGCGAATTATACCCATTTTCTGATCTTGATTTAATGGTCATCTGCTCAGATAGCCAAGCTAAAACAACACTGGCTGATTCATTTGTATATCTTTGGCAGCTGCCGATAAAAATAAATATCAGCTATCGTACGTTAAATGAAATTAAGTACGATATATTTCAAGATGTTGCGTTTTTTACAAGCCTACTTAATTGTCGTCTGCTATTTGGAAACAAACAATTATATGACACACTTAAATGCTTTCTAACAGAACAACCAATAAAACCGAAAACACTCTTAGAGCATTTATATAATGAAGAATTAGCAAATGATAAAATAACTCAACAAAATCTAGAACCTAATTTAAAAACTGCTCCGGGAAACCTTAGAACATTACATAAAATAAACTGGCTAATAAGCTATTATAACCTTAATCAAAAGCTACTAAATACAAAAGAACTTGAACAACTTAGGTTAGCATCTGCAATTTTAGGTAAATTACGATTTGGACTTCATCTTATTAGCTATAAAAATGAAAACACATTATATTTTAACCATCAACTATCACTATCGAGAGCATTTAACTATCAATCAATCAAGCAAATGATGCAGCCGTATTACCAAGCTGTATTAGATATAGCATTTCTTTTTAAAAAAATAACAACGCAATTACATGATATCAATAGTGATGCCCCCCTAAGCGCACATAGGATTAAACCATCAGTTAATTGTGATCCGGATGTCGCACTTTTAAAAATCTTACACAACAATGCACAAGCTAATTCAAAAACATTACCACTAATTGCTTATCAGCTAGTCACTAACCTAAAAGATCAGGTCATTCATCGTCAGCATGTCACCACCATAGGAAATTTGTTTTTATCGTTATTTCAATACCCTAACACTCTGGTAGAACATCTGATATTTCTCCATCAATCAAAACGTCTTGCCTATTACCTACCGTTATTTGAACATACGATTGGTTTGGGTCAATTTGATTTATTTCATTGCTTTAGTGTTGATGTTCATTCAATTAAAGTCGTTACAGAAGCAAGCAACCTAATTTTAGGAAACTACCAAACGATTACACCTGATGCAGATGCAATCGTGCAAAAAATCAAACCTGAAGTTTTACTCATTAGTGCTTTTTTCCATGACCTAGGTAAAGGCCTAGGAGGAAATCATGAAACGATAATTGCTAAAAAATTATGCCAATACGTAACCAAGCTTAACGATGTTCACTTTTTAACTGAAAGAGATAAACAACTCATTTTGTTTTTAGTAGAATCTCACTTACTTATGTCACACACTGCACAAAAAAAAGATATCAGTGACTTAGGCGTTCTTAGTGCGTTTGCCAATGTAGTTAAAGATCAAATAACGCTAGATTACCTCTATTTATTAACCATTTGTGATATCCGTGGTACAAACATCAAGCTATGGAATCACTGGCGATTTAGCGTATTAACAAGCCTATACCATAAAACAACGCATTATCTAAAACAGCCCAATGAGGATATAGCAAATATTCAACATGAAGATTCAAATAAGAAAAAAGTCGCCATTGGTAAAACCAACCGCCTTAAGAATAAATACCCACAAAGTGCACTAAATCATTTTTTAAACCTTTGGGGAGAGCGCTACCTAATACATTTCTCACCTTCAAGTATTCAATGGCACTTAGACTGTATTTTACCTCATTTAGAAACCGATGGTTTCTACCTTTTCGGACGCTTTAACCCAAGAACTAAACAAGCGGAAATCATTACTTATTCGAAAAATAAACGCTTTATATTTGGTCCGATTGCCGCATCGGCATCGAGGTTAAGCTTAAGTATACTAGATGCTCGTATTTATACTGCAACCTCAGGCGAGACCTTTAGTCAATATGTTATTAATCATCAAACGGATCCTATTTCATTAACCAACGAATTTACTTTATCCAAAATAATTCAGCAATTTAAAACGATCTTAAGTAGTCCACAAAAGAAAGGCACTTCAACTAAATTCAGAAAGCGCTTACCGAAACGCTATATCCTTACAAGTAATCCCAAAATTAATATCCAAATTATCAATTCATTACAGCTCATCGTTGAAATTCATACCATCGATTACCCTGGAATTTTAGCCGAAATTGTTCGTGTATTTGATCAATTTAATCTATATATTACACACGCTAAAATCAATACATTAGATCAAAAAATTGAAGACATTTTCTATCTTGATGCCCAAGAAAAACAAATGGATCAAGTATCGATAGAAACGCTTGAATCTGCCATCATCAAAGCAATTAGACTATAAACGTTACTAGCCTGTTAATGAAGGTACTTTATGATATTGTTTATCACTTTTGATTGTTTGATCCATCATATGCCATGGATAAAGTGTATCACTTTTTAGGACATTAGCTGGCTTTTTTTGTTGTCTTTCTTTGAAATGCCCCCTTACAGTCCTACATATCATACCTTTTTCATAGGTAATTTATTAAGACCTTTATATACCTCATATGGAACATAGTTTCCCAATGCTTGATGAGGCCTTTTATGATTATAATGCTCAATATAATCTTTAATCAATCCTTCAAGCTCTTTTAAGTTAGAAAATTCTGATAACTTAATTTTCTCTTGCTTTAATGAACGCCAAAATCGTTCAATATAAACATTATCTAAACAACGCCCTTTACCTGTCATACTAATTTTAATATTATTTTTAACTAAAGCCTCAGTCCATTGGTTACTGGTGAACTGGCAACCTTGATCTGAATTTATAATTTCTGCTTTACCTTTTGTTAAAGCCATTTCTAAAGCTTCTAAACAACTGGAAGTAT